>NZ_JBSGWV010000051.1:0-44957 GCF_053609105.1 Streptomyces sp. NPDC054975
CGCCCGGTTACATTCCGAACCCGGAAGCTAAGCCTTTCAGCGCCGATGGTACTGCAGGGGGGACCCTGTGGGAGAGTAGGACGCCGCCGAACAATCTTTCAGGACCCTTGGTCCCAGCGTTCACGCTGGGACCAAGGGTCCTTTTGTTTTTCTGATTCTTTCCGAAGCGCGTCGGGGTGCCGACTGCGCGAGAATGACTGCAGTACCCGAAGACAGGAGTCACGCCGATGTCCACCAACTCTCCCGACGACCGTCCGGAGCGCGAGCCGCGTCGCAGGGACGGTGGCGACCGGGGCGGCTTCCGTGGCCCACGTCGTGACGACAACCGGGGTGGTGGCGGCTTCCGCCGTGACGACCGTCCGCGTGACGATCGCCGTGATGACCGTCCGTCGTTCCGTCGGGACGACCGTCCCCGCGACGACCGTCGTGATGACAACCGTGGCGGTGGCTTCCGCCGTGACGACCGGCCCCGCGACGACCGTCGTGATGACAACCGTGGTGGTGGGTTCCGTCGTGACGACCGGGGCGGTGGCTTCCGTCGCGATGAGAACCGTGGCGGTAGCTTCCGGCGCGATGACCGCCGCGAAGAGCGTCCCTCGTTCCGTCGTGACGACCGTCCTGACAGCCGTGGCGGTGGTTTCCGCCGTGACGACCGTCCGCGTGACGACCGGCGTGATGACCGTCCGTCGTTCCGTCGGGACGACCGTCCCCGCGACGACCGTCGTGACGACAACCGTGGCGGTGGCTTCCGCCGTGACGACCGTCCCCGTGACGACCGTCGTGACGAGCGGCCGGCCTTCCGTCGTGACGACAACCGCGGTGGTGGGTTCCGTCGGGACGACCGGCCGCGTGACGACCGTCGTGACGAGCGTCCCTCGTTCCGTCGGGACGACCGTCGTGACGACAACCGTGGCGGTGGCTTCCGCCGTGACGACCGGCCCCGTGACGACCGGCGTGATGACCGTCCGTCGTTCCGTCGGGACGACCGTCCCCGCGACGACCGTCGTGACGACAACCGCGGTGGTGGCTTCCGTCGTGACGACCGGGCCCGTGGGCCCCGTCGTGACGACCGGCGTGACGACAGCCGGGGTGGGTACCGCGGGCGGGACGACAACCGGGGTGGCTACGGGCGGCGTGACGACCGTGACCGGCCCGACCGGGCGCCGATCAAGCGGCTGCCGATCCCGCCGGAGGTCACCGGTGAGGAGATCGACGACGATGTGCGCCAGGAGCTCATGAGCCTGCCCAAGGGGCTCGCCGAGGATGTCGCGCGTAACCTCGTCATGGTCGCCGACCTGATCGACGAGGACCCGGAGCAGGCCTACGCGTACTCGCGTATCGCCCTGCGGCTCGCCTCGCGTGTCGCCGCCGTCCGCGAGGCCGCCGGTTTCGCCGCGTACGCCACGCAGAAGTACTCCGAGGCGCTGGCCGAGTTCCGGGCCGCGCGGCGGATGACGGGTGGTGTCGAGCTGTGGCCCGTGATGGCCGACTGCGAGCGCGGCATGGGCCGGCCCGAGCGGGCGCTCGCCATGGCCGGTGAGCCCGAGGTGCAGAAGCTGGACAAGGCCGGGCAGGTCGAGATGCGGCTCGTCGCCGCCGGTGCCCGTCGCGACATGGGGCAGCTGGACGCCGCCATCGTGACGCTGCAGAGCCCCGAGCTCGCGTCCACCGCCGTTCACCCGTGGACCGCGCGCCTGCGGTACGCCTACGCGGACGCGCTGCTCGCGGCCGGTCGTGAGACCGAGGCCCGTGAGTGGTTCGCCAAGGCGCTGGAGGCGGACAAGGACGGGGCCACGGACGCCTCCGACCGCCTCGCCGAGCTGGACGGTGTCGAGTTCGTCGACGCCATCGACGAGTTGGACGAGGACGAGGACGCGGACGGAGTCGACGCCGGCTCTGCTGACGTCGCCGGTCCGGCCGACGAGGACGACCAGGCCGACGAGGCCGACGAGGACCGGGACGACCGGGACGACCGGGACTGATTGTGTGCGAAAGGGCGGCACCCCCTCGGGGGTGCCGCCCTTTTTCATGCCCTCAGTCGAGTGCCAGGCTTCTGAGCACCAGGCCCGTCGCCGGCTTCGGGCCGAACGACGTCGATTTGCGGGGCATGGTGACGCCTTGCCGTGCCAGGTCCCGTACGACGTCCTCCCGTACGGGATGCATGAGCACCGCCGTACCGCCCCGGCGTTCCGCCTGGGCGACGGCCGCCTCGGTGTCGTGGATGTAGCTGATGTCCTCGGGGGCGTCCGGGATGTGCCAGAGGTGGTCGAGGAGCGTGGCGTGCAGGACCGTGGCGTCCAGGGTGCGCCAGGCCTGCGGGCGGTCCGCCGGGATCGTGCGGGCGAGGAGTTCCGGGTC
Organism: Streptomyces sp. NPDC054975; assembly: GCF_053609105.1. NCBI lineage: Bacteria > Bacillati > Actinomycetota > Actinomycetes > Kitasatosporales > Streptomycetaceae > Streptomyces > Streptomyces sp. NPDC054975. The sequence continues at coordinate 2,359 of NZ_JBSGWV010000051.1, forward strand.
GGGACGGTCCACCAGGTGGAAGGCGCCGTCGCCGGCGAGGAGGAAGGCGTTGCCGTCCGAGGCGGCGGACGCCAGGGCCTCCATGGCCTCCGGCAGGGCGGCGTCGACGGTCCGGACCCGGAAGTCGTCGCCGAGGGCGGCGAGGGCGTCCGCCACGGGGAGGCGGTTGAGGAGGCGGTGGATGGCGCGGACGCGCAGGGGGTAGCGGGCCGTGTCGATGAGGAGGACGAGGCCGTAGTTCCAGGGGCCGGGCTGGGCGTGTTCCTCGCGGAGGCGGAGGTACGTCGCCCAGCGGTGGTGGCCGTCGGCGATCAGCGCCTGGTGCTCGGCCAGGCCGGCGGAGACCAGCGCGAGTTCGGCCGGGTCCGTGACCGCCCAGAGGCGGTGGCTGAAGCCGTCCTCGGTCGTGGTGGCCAGGAGGGGGGCGCGCCGGACGGTGCGTTCGATGACGTCGGCCGCTCCGTTGCCGTTGCCCCGGTAGGTGAGGAGGAGCGGTTCCAGGTTGGCGGCGGTGGTCCGCATCAGGGCGGCGCGGTCCTCGACGACGTGCGGCATGACGTCCTCGTGGGGCAGGACGATGCCCTCGGCCGGGGTGGAGAGTTCCAGGGCGCCGATGATGCCGCGCTGCAGGAGGCCGTCGCCGCTCTGCTCGTACACGTACAGCGCGGGCTCGGGGTCGGGCGCGAGGACGCCGTCCGCGAGCCAGCGGTCGAGGGTGACGGCGGCCTTGCGGTGGCGGGTGCCCGGGCTGAGGGCCTGCGGCAGGATCAGCCGGACGATGTTGTGGGGGTCGGCGGACTCGAGGTGGTGGAGCCCGTCGGGCCGGACGACGACGTCGTACGGGGGCGAGGTCACGGCGGCCAGGCTGCCGACCCGTTCGGGGACGTAGCGGAGTCCCCGGAAGGGGACCAGGCGCAGACCGTCTTCGGCCGCATGACCACGGGTGTTCATTGAGCAATCGTAAGTGCGCGGTGGCAATGAGCGATGATCGGGGGAGCGGGGACGGTCGGCCGACGGGTGAGGAGTACGTGGTGGGTATGGGTGACGGTGGTCAGGGTGGGCGGCCCAGGCGGGTGCCCGGTGGCAGTGTGGCGGCGCTGAGCGAGGCGTACGACACGGCGCTGCTCGACCTGGACGGTGTCGTGTACGCGGGCGGCGAGGCGATTCCGCACGCCGTCGACGCGCTGGCGGCCGCCCGGGCCGGCGGGATGCATCTCGCGTACGTCACCAACAACGCGCTGCGGACGCCGGACGCGGTGGCCGCGCACCTCACCGAACTGGGGGTGCCGGCGGAGGCCGGGGACGTCATCACGTCCGCGCAGGCGGTGGCGCGCCTCATCGCCGACGAAGTGCCCGCCGGTTCGCCGGTGTTGGTCGTCGGCGGGGAGGGGCTTCGGGTGGCGCTGCGCGAGCGGGGCCTGGAGCCGGTGGAGTCGGCTGACGTGGCGGGACTGGCGGCCGTGGTGCAGGGATACGGCGGGCCGGACATGCCGTGGTCGCGGTTCGCGGAGGCGGGCTACGCCGTGGCGCGGGGTGTGCCGTGGTACGCCTCGAACACCGACCTGACGATTCCGGGGGCGCGGGGGATCGGGCCGGGGAACGGGGCGGCGGTGGAGGTCGTACGGATCGCCACCGGCGGTGTCGTGGACCCGAAGGTGGCGGGGAAGCCGCTGCCGCCGATGCACCGGGAGACGGTGCTGCGGACGGGGGCGGAGCGGCCGCTGGTGGTCGGGGACAGGCTGGACACGGACATCGAGGGGGCGTTCAACGGGGGCGTCGACTCGTTGTTGGTGTTCACCGGTGTGACGGATGTGGCGCAGCTGCTGGCGGCGGTGCCCGAGCACCGGCCGACGTATGTGTCGGCGGACCTGCGGGGGCTGTTGGTGGGGCAGCCGGATGTGGTGGCGACGGGTGGGGAGTTCGTGTGTGGCGGGTGGCGCGCCCGGGTGAGTGGGGGCGCGCTGGTGCTGGAGGGCGGTGACGCCGACGGGGGCGCGGTGGACGTCATGGACGGGGTGCGGGCGCTGTGCGGGGCGGCGTGGTCGGAGGCCGGGGCGGGGGCTTGCGGCTTGGACGCGGGGAAGGCGCTGGGGGTGTTGGGGATGTGACGGCGGGGAGGGGCGGGGCCCGCGGGGAGGAGGGGAAGATAGGGTAGGTTAACCTAACCTCGTGTTGGTCGAGACTTCCTCCCGAGCGAGCGCGGAGGCCACCGAAACCCCTCAGACGACGGGCCGCAGGCATTCCGTGCGGGCGTTCGGGCTGGTCGTGGGCGTCGTGGTGCTGCTGCTGGTCTGTGTCCTGAGCATCGTGGTCGGCGCCAAACCGGTGCCGCTCGGCGATGTCTGGCACGGGCTGTTCCAGAACACCGGTACCGGGAACGACGTCATCGTCCATGACGTCCGTGTGCCCCGGACGCTGCTCGGGCTGTTGGTCGGCGTCGCCCTCGGGCTGTCCGGGGCCGTCATGCAGGGCCTCACCCGTAACCCGCTCGCCGAGCCCGGGCTGCTCGGCGTGAACGCCGGGGCCGCCGCGGCCGTCGTCTCCGCGATCGCGTTCCTCGGGATCACCGACGTCGACGCCTACGTCTGGTTCGCGTTCCTCGGCGCCGCCGTCGTCTCCGTTCTCGTGTACGTCCTCGGCGGCAGCCGCAGCGCCACGCCCGTGCGCCTCGCGCTCGCCGGGACCGCCGCCACCGCCGCGCTCTACGGGTACGTCAACGCCGTCCAGCTGCTCGACTCCGCCGCCCTCGACCGGCTCCGCTTCTGGACCGTCGGCTCGCTCGCCTCCGCCGACATGGACACCGTGCGCCGCGTGGCGCCCTTCATCCTCGTCGGCGTCGCCCTCGCCCTGCTGATCTCCCGGCCGCTCAACGCCATGGAGATGGGCGACGACACCGCCCGCGCGCTCGGCGCGAACCTCAACCGCACCCGCGTCCTCGCGATGGTCGCCGTCACGCTGATGTGCGGCGCCGCGACCGCCGCCTGCGGGCCGATCGTGTTCCTCGGGCTGATGGTTCCGTACCTCGTACGCGCCCTGACCGGCCCGGACATGCGCTGGATCCTTCCGTACGCCGCCGTCCTCTCGCCCGTCCTGCTCCTCGGCTCCGACGTGGTCGGCCGGCTCGTGGCCCGCCCCGCCGAGCTCCAGGTCGGCATCGTCACCGCGCTCGTCGGCGGACCCGTCTTCATCCATCTCGTACGCCGCAAGAGGATGGCCCAGCTGTGACGTCCAAGGCCGCCCCCACGCGCTCGATACGACCCGGCGGGGGGTTCTCCGTGCGGTACGAGCCCCGCGCCGCGCTCTCCGTGGTCGCGCTGCTCGCGCTCACCCTCGGCGCCGGGGTCGTGCTGATCGGCAGCGGAGACTTCCCCATCGCCCCCGGCGAGGTCGTCGCCACCCTCCTCGGCGACGGCACCCCCGTCCAGGAGTTCGCCGTCATGGACCTGCGGCTGCCGCGCGTCCTCGTCGCCGTCTTCGTCGGCGCCGCGCTCGGCATCGGCGGAGCCGTCTTCCAGTCGGTCTCCCGCAACCCGCTCGGCAGCCCCGACGTCATCGGCTTCGGCCAGGGCGCCACCGTCGGTGCCCTGGGCGTCATCGTCCTCTTCCAGGGCAGCGCCACGGCGGCCGCGGGCGGCGCCGTCGTCGGAGGCCTGATCACCGGCGCCGTGATCTACCTCCTCGCCTGGAAGCGCGGCGTCCACGGCTACCGGCTCGTCCTCGTCGGGATCGGCGCGGCCGCGATGCTCACCGCCGTCATCCACTTCCTCATCACCAAGGCCAACCTGGTCGACGCCACCCGCGCCACGGTCTGGATGACCGGCTCGCTGGAAGGGCGCGACTGGGCGCAGTTCTGGCCGCTGCTCGCCGTCTGCTGCGTGCTGATCCCGCTGGTCCTCGGGCACGGGCGGGCGCTACGGATGCTGGAGATGGGCGACGACTCCGCGTACGCCCTCGGCGTGCGGGTCGAGCGGGCCCGCATCGTGCTGATGGCCTCCTCCGTCGTGCTCGTCGCCGTGGCCACCGCCGCCGCCGGGCCCATCGTCTTCGTCTCCCTGAGCGCCCCGCAGCTGGCCCGCCGGCTGACCCGCTCGCCCGGCCCGAACCTCGCCGCCTCCGCCCTCATGGGCTCCGCGCTGCTGCTCGTCGCCGACTGGACCGCGACCAACGCCTTCGGCGACCGGCAGCTGCCGGTGGGAGTCGTCACCGGAGTCCTCGGCGGCTGCTATCTGCTCTGGCTGCTCGTCACCGAACGCAAGGCCGGGCGCATATGACGAAGACGGCGCAGATGGCCGACCCTCACGCGACACCACTCAGGAGTACCTCCATGGACCGTCAGGCCCAGCGGCTCACCGCCGAGTCGGTCACCCTCGCCTACGACCAGCGCGTCATCGCCCGCGAGCTGTCCGTCGCGATCCCCGACAACTCGTTCACCGTCATCGTCGGGCCCAACGCGTGCGGCAAGTCGACCCTCCTGCGCGCCCTCTCGCGGATGCTCAAGCCCTCGGAGGGCCGGGTGCTCCTCGACGGGCAGAGCATCCACAGCATGCCGGCCAAGAAGGTCGCAAGGACCCTCGGTCTGCTGCCGCAGTCCTCCGTCGCGCCCGACGGCATCACGGTCGTCGACCTGGTGGCCCGGGGCCGCTACCCGCACCAGGGTCTGCTGCGGCAGTGGTCGCCGGAGGACGAGCGGATCGTCCAGGAGTCGATGGCGTCCACGGGGGTCGCGGAGCTGGCGGAGCGGTACGTCGACGAGCTGTCCGGCGGCCAGCGCCAGCGGGTGTGGATCGCGATGGCGCTCGCCCAGCAGACCCCGCTGCTGCTCCTCGACGAGCCGACGACCTTCCTCGACATCCAGCACCAGATCGACGTCCTCGACCTGTGCGCCGAGCTGCACGAGTCCCAGGGCCGGACGCTCGTCGCCGTCCTCCACGACCTCAACCACGCGGCCCGGTACGCCACCCACCTCATCGCCTGCCGGGACGGCGAGGTCGTCGCGGAGGGGCCGCCGGCCGAGGTCGTCACGGCCGAGCTGGTCGAGCGGGTCTTCGGGCTCCGCTGCCAGGTCATCGAGGACCCGGAGACGGGAACGCCGCTGGTCGTGCCCGCGGGGCGGAAGGCGCGCGCCCAGCGGCGCCCGGCCGCGCTACAGAAGTGAGCGCAGTCTCAGCAGATCGCGGAAGCCGGCCTCCAGCCTGACCCGGCCGGAGCCCCAGGCCTTCGCGAAGTTCAGCTCGCCGTCCACCATCGCCACCAGGTCGTCGCCCGTCATCGCCAGGCGGATCTGCGCCTTGTCGGGCGGCGGGCCCGGGACCGTGTCCTGGACCCGGATCCGGCCGTCCGCGAGGCGGCCGGTGAACGTCGTGTCCAGGTCCGTGATGTGGCAGCTCAGGCTGCGGTCGAGCGCGGCGGCGCTGCGCACACCGCCGTCGGCGCGCGTGAGATTGTCCGAAAGTCTGTCGAGTGCGCTGCGGCACTCCTCGATCGTGGCCATCGCCGTCGACCGTACCCCAGAGCTTCGCGATAGCGTCGGGTACATGAACGACGTGACGGACGCAGCGCCGGAGGCGGACGCGGAAAGCGATCCGGGCCCTGCCGGTGCTCCTGGTGCTCCCGGCGCTCCGGACGAGGAGACGGGTTTCGAGACCGCCGCGCCCGCGCCTCTCGGCGTCGAGCGCGTTCCGACCGGCCGGGCCGTCGTGGACGCGCTCCTGGAGCGGCTGGCCGACGCCGATCGCCTCCCGGCGGACGGACACCTGGAGGTGTACGAGGATGTACACCGTGGACTGCGCGACGAGCTGACCTCGCTCGACGCCGTCCGCCCCGGTCCGGCCCCTGGTCCAGGACCGAACCCCGGGCCGACCCCCGGTCCCGGGCCGACACCGCCGACATCGTCGTACGACCTCAGGAGCTGAACCGAACGTGGCAGGAGTGGCACGCCGCCGTCTGGACGCCGAGCTGGTGCGCCGGAAGCTCGCCCGCTCGCGCGAGCACGCCAGCCAGCTGATCGCGGCGGGGCGGGTGAGCGTCGGCAAGACGGTCGCGACCAAGCCCGCCACGCAGGTCGAGACCGCCGCGGCCATCGTCGTCGCCCAGGACGACGCCGACCCCGACTACGTCTCGCGCGGCGGCCACAAGCTCGCCGGGGCGTTCGCCGCCTTCGTACCGCGGGGGCTGAAGGTCGAGGGGCGGCGGGCGCTGGACGCGGGCGCGTCGACCGGCGGCTTCACGGACGTCCTGCTCCGGGCGGGCGCCGCGCACGTCGTCGCCGTCGACGTCGGCTACGGCCAGCTCGCCTGGTCCCTGCAGAGCGACGACCGGGTCACCGTCAAGGACCGGACGAACGTACGCGAGCTGACCCTCGACGCCATCGACGGAACCCCCGTCGACCTGGTCGTCGGCGACCTCTCCTTCATCCCGCTCGGCCTCGTGCTCCCCGCCCTGGTGCGCTGCACGGCGCCCGACGCGGACCTCGTGCTGATGGTCAAGCCGCAGTTCGAGGTCGGCAAGGAGCGGCTCGGTACCGGCGGAGTCGTCCGCAGCCCCGAGCTGCGCGCGGACACCGTACGGAACGTGGCGCGGCAGGCGGCCGAGCTCGGGCTCGGGGTGGTCGGCGTGACAGCGAGCCCCCTGCCCGGCCCCTCCGGCAACGTCGAGTACTTTCTGTGGCTGCGGGCAGGGGCGCCCGCGCTGGATCCGGCGGATGTCGACCGCGCCGTGGCGGAGGGACCTCGTTGAGCTCAACGACCGCACCACCCGCACCTGTTACGGGTGCTCGTACTGTCTTCCTGCTCGCGCACACAGGCCGCCCGGCCGCCGTGCGCAGCGCCGAACTCGTCGTCCTCGGGCTGCTTCGCAGCGGGATCGGCGTCCGGGTCCTGGAGGCGGAGGCGGCCGATCTGCCGCTGCCGCCGTCCGTGGAGACCGTGCCCGAGGCCTGCACCGACGCGCTGGAGGGCTGCGAGCTGCTCGTCGTCCTCGGCGGTGACGGGACGCTGCTGCGCGGCTCGGAGTTCTCACGGGCGTCCGGCGTGCCCATGCTCGGGGTCAACCTGGGCCGGGTCGGCTTCCTCGCGGAGGCCGAGCGCGACGACCTCGACAAGGTCGTCGACCGGGTCGTGACCCGGGCGTACGAGGTCGAGGAGCGCATGACCCTCGATGTCGTCGTGTACGAGAACGGCGACGTGCTGCACCGGGACTGGGCGCTGAACGAGGCGGCCGTGCAGAAGGTCTCCCCGGAGCGGATGCTGGAGGTCGTGCTCGCCATCGACGGCCGGCCGGTCACCGGGTTCGGCTGCGACGGAGTGATCTGCGCGACCCCGACCGGCTCGACGGCGTACGCCTTCTCGGCCGGCGGGCCGGTGATCTGGCCCGAGGTCGAGGCGCTGCTCATGGTGCCGATCGGGGCGCACGCGCTGTTCGCCAAGCCGCTCGTGACGACGCCGGAGTCGGTGCTCGCGGTGGAGGTCGAGCCGCACACGCCGCACGGCGTGCTGTGGTGCGACGGCCGGCGGACGGTCGAACTCCCGGCGGGCGCGCGGGTCGAGGTCCGGCGGGGCGAAGTGCCGGTGCGGCTCGCCCGGCTGCACCACGCCTCGTTCACGGACCGGCTGGTGGCGAAGTTCGCGCTCCCGGTGTCGGGGTGGCGGGGCGCGCCGCACTGAGGTGGCCGGGCACCCTCGTGGCGTCCCACCCCCACGGGTGACAGCTACGCGTCCGACCTGCGGGTTCGCCGTGTTCCGGCAGGGGCCGTCGCACAGGTGGGGCCGGACCTCGTAAGGTCTTCCCCGTGTTGGAGGAGATGCGGATACGGTCGCTCGGGGTCATCGACGACGCGGTGGTCGAGCTGTCGCCCGGTTTCACCGCGGTGACGGGTGAGACCGGTGCGGGCAAGACGATGGTCGTGACGAGCCTGGGGCTGCTGCTCGGCGGGCGCGCCGACGCCGCCCTGGTGCGGATCGGCGCCGGTTCGGCCGTTGTCGAGGGGCGGATCACGCTGCCCGAGGGCACGGGCGTCGCCGTGCGCGCCGAGGAGGCGGGCGCCGAGCTGGACGACGGCGCGTTGCTCGTCAGCCGGACGCTCTCCGCCGAGGGGCGCTCACGGGCCCACCTCGGCGGGCGTTCGGTGCCGGTCGGGCTGCTCGCCGAACTCGCCGACGAACTCGTCGCCGTGCACGGCCAGACCGACCAGCAGGGCCTGCTCAAGCCCGCCCGGCAGCGCGGGGCGCTCGACCGGTACGCGGGCGAGGCCGTCTCCGTACCGCTGGCCGCGTACACGGACGCGTACCGGCGGCTGCGGGCCGTCGTCGCCGAGCTGGACGAGATCACCACCCGGGCACGGGAGCGGGCCCAGGAGGCCGACCTGCTGCGCTTCGGGCTCGGCGAGATCGAGGCCGTCGAGCCGCTGGCCGGGGAGGACGTCGAGCTGGCCGCCGAGGCGGAGCGGCTCGGGCACGCCGAGGCCCTCGCCTCCGCCGCCGCGCTCGCGCACGCGGCGCTGGCGGGCCAGCCCGAGGACCCGGAGGCCGTCGACGCGACGACCCTGGTCGCGGGGGCCGGGCGCGCCCTGGAGGCCGTACGGTCGCACGACCCGGCGCTCGCCTCGCTCGCGGACCGGATGGGCGAGATCTCGATCCTGCTCGCCGACGTGGCCGGGGAACTGGCCGGCTACGCCGACAACCTGGACGCGGACCCGCGCCGCCTCGCGGCCGTCGAGGAGCGGCGCGCGGCGCTGACGCAGCTCACCCGGAAGTACGGCGAGGACGTCGCCGCGGTCCTGGCGTGGGCGCAGGAGAGCGCGGCCCGGCTCACCGAGCTGGAGGGCGACGACGACCGGATCGGCGAACTGACCGCCGAGCGGGACGCGCTGCGGGCCGAGCTGTCCGTCCTCGCGCAGGCGCTCACCGACGCGCGTACGGAGGCGGCCGCCCGGTTCGCCGACGCCGTCACCGCCGAACTGGCCTCGCTCGCCATGCCCCACGCGCGCGTGTCGTTCGCCATCAGCCAGACCGAGGACCCCGACGGTGTCGAGGTCGGCGGCCGCCGGGTCGCGTACTCGCCGTCCGGCGCCGACGAGGTCGAGCTGCTCCTCGCCCCGCACCCGGGCGCGCCGCCGCGGCCGATCGCGAAGGGCGCGTCCGGAGGCGAGTTGTCCCGCGTGATGCTGGCGGTTGAGGTCGTCTTCGCGGGTACGGACCCGGTGCCGACGTACCTCTTCGACGAGGTCGACGCGGGCGTCGGCGGCAAGGCGGCCGTGGAGATCGGCCGGCGGCTGGCGAAGCTCGCCAAGACCGCGCAGGTCGTCGTGGTCACCCACCTTCCGCAGGTCGCGGCCTTCGCCGACCGGCAGCTGCTGGTGGAGAAGACCAACGACGGCTCCGTGACCCGCTCCGGCGTCACCGTCCTGGAGGGCGAGGACCGCGTCCGCGAGCTGTCGAGGATGCTGGCGGGCCAGGAGGACTCGGAGACGGCCCGCGCCCACGCGGAGGAGCTCTTGGCCACGGCGCGGGCGGAGGGCTGACGGAGCCCGCCGTGGGCGGCCCTCGGGGGCGCTCGCCCCACCCGCGTGGCCGCCGCCTACGCTGGGGCGCATGATCGGGAAGCTGGGCAGGGCCGGGGCGTTCGTGCTGGCCGCGGGGGTCGGCCGGGCCGTGTACGGGGCGCTGCGGCGGCGGGACGACCCGCGGTGGCGGCGAGAGAACCATGCCGGGCGGAGCGTCGACCTGTACGCCGGTCCCGCCACCGCCCTCGGCGCCGCCGTGGCGACGGGGAATCCGCCGGTCGCCTTCGCCGTGCTGGCCGCCGGGGCCTGTGGGGCGTACGACGACTGGAAGGGCGACGGGCGGCGGGGCTTTCGGGCGCATCTCGGGGCTCTGCGGGGCGGAGAGGTGACCAGCGGGGTCGTGAAGCTCGTCGGGGTCGGCGCGGCCGGGCTCGTGGCCGGGGCGGTGCTCAAGGAGCGGCCCGTCGACAAGGTCCTGGCCGGTGTCGTGATCGCGGGGACCGCGCACCTCGTCAACCTCGTGGACGTCGCCCCCGGGCGCGCCGCGTTGACGGTGCTCGGGCTCGGCGCGCCCGGGCTGCTGCGCGGGTCGCTCGCCGCCGCGCCGATGGGCGCCGCGGCCGCCGTCCTCGCCGACGACCTCGGCGAGCGGACCATGCTGGGCGACACGGGCGCGCACGCGCTCGGCGCCGCCATCGGCGCGGCGATCGCCGCGCAGAACGGACGGCTCGGACTCACCGTCCACGCGGTCGGGCTCGTCGCGGCAGCGGCGTACGGAGACCAGGTCAGTACTCTCGCGCGCTCACCCGTGTGAGTGATAGCGCGCGGCGAGTTGAGGCCTCGGACACGGCCACGACGGGGCTTCGGTGCCGGAACGTGCGTACGGACTGGCATCCTTGGGCCCGTGACACAGCTCCGTACGGTCCAAGTGCTGGGCGGCGGCAGCGCGGGCAGTAGCGCTCACGTCCGATCACTTGCCTCGGGGCTCGTGGCGAGGGGCGTGCGGGTGACCGTGTGCGCCCCCGTCGAACTCGACCACGCCTACGACTTCGTCGGCGCCGGCGCGCACTTCGTGCCCGTCCCGCGCCGCAACGACCCCGCGACGGTCGCGCAACTCCGCAACGCGTGCATCGGCGCCGACGTCGTGCACGCCCACGGGCTGCACGCCTCGGTGCGGGCGACGCTCGCGCTGTCGGGCGGGGTGCGAGGGCCCGCGCTGGTCACGACATGGCACACGCGCAACCACGTGGACGGGGCGCGCGGTGGGCTGTTGCGGCTGCTCGAACGAAGGACGGCGCGGGCGGCCGCCGTCGTCCTCGGGACCTCCTCGGAGCTGGTCGACCGGGCGCGGCGGCGCGGGGCCCGTGACGCGCGGCTCGCGCCCGTGACGGTGCCCGCGTCAAGGGCGCCGGTCTGTCTGCACGACGGCAAGGCGCGGGCGGAACTGGGGGCCGTGGACCGCCCGTTGCTGATGGCGGTTGGTGCGCTGGTGCCCGAGCGCGGTTACGACTTGCTGCTCGACGCGGCGCGGGAGTGGCGGGACATGGACCCGCAGCCGCTGCTGGTGATCGCGGGGGAGGGGCGCGAACGGGCCGCGCTGCAACGGCGGATCGAGGCCGAGGGGCTCGCGGTCCGGCTGATCGGGCGCCGGGACGACGTGGCGGAGTTGCTGGCGGCGGCGGACGTGGCGGTGCTGCCGTCGCGTTGGGAGGCCCGCGCCCTGCTGGCGCAGGAGGCGCTGCGGCTCGGTGTGCCGCTGGTCGCGACCGCGGTGGGCGGGGTGCCGGAACTGGTCGGCGACGCGGCGGAGTTGGTGCCGTGGGGGGACGCGGGGGCCCTGGCGGCGGCGGTGCGAGGCTTGTTGGAGGACACGGACCGGCGGATGGACCTGGCGGCGGCGGGGCGGGTGCAGGCGCGGACGTGGCCCACGGAGGACGAGACGATCGCGCATGTGCTGAGCGTGTACGACGAGTTGACGGGGCGGCGCTGAGGCGGTGGCCGGGGCGGTTCCCTCCGGCCCCGCCGCTGCGACGGTGGCCGGGGCGGTTCCCCCCGCCCCGCCGCTGCGACAGTGGCCGGGGCGGTTTCCCCGCCCCGCCGCTGCGACGGTCCGGAGCGAGGGGAACCGGCCCGGCCCTCCCCGGTGTGAGCTGGGTGGTTCGGCGGGTCAGGGCGTGTGGCGTCTGGCTCGGAGGGCCAGGGAGAGGGCCAGGACGGTCTGGGGGTCGTCCAGGTCCGTGCCGAGGAGTTCGGAGATGCGCGCCAGGCGGTTGTAGAGCGTCTGCCGGTTGAGGTGGAGTTCGCGGGCCGTCTCCGCCTTGCGGCCCGCGTGGGCCAGGTAGGTCTGAAGGGTGGGGAGCAGCGGGGGCCGGGAGGTCCGGTCGTGGTCCCGCAGCGGGCCGATCGCCCGGTCCACGAAGGCCGCGAGGTCCGGGTGGTCGCGCAGGCGCCAGAGCAGCAGGTCGATGTCCAGGCGGCGCGCGTCGTACCAGGGGCGGTCCGAGAGGCCCTGCGCCGCCGTCGCCGTCTCTGCCGCGTGCCGAAGGGACGCCGACGCCGCCGCCCAGCTGCCCGCCACGCCCACCACGACCACCGGCGGGTGGCCGCCCCCGCGTTCCAGGCCCGCCCGCTCCACGCCCGCCCGCAGCGCCGCCGCGACCCGGTCGGCCACCGCCGTACGCTCCGACTCCGAGCGCAGGCCCAGCAGCAGCGGCACCCGGCCTTCCACCGGGCGTACGCCCAGCAGGACCGGGACGCCCACCGAGGACAGCTCCTCCAGGACCGCCCTCGCCAGCAGCGCCCAGTTGCCCGACGGGGACAGCTCGGACGCCAGGCGCATCACGACCGGAAGGAGCGGGCCGTCGCCCGGGCGGAAGCCCAGGACCCGGGCCTGCGCCGGAGCGTCCTCCGCCGTGATCCGGCCCTCCGCCAGGTCCGTCAGGAAGTCGCCCCGGCCCCGCGCCGCCAGCTCCTCCTCCTGCCGCGCCTGCATCAGGACGACCGCCAGGATCCCCGCCGCCCGCTCCGCCGCCATGCGGTGCACCTGGGACAGGGGACCGTCCACCGGCAGCAGCACCAGGCGCGCGCGGACCGCGCCCGTGCCCGGTCCGCCCCCGGGGACGTCCACCAGCACCGCACCCGTCGGCGGGCCCGACTCGCGCGCCGCCCGCTGGCCGCGCAGTCCGTCCCACACCTGGAGCGGGTCCGCCGCGCCCGACTCCGTACCCGCCGCGTACAGCAGCTGGCCGTCCGCCGTCTCCAGGAAGACCGGGTTCGCCGTGAAGTCCGCCAGGATCCGCAGCACCTGCGGCACTCCGCCGCCGCCCAGCAGCGCCTCCGTGCACTGCCGGTGGACCTCCTCCGCCTGCCGCAGCAGTGCGTAGTGGCCGTTCACGATCTCGGTGTGGATCTCCTCCGTGACCGCGACGAAGGGGACCTCCCGGTGCAGCTGCACCAGGGGCAGGCCCGCCGCTCGCGCCGTGTCGACGATCGTCCCCGGAAGGCGGGAGAACCTCGGGCCCAGCTCCACCACCAGCGCCGCGATGCCCCGGTCCGCCAGCCGGCGGACGAAGGCGCGCTGCTCCGCCGGGCGGGTCCCGAGCCCGAGGCCGGTCGTGAGCAGCAGCTCGCCGCCCTTGAGCAGCGACGCGATGTTCGGGACCTCGCCCGCGTGCACCCAGCGCACGGTCCGGTTCAGCCGGTCCGCGCAGGCGACCACCTCCGGGAGGCCGCTGCGGAGCCCGGGCAGCTCCAGCGCCCGCTGCACGGTGATACCGCCCTGACTGTCCATGGAGCCGGACGCTACCTCCGTCCATGTGTCGGCAACATCACCTCCTGGTCACGGCACCCGACACTTCGTCCATTCCGTCGACAACTCGTCGCCCCGGCAGGCCATTTGTGCGACTGCATGTCGATTGTGGTGTACGTCACGCCGGAGGATCCTCTCCGGCCATGGCAGAGAACCCCACCCCCGAGGTGCAGCGCCTCAAGGCGAACTCGGTCGGCCTCGTCGGCGTCGTCTTCATGGCCGTCGCCACCGCCGCCCCGATCACCGCGATGACAGGCAACCTTCCCATCGCCGTCGGCTTCGGCAACGGCACCGGCGCGCCCGCCGGCTACCTCTTCGCGACTCTTGTGCTGACCGTCTTCTCCGTCGGCTACGTGGCCATGGCCAAGCGCATCACCGCCGCCGGCGCCTTCTACGGATACATCTCACACGGCCTCGGCCGGATCGCCGGCATGGCCTCCGGCATGCTCGCCGTCCTCGCGTACATCGTCTTCGAGGCCTCGATCGTCGGTGTCTTCGCGTACTTCACCAAGACGACGGTCGCCGACCAGCTCGGAGTGGACCTGCCGTGGGTCGTGTACGCGGCGGCGATGCTGGCCGTGACCGCCGTCCTCGCGTACTTCGACATCAACCTCACCGCCAAGGCGCTCGGCGTGATGCTCATCGCCGAGATCGCGGTCCTGTTCGCCGTCGCGACCGCCGTACTGATCGCCGGCGGCGGCCCCGACGGCATACCGGTCGAACCCATCAACCCCGCCAACGCCTTCACCGGGGCCTCCGCCGGACTCGGTCTCTTCTTCGCCTTCTGGTCCTGGGTCGGCTTCGAGTCCACCGCGATGTACGGCGAGGAGTCCCGCGACCCCAAGCGCGTCATCCCCCGCGCCACCCTCGTCTCCGTCATCGGCGTCGGCCTGTTCTACATCTACGTCTCCTGGATGACCATCGCCGGGAACGGGCTCGCCGGGTCCGTGAAGCTGTCGTCCTCCGCCTCGCCCCTCGACCTGTTCTTCGCCCCCACCCAGTCCTTCATCGGCGCGTGGGCCGTCGACGCCTTCCAGTGGCTGCTGCTCACGGGCTCCTTCGCCTGCGGCATGGCCTTCCACCAGTGCGCCTCCCGCTACCTCTACGCCATCGGACGCGAGGGCTTCCTCCACCCGGCTCTCGGCCGTACGCACCGCCGGCACGGCTCTCCCTACATCGCCTCCTACGTCCAGAGCGCCATCGCGGTCCTGCTCGTCGGCGGCTTCTGGCTCACCGGCCAGGACCCGTACATCCACCTCTACACGCTGCTCGCGATCCTCGGCACGATGGCCATCCTCATCGTCCAGACCCTCTGCTCCTTCGCCGTCATCGGGTACTTCCGCAAGAACCACCCCGAGGACCGCCACTGGTTCAGGACGCTCACCGCGCCGCTGCTCGGCGGCCTGGGGATGACCGCCGTGGTCGTCCTTCTGATCATGAACATGGAGACCGCCGCCGGGCTCGCCGCCGACTCCCTGCTCTTCAAGGCGATCCCGTGGATCGTCGGCGCGGTCTTCTTCGGCGGCTTGGGGCTCGGCTTCTACCTCAAGGCCAGGCAGCCCGAGCGCTACGAGATCATCGGCCGGATCGTCCTGGAGGACGCGGCCGAGCGCGACGCCGACGAGCGAACCGCCCCCGCCCCAGCCGCCGTACCGCAGAGCTGAACCCTCACCCTCCCAGGAGCGCTCCATGGCACGCACCAATCCGATGCACCTCCTGAACCGCCTCGCCGCCGAGCACGCCGACGCCCGTCGACTGCGCCTCCCCGTCAGTGAGTTGAGGGGGCTCAGGTCCGACCCGGTCGGCCGCCGCTCCCTCCTGAAGTACGCCGCCGCGGCCGGAATCGCCGTCTCCGCGGGCACGGCCGTCGCCCGGCCCGCGGTGGCACGGGCCGTGACCCCCGCCCGCGTCGCCGTCGTCGGCGCCGGCATCTCCGGGCTCACCGCCGCCCTCACCCTCCAGGACGCGGGCGTCCGACCGACGCTGTACGAAGCAGATCCGGCCCGCGTCGGCGGCCGCATGTGGACCCAGCGGAGCCACTGGGCGTACGGGCAGACCTCCGAGATCGGCGGCGAGCTCATCGACACCAGCCACAAGAAGATGCTGGAGCTCTGCCGCCGCTTCGACCTGCCCGTCGAGGACTTCCTGGGCGGCGGACCCAAGGGCGCGGAGGAGGTCCTCTGGTTCGACGGGACGTACTACCCGCGCCACCAGGCCGACGAGGACTTCAACGCCGTCTACCAGTCCCTGCGCCGCGACCTGTCCGAGGCCGGTGAGGTGAAGTGGAACCAGTCCACGCCGACCGGCACCGCCCTCGACAACATGTCCATCCACGAGTGGATCGAGTCGAGGGTCCCCGGCGGCCACGCCTCGCCGCTCGGCCAGTTCATCGACGTCGCGTACAACGTCGAGTACGGCGCGGAGACCACCGAACAGTCCTCGCTCGCCCTCGTCCTGCTCATGGGCTACCAGACCAATCCGGGCAACTTCAACATCTGGGGTCTGTCCAACGAGCGCTACCACATCACCGGCGGCAACGACCAGCTCCCGAACGCCATCGCGGGCGCCCTCGCCCCCGGCACGCTGCGGCGGGGCTGGTCCCTGACCGCCGTACGCGCCAACGCGGACGGCACCCAGACCCTGACCTTCACCGAGGCAGGCGCCACCCGCACCGTCACCGCCGACCACACCGTCCTGTGCCTGCCGCTGCCGATCCTCAAGCAGCTCGACCTCACCCAGGCAGGGTTCGACCCGCTGATGAAGAACCTGCTGCGGGATGCCCGGATGGGCCACTGCACCAAGCTCAACATGCAGTTCGGCACCCGACCGTGGCGCGGTACCGGCGCCTGGCCCGGCGTCTCGGCCGGTGACTGCTTCACCGACACCGAGGTCCAACAGACCTGGGACACCACGAAGATCCAGGGCGGTACGGGAGGCATCCTCATCCAGTACGGCGGCGGCAACCTCGCCAAGGCCCTCACACCGGCGGGGCCCTTCTCCACCGAGTCCGACCCGTACGTACGGAGCCTGGTGACCCGGTACCTCGGCGGCATCGACGCCTTCTTCCCCGGGACCTCCCAGGCGTACAGCGGGCGTGCCCAGCTCTCCGCCTGGCACCGCCACCCGTACGCACTGGGCGCGTACTCCTGCTGGCCGGTCGGCTATCTGCACCGGTACGCCGGGTACGAGGGCACCGCCCAGGGCAACGTCCACATCGGCGGCGAGCACTGCAGCTACGACTTCCAGGGCTTCATGGAGGGCGGCGCCACCGAGGGCGAGCGGGCCGCGCGGGAGGTGATCGCGGCCCTGTCGTGAGTCACGCGGCCGGCGTGATGTTGTGGTTGAAGCGGAACACGTTGTCGGGGTCGTACGCGGCCTTGACGGCGGCGAGCCGGCGGTAGTTCTCGGCCCCGAAGCCCGAGACGACCCGGTCCTCGCCCTCGGAGCCGATGAAGTTCAGGTACACGGCTCCGGTCGACCACGGCCGCACGTCGGCCCGTACGTCCCGCACCCACTGCCTCGCCCGCTCGTCGTCCGCCGGGTCCTCCCAGGTCGCGAACGGGTGGACGGCCCAGGGCGAGGAGCGCCACGGGATCGGGTGGTCGGCGGGAGCGTTCGCCACGGCGCCGCCCATCATGAACAGCACGTGCTGGGTGGCCGTGGGCAGCGGGATCTGCTCGGCGCGGGCGCAGAAGACGTCCACGGCCTCGTCCGGGAACTCGGCCAGATACTCGGCCGACCAGTAGTTCCGCAGGCCCGGCGGGTCGTCGATCATGCACTGGAGATCCGCGTACGCGATGTCGGAGACCATCTCGATCACGGGCTTCAGGTCGATCAGCGGGGACGACAGCTCGCGGACCGCGGCGACCGGACCGGCGCAGGTGAACAGGGTGCCGCAGAGCAGCTTGCCGACGAGGTGCTCGGGGACGAACGGCTCGGGAGGTGCCGGGAGGTAGATGACCCCGCCGCCGATCTCGTCCGGGGCGCGGGCCGCGAGCTCCCGGAAGGTGCGGACCACCTCGGGCGCCGACTCGGGCAGGAAGAAGAGCATCGCGAAGCTCATCTCGGGAAGCTCGTGCAGGCGCAGGGTGAGCGAGGTCGCCACGCCGAAGTTCCCGCCGCCGCCGTGCAGCGCCCAGAACAGCTCCGGGTGCGTCTCGGCGTCCGTGTGCACGTGCTTGCCCTCGGCGGTGATCAGCTCCGCGGCGAGGAGGTTGTCACAGGCGAGCCCGAACTTCCGCTCCAGCCACCCCGATCCGCCGCCGAGCGTGAAGCCGCCGACGCCCGTGGTGGAGACCCGGCCGCCGGTGGTGGCCAGGTGGAAGGGCTGGGTCGCGCGGTCCAGATGGCTCATGGTCGCGCCGCCCTCGACCCGTACCGTCAGGTTCTCGGGGTCGGCGACGACCGCGTGCATCCGGCGCAGGTCGACGACGAGGCCGCCGTCGACGACGCACGTACCGGCGACGCTGTGTCCACCGCCGCGCACGGCGATGGGCAGCTCGGTCTCCCGGCCGAAGAGGACCGCGTTCGACACGTCCTCCGGCGTCGCGCACTGGGCGATGACGGCGGGCCGCCGGTCGATCATGCCGTTGTGGATCTTCCGCGCCTCGTCGTAGCCGCCGTCGCCCGGCACGTACACCTCACCGGCGAGATCCTCACGGAGCCCGGCGAGCGCGGCTTGCGGAACGCTGTCCTGGGGAGCCATGGGAGTGCCCCCCTTTCCTGGGGGGGGACAGGACCTCTTCAGCGTATTCCGGCCCGTTCGAACCCGCGCCCCGGCCGCTCGCTAGGATGCGGCGAGGGAGTTCGTGATCATGCAACCAGCCATGATCGCGACGTAGTTGCCGTGGGGGGCGGGGATGAGTGAGCTCTACGCAGACGGAGAAACCGACGTCGAGGAGACCACGCGACCCGAAACCCCCGAGCTCCCGGCCGCAGACGACTCCGACGAGCCCCTCGCACCGGTGGACGATGACGAGGTCGGCGACGGGGAGGGGGACCTGGAGGACGGGGACGACCCGGACACCGCGGAGCCGGACGCCCCTGCGGAGCCGGACGGTCTCGACGAGTCCGACGAGTCCGACGAGTCCGACGACGGCATGGAGGCCCGGTCGGAGGACGTCGAGCCTCTGGAGTCGGACGAGACCGAGGCCGAGACCGACGACGCGGAGGGCATCTCCGAGACCGACGCGAAGATCGCCGAGCTCGAGAAGCAGGGGCACGGGCCCCAGCGACACCTTCATCCGACCACGGAAGCCCTCAAAGACCGCACGGGTGAGCCGAAGACCGACGCGAACGACGACGTGGTCATCAAGAACAATGGGCACGTGCGGACCATCAACCATGTGAACCCGGAGACCGGCACCACTCAGGAGCCGACCGCGGACGGTGGGACCAAGCCGCATTTTTGCGGTGACTACGCGACAAAATTCTCGAATCCGGAGGATTATGTGCGCGCCGAGGAGTATCTGCGCGCGAAGGCGCTTGAATCCGGCGATCCGAAGGTCGAGGCCAGTATCGAGGATATTTTTGGCCCCGGAGACCACTCGGACAGGTTCGAGGGCTACTACGTGGACCCCAGCGATCCGCAGGCCGCAGACGATTCTGTGAACCACCTTCCCGTGGACTTCCAGGACGGCAGCATCTTTGCCGTCTATGACCGGGGCACGGGCGATCTCAAGACGATGTACCCCAGTCCCGAGCCGGGACGACACCCCTAGGAGACGTGCATGGACGCAAAGACGAAGTCCTTCATCGGCAGCGCCTTCGGCCCCGACTACATGAATGAGCCGGAAGAACTCAAGAAGGGCCTCCAGGGAAGTCTTGCCAACCCGGGGCCCTTCTCGAAGACGACCGCGGCGCAGCGTGACGGATTCGCCGAGGTGATCCGCACCCGGGAGATGTCGCTCGTCGAGTGGGAGGACATCACGGAGGGGATTCTCGACTTCTCCAGCGAGGACGAGCTGTACGCGTTTCTCGAGAAGGCGTACGACTACTACTTCGGTGACGCTGTCGAATTCCCGTACCCGCCCCAGGACTGAATCCGCGGGACGGCGGCATCGCGCTGCATCAGCCCCCGTACGCCCCGCTCGCCGTCAGGCGGAGGGCCGTGTCGATCAGGGGGACGTGGCTGAACGCCTGGGGGAAGTTGCCCACCTGGCGCTGGAGGCGGGAGTCCCACTCCTCCGCGAGGAGGCCCAGGTCGTTGCGGAGGGCCAAGAGGCGTTCGAAGAGTTTGCGGGCCTCGTCGACCCGGCCGATCATCGCCAGGTCGTCGGCCAGCCAGAACGAGCAGGCCAGGAACGCGCCCTCGTCGCCCTCCAGGCCGTCCACGCCGGCCTCCTCGCCCGCCGTCGGGTAGCGCAGTACGAAGCCGTCCTCGGTGGACAGCTCGCGCTGGATCGCCTCGATCGTGCCGATGACCCGCTTGTCGTCCGGCGGCAGGAAGCCCATCTGCGGGATCAGCAGCAGCGAGGCGTCCAGCTCCTTGGAGCCGTACGACTGCGTGAAGGTGTTCCGCTCCTTGTCGTAGCCCTTCTCGCAGACGTCCCGGTGGATCTCGTCGCGCAGCTCGCGCCAGCGCTCCAGCGGGCCGTCGGCGTCCCCGGACTCGATGAGCTTGATCGTGCGGTCCACCGCCACCCAGGCCATGACCTTGGAGTGCACGAAGTGACGGCGCGGCCCGCGCACCTCCCAGATGCCCTCGTCGGGCTCGTTCCAGTGCGTCTCCAGGTACCGGATCAGCTTGAGCTGGAGCAGCGAGGCGTAGTCGTTGCGGGACAGGCCCGTCATGTGCGCCAGGTGCAGGGCCTCGGTGACCTCGCCGTACACGTCCAGCTGGAGCTGGTTGGCCGCTCCGTTGCCGACCCGGACCGGGCCGGAGTTCTCGTACCCCGGCAGCCAGTCGAGCTCGGCCTCACCGAGCTCCCGCTCTCCCGCGATCCCGTACATGATCTGCAGGTTCTCCGGGTCGCCGGCGACCGCGCGCAGCAGCCAGTCCCGCCAGGCACGGGCCTCCTCGCGGTAGCCGGTGCGCAGCATCGACGACAGCGTGATCGCGGCGTCGCGCAGCCAGGTGTAGCGGTAGTCCCAGTTCCGAACGCCGCCGATCTCCTCCGGCAGGGAGGTCGTCGGCGCCGCGACGATCCCGCCGGTCGGCGCGTACGTCAGTGCCTTCAGGGTGATCAGCGAGCGGACCACGGCCTCCCGGTACGGGCCGTGGTACGTGCAGTGCTCCACCCACTCGCGCCAGAAGTCCTCGGTCGCCTCAAGGGAACCCTCCGGGTCCGGCAGCGGCGGCGCCTCCTTGTGCGAGGGCTGCCAGCTCACGGTGAACGTGATCCGGTCACCGGGGGTGACGGTGAATTCGGAGTACGTCGTCAGGTCCTCGCCGTGCGTCTCCACGTCCGTGTCCAGCCACACCGAGTCGGGGCCCGCGACGGCGACCGTACGGTCCCCGACCTTGTGGACCCACGGCACCACACGGCCGTAGCTGAACCGCATCCGCAGCGCGGAGCGCATGGGCACCCGGCCCGAGACGCCCTCCACGATCCGGATCAGCTGCGGCGCCCCGTCGCGCGGGGGCATGAAATCGGTCACCCGGACCGTGCCGCGCGGGGTGTCCCACTCGGACTCCAGGATGAGCGAGTCGCCCCGGTAGCCGCGGCGGTCGGCGGGCGCCGGGGGAGCGCCGTCGGGGCCGGCCGGACCGACCCGCCAGAACCCGTGTTCCTCGGTCCCGAGGAGTCCCGCGAAGACGGCGTGCGAATCGAAGCGGGGCAGGCAGAGCCAGTCGACACTGCCGTCCCGGCAGACCAGGGCGGCGGTCTGCATGTCTCCGATGAGTGCGTAATCCTCGATGCGCCCGGCCACGTGCTCTCTCCAGATCGAACGGCCACGTCCACCCCTGAGGGCGGTTACTACAGATCAGCGGTCAACATACGCTGACGATCGGCGGCGAGTGTCCGAGCAGGATACGACGCGCTTCGACGCGCTCTCGTAACGCCATTGCGCCGATCAGGTGAGTATCCCTTGACGCCGCGCCTGCCCGGGCTCCTACCCCGGTCCCGACGCCGTTCCGGCCCGGGTCCGACGCCGCGCCTGCCCCGGCGCGGACCGCGCATTCGCAAGGCGCGTAGCCGTCCGTGCGCGCCTGACTGCCCCGTGTGGCCGGAAGCGGTCTCCCGATGTCGCTGATACCCTGGTACCCCGTGGACCGGTGGAAAACGGCGACAGCCGAGGACCCCGCAACCGCAGCGACGGCACCCCCCGATTCTTCCGGAGGGCACGCCGGAACGCACCTCCAGAACGCGACCACGGGAGCCCCCTCTTGGCGATGCCGCCCAAAACCACGACGACCAAGCACATCTTCGTCACCGGGGGTGTCGCGTCCTCCCTCGGGAAGGGCCTGACCGCCTCCAGCCTGGGTGCGCTCCTCAAGGCGCGGGGCCTGCGGGTCACGATGCAGAAGCTCGACCCGTACCTGAACGTCGACCCCGGCACGATGAACCCGTTCCAGCACGGCGAGGTGTTCGTCACCAACGACGGCGCCGAGACCGACCTGGACATCGGTCACTACGAGCGCTTCCTCGACGTCGACCTCGACGGCTCGGCCAACGTCACCACCGGCCAGGTCTACTCGCAGGTCATCGCCAAGGAGCGGCGCGGCGAGTACCTCGGCGACACCGTCCAGGTCATCCCGCACATCACCAACGAGATCAAGTCCCGGATCCGCCGCATGGCGACCGACGACGTCGACGTGGTCATCACCGAGGTCGGCGGCACCGTCGGCGACATCGAGTCGCTGCCGTTCCTGGAGACCGTCCGACAGGTCCGCCACGAGGTCGGCCGCGACAACGTCTTCGTCGTGCACATCTCGCTTCTGCCCTACATCGGCCCCTCCGGCGAGCTGAAGACCAAGCCGACCCAGCACTCCGTCGCCGCCCTGCGGAACATCGGTATCCAGCCGGACGCGATCGTGCTGCGCGCCGACCGCGACGTCCCCACCGCCATCAAGCGCAAGATCTCGCTGATGTGCGACGTGGACGAGGCCGCCGTCGTCGCCGCCATCGACGCCAAGTCGATCTACGACATCCCGAAGGTGCTGCACACCGAGGGCCTGGACGCGTACGTCGTCCGCAAGCTGGACCTGCCGTTCCGTGACGTGGACTGGTCCACCTGGGACGACCTGCTCGACCGCGTCCACAACCCGGAGCACGAGGTCACCGTCGCGCTCGTCGGCAAGTACATCGACCTGCCCGACGCGTACCTCTCGATCACCGAGGCCATGCGGGCCGGCGGCTTCGCCAACAAGGCGCGGGTCAAGGTCAAGTGGGTCACCTCCGACGACTGCAAGACCCCGGCCGGCGCGCAGAAGCAGCTCGGCGACGTCGACGCGATCCTGATCCCCGGCGGCTTCGGCGACCGCGGTGTCAACGGCAAGATCGGCGCGATCCAGTACGCCCGTGAGAACAAGGTGCCGCTGCTCGGCATCTGCCTGGGCCTGCAGTGCATCGTGATCGAGGCCGCCCGCAACCTGGCCGACATCCCGGACGCCAACTCCACCGAGTTCGACGCCGGCACCGCCCACCCGGTCATCTCGACCATGGAGGAGCAGCTCGCGTACGTCGAGGGCGCCGGTGACCTGGGCGGAACGATGCGCCTCGGTCTCTACCCGGCGAAGCTCGCCGAGGGCTCGATCGTGCGCGAGGTCTACGGCGACCAGCCGTACGTGGACGAGCGCCACCGCCACCGCTACGAGGTGAACAACGCCTACCGCGCGGAGCTGGAGAAGAAGGCGGGCCTCGTCTTCTCGGGCACCTCCCCGGACAACAAGCTCGTCGAGTACGTCGAGTACCCGCGCGAGGTGCACCCCTACCTGGTCGCGACCCAGGCCCACCCGGAGCTGCGCTCGCGTCCGACGCGCCCCCACCCGCTCTTCGCGGGCCTGGTCAAGGCGGCCGTCGAGCGCAAGACGGGCAAGTAGTACGAGGAGTTAACGTTGCCGGGGTACGCAGGCCTCAACCGGGCCGGTACCCCGGCTTTCGTGTGTGTGGGAGGACGAACATGGAGTTGCAGGACACCCCGCAGGAGTGGCAGGTCGTCGCGACGGCGACCCCCTTCCAGGGAGGGAAGACGAGTGTCCGCACGGACGACGTGGTCATGCCCGACGGCACGGTCGCGCGCCGCGACTACCAGGTCCACCCCGGGTCGGTCGCGGTCGTCGCCGTCGACGACCAGGACCGGGTGCTGCTCGTGAAGCAGTACCGGCATCCCGTGCGGCAGAAGCTCTGGGAGATCCCGGCCGGCCTCCTCGACGTACCGGGGGAGAACCCGCTGCACGCCGCGCAGCGCGAGCTGTACGAGGAGGCGCACGTCAAGGCCGAGGACTGGCGGGTCCTGACCGACGTGTACACGACGCCCGGTGGGTGTGACGAGGCGGTACGCATCTTCCTGGCGCGGGACCTGTCGGAGGCGCACGGCGAACGCTTCGAGGTCGCCGACGAGGAGGCCGACATGGAGCTGGCCCGGGTCCCGCTCGCGGACGTGGTCCGGGGCGCGCTCGCGGGCGACCTGCACAACAACTGCCTGGTCCTGGGCGTCCTTTCGTTGGCGGCGGCGCGCGCGGGGCAGGGCGTCGACGCGCTGCGGCCCGCGGACGCGGAGTGGCCGGCGCGCCCGTTCGAGGCGTAGCCGGGCCGCACCCGGCGAGGGCGGGCGGCCGCAAGCCCCTGATCTGAACATCCGCTGATCCGATCGGGGGATTGTCCCGCCCTGCTCCGCCAGGGACGGCGGGCGCGCTGAACTACGCTCGGGATCGCCCGTGCGGAGACCCCCGCGGGATCGGCTCGTGCGCAGGTGGACGGGAGCGTGGCCCGTGACGGATCAGGCGGTGGTAGCGGGCGGGGTGCGGAACTTCTACGGCCGCCAGCGCGAGTTGAAGGCCCTGCACGCCGACATCGAACGGACCGGACTCGACACCCTTGCCGGCCACAAGGCTCCCCGCGCCCGCGTCCTCCTGATCGCCGGGCGCCCCGGCTCGGGGCGGACCTCGCTCGCCGAGGAGCTCGTCGCCGGACTCACCGACGCCTACCCGGACGGGGTGTTCCGCGCCCGGCTCACCGAACCCGGCGGGGACCCCGTCCCCACCGCGCGCGCCGCCCAGGGGCTCCTTGGGGACCTCGGCGTCGCCGAACCGCCCGGCGCGGGAGAGGACGAGCTGACCGAGCTGGTCCGCGAGGCCCTCGCCCACCGCCGTGTCCTCCTTCTCCTCGACGACTGCGTCGACGCCGAGCAGGTCGACCCGCTGATCCCCGACAACCCCGACGCCCTCGTCGTCGCCGTCGCCAAAGGGCCGCTCACCGGCATCCCCGACGTCCGGCCCTGCACCCTCGGCGGCCTCGACCCGAAGTCCGCGATCGAGATGCTCACCGGTTTCACCGGCTCCGTCCGGGTGACCGTCGACCCGCAGGCGGCCGAGAGCCTCGCGGAGGAGTGCGGTGGCCAGCCCGCCGCCGTCGTCCTCGTCGGCGGCTGGCTCGCCTCCCGTCCCAAGGCCTCCGTCGCCGACCTCACCAAGCGGCTGCGCGCCCTCTCCGGCGACCCGCTCTCCCGCGCGTTCCAGCTGGTCCACGACTCCCTCGCCCAGCCGGCCGCCCGGATACTGCGCTACCTCACCCTCGCCCCGCTCGGCCGGGCCGACGCCCACACCGCCTCCGCCCTGGCCGGCTGCTCCGTCTCCGCCGCGGCGACCACTCTGGCCGGCTTCGTCGCCCTGGGACTGGTCGCCGAGGAGGCGGACGGGCAGTACGCCCTCCCCGGCCATCTCGTCCCCCTTCTCCGCGAACAGATGGAGGAGCGTGACCGGCCCGCCGAGGTGCAGCTCGCCCGCGCCCGGATGCTGGAGCGGACCGTTCGGCTCCTCCAGTCCTGCCGCGCGGTCACCGAGCACGAGGACGCCGCGGCCCGCACGAAGCTCGCCGGACTGCCCCGAGCCCTGCGCTTCCCGAACGTGTCCGCCGCCGCGGAGTGGCTGGAGAGCCGCCGGCCCGTGCTGCTGGCCTCCGCCCGTCTCGCCGTCGCCGACGGCGAGCTCGACACCCTCGCCCGCCGGCTCGTCGCCGCGCTGGTCAGGGCGGAGACCGCGCACCGGGGCGCCGAGGCCGCGGCGCCCGAGCTCTACGGCCTGCACCGGCTGGTCCTGGACGTGGCCGAGCGGCGCGGCCTGCACCGCGAACGGGCCGCGGCCCTGCTCAATCTCGCCGATCTCGACGCCAGGACCGGCCGCACCCAGGACGCCCTGGCCCGCTACCGGGCCGCCCTGGACGCCGGACGCGCCGCGAACGACCCGTACGCGATCGGCCGCGCGATGGAATCCGTAGGCGGTTCCTACCAGGAGCTGGGGGACTGGCAGCGGGCCGGTGACTGGTACGGCCGGGCCCTCGCCCAGCGCCTCGCCCGCGACGAGCGGGCCGACCAGGCCCGGCTCTACGGACGGCTCGGCGCGGTGCAGACGTACGCCGGCCGCTACGGCGAGGCCCTGCGGAACTGGCGCGCCGCCGCCGCGGGCTACCGCCGTCTCGCCGATCTGCCCGGCTACGCGCGGGCGTTGAGCGAGGCGGCGCGGGTCCAGGAGTACGCGGGGCGGCCCGAGGAGTCCCTGCGGACCTGCGAGGAGGCGGTGGAGTGGGCCCGGCGCGCCCAGGACGTACGGCTCCAGGCGGCGCTCCAGCTCCGGCTCGCCGACACCCTCGACCGGCTCGGCGACCCCGCCGCGGCCCGTTTGCACCGGTCCGCGGCCGAAAGGCTCCTTGGAAGCGAGCCTTCCGCCTACGAAATCCGTAGTGCTTCCGGCGAAGATTAATGCTTTGCAAGGCTAGACACGGGGAACTCCTTCATTAGACTGGGTGCGCCGCGATCGACCGCGGTCTGCCCCGGTGTGCTCCTGTACATCCGGGTATGTATCGCAGTGCACCCCCGTTATCCCCTGATTCAAGGACCGTGATCGACGATGAAGGTCGGCATCCCCCGCGAGGTCAAGAACAACGAGTTCCGCGTGGCCATCACCCCTGCCGGTGTCCACGAGCTCGTCCGCAACGGCCACCAGGTCTTCATCGAGCAGAACGCCGGTGTGGGTTCCTCGATCACGGACGAGGAGTACGTCTCGGCCGGTGCGCAGATCCTGCCCACCGCCGACGAGGTCTGGGAGACCGCCGACCTGCTGCTGAAGGTCAAGGAGCCCATCGCGGAGGAGTACCACCGCCTCCGCAAGGACCAGACCCTCTTCACCTACCTGCACCTGGCCGCCTCCAAGGAGTGCACGGACGCGCTCCTGGAGTCCGGCACCACCGCCATCGCCTACGAGACGGTGGAGACCGCGAACCGCGCCCTGCCGCTGCTCGCCCCGATGTCCGAGGTCGCGGGCCGGCTGGCCCCGCAGGTCGGCGCCTACCACCTGATGCGCTCCGTCGGTGGCCGCGGCGTGCTCCCCGGCGGCGTCCCCGGCACCCACGCCGGTGAGTGCGTCGTCATCGGCGGCGGCGTCTCCGGCTGGAACGCCACCCAGATCGCCGTCGGCATGGGCTTCCACGTGACCCTGCTCGACCGTGACATCAACAAGCTCCGCGAGGCCGACAAGATCTTCGGCACCAAGGTGAAGACGATCGTCTCCAACGCCTTCGAGCTGGAGAAGGCCGTCGTCGAGGCCGACCTCGTCATCGGTGCCGTCCTCATCCCGGGAGCCAAGGCCCCGAAGCTGGTCACCAACGAGCTCGTCGCCAAGATGAAGCCCGGAAGTGTCCTTGTCGACATCGCGATCGACCAGGGCGGCTGCTTCGAGGACTCGCACCCGACCACCCACGCCGAGCCGACCTTCCAGGTCCACAACTCGGTCTTCTACTGCGTCGCCAACATGCCGGGCGCGGTGCCGAACACCTCCACGTACGCCCTCACCAACGCCACGCTGCCCTACATCGTGTCGCTGGCGAACAACGGCTGGGTCGAGGCGCTGCGCCGCGACGCCGCGCTCGCCCTGGGCCTCAACACCCATGACGGCAAGGTCGTTTACAAGGAGGTCGCCGAGGCGCACGGCCTCGACCACGTCGAGCTGACCAGCCTCCTGGGCTGAGCTCCTTAGACGTCGCGTCAACCCGCGCCGTCAACCTCACGCATCCGGCCACGTCCGGGGCCCCGTGCAACTCGCCTCGAACGTAACCCTTTAACCGTTTCGCACACCCCCGAAACGTCCGGATGCATGGCTGCGCACCCTTGACAGAGGGGTGTTCGGTTGCCGACACATCGGGCCGGGAACGGCGGATTGTGTTGCTGCGGAGCGGTGACACGCCATAGAGTCGCCAACCGTCGGCATGGTGCCACGCTGACCTATCGATAAATGTTCCTGGTCACATCCAAGGAGGTAAGACGACTTGTGAATGAGTCGACATTTACTCCCGGGGGCGGACAGCCAGGAATCCCTGTCGGCTCCGTCGCCGTCCGGACGTTCGCGACCGCCGCGAACCACGCGACCCAGGCGACGCATCAGCCCGTGACGACAGCCCACACGATGAAGATGATGGACGGCCTACACGTGAACGCCACGGCCGGCAACGAGAGTGGCCGAGAGTCCACCCACTTCGCCGCCTACGACGAGGTGCCCGAGGGGCACTTCTACGACCCTGACGCCGAGTACGAGCCCGACCCGGAGTACGCGGCCACCCTCGCACCCGACGCTGCCCGTCAGCGCCGCGAGCGGATCGGCCCGACCGGACGGCCCCTGCCGTACTTCCCGATCCCGGGCCCGCTGACCGACCACGGTCCCGCGAAGATCATCGCGATGTGCAACCAGAAGGGCGGCGTCGGCAAGACCACGTCGACCATCAACCTGGGCGCCGCGCTCGCGGAGTACGGACGGAGGGTGCTGCTCGTCGACTTCGACCCGCAGGGAGCCCTGTCGGTCGGTCTCGGTGTGAACCCGATGGAGCTCGACCTCACCGTCTACAACCTGCTCATGGAGCGGGGCATGTCGGCGGACGAGGTGCTGCTCAAGACCGCCGTGCCCAACATGGACCTGCTGCCCAGCAATATCGATTTGTCTGCGGCCGAGGTGCAGTTGGTCAGCGAGGTCGCGCGCGAGTCGACCCTCCAGCGCGCCCTGAAGCCGCTGATGAACGACTACGACTACATCGTGATCGACTGTCAGCCCTCGCTCGGCCTGCTGACCGTGAACGCCCTGACGGCGGCTCACAAGGTCATCGTGCCGCTGGAATGCGAGTTCTTCGCGCTGCGCGGTGTGGCCCTGCTGACCGAGACGATCGAGAAGGTCCAGGAGCGGCTCAACCCCGAGCTGGAGCTCGACGGCATCCTCGCCACGATGTACGACTCCCGGACGGTGCACAGCCGTGAGGTGCTCGCGCGGGTCGTCGAGGCCTTCGACGACCACGTGTACCACACGGTGATCGGCCGGACCGTGCGCTTCCCGGAGACCACGGTCGCCGGTGAGCCCATCACGACGTACGCGTCGAACTCCGTGGGTGCCGCCGCCTATCGCCAGCTCGCCAGGGAGGTGCTCGCCCGGTGTCACGCCGAGTGAGTCTGCCCGGCGCCGACGAACTGTTCCGTACCACCGGGGGGATGGCGCTGCAGTCCTCCTCGCCCCGTGGCCGGGTACCGGCTCCGGCGGGTGAGAGCGACACCGGGGCGGCGGCGGAGGGCTCGGGCTCTGCGTCGGGCTCCGGCTCGGGCTCCGTCTCCGGTTCCGCCGAGCACGCGGCGGCGCAGCCCGCGGAGCAGCCGGAGCCGCGGTCCCGCGCGGCGGAGGCCTCGGCCGCCCCGGCTCCCGCTCCGGCCCCGGCGCCCGCCCAGGCGCGCCGCCGCGGCCGGTCGCCGAACCGGCGGCCGAGCGGACGCGAACGGCACGACGAGAAGATCACGGTCTACGTCTCCGCCGAGGAGCTGATGGACCTGGAGCACGCCCGGCTGGTGCTCCGGGGCGAGCACGGCCTGGCCGTGGACCGCGGCCGGATCGTCCGCGAGGCGGTCGCGGTGGTCCTGGCGGACCTGGAGTCCCGGGGCGACGCGAGCATCCTCGTGCGCCGCCTGCGCGGTCGCTGAGGGTAGCCTGCGGGCTGCAACGCCCCCCGCCCCTCTCTGGACCCCGATGCCCCCACCCCCTGCCGAAACGTCCCGCCCCCCGCGCCGCCGCGCCCTGGGCAAGGGCCCGGGCGCGACACCCGCGGCCCCGCCCGGGGAGCCTCAGCCGGCAGCCGAGGCGCGGGAGCCCGAAGCGGACGAGCTCCTGCCGGCAGCCGAGGCGCGGGAGCTCGAAGCGGAAGAGCCCCTGCCCGTAGCCGAGGCGGGGCCGGAGCCGTCCTCGGAGCCCTCGACCGACGCGACCGCCGTGCCGGACACGGGGGCGGGGACGGTTCCCGCAGCCCCTGCCTCCGTTCCCGCAGTCCCCGTCGCCCCCGCCCCCGCCCCCGTAGTCCCCGTTCCCGTCGCCCCCGCCCCCGAGGCGGCCCGGGAGTCCGGTGGCGCGGAGGCGCCCGTGGGCGACGGGCGGTTCACCCTTCGGCTGGCGAACTTCGAGGGGCCCTTCGACCTGCTCCTCCAGCTCATCTCCAAGCACAAGCTCGACGTCACCGAGGTCGCGCTCTCCAAGGTCACCGACGAGTTCATGGCCCACATCCGTGCGATGGGGCCCGACTGGGACCTCGACCAGACCACCGAGTTCCTCGTCGTCGCCGCGACGCTGCTCGACCTCAAGGCCGCCCGGCTGCTGCCCGCCGCCGAGGTGGAGGACGAGGCCGACCTCGCGCTCCTGGAGGCGCGGGACCTGCTCTTCGCGCGGCTCCTGCAGTACCGCGCGTACAAACAGATCGCCTCGATCTTCGAGGACCGCTGGGAGAGCGAGGGGCGGCGGCACCCCCGGACCGTCGGCCTGGAGGCCCACCACGCCGAGCTGCTCCCCGAGGTGGTCATCTCCATCGGCGCCGAGGGCTTCGCCAAGCTCGCCGTCAAGGCCATGCAGCCCAAGGCCAAGCCGCAGGTGTACGTCGACCACATCCACGCCCCGCTCGTCAGCGTCCGCGAGCAGGCCGGGATCGTCGTCGCCCTCCTGCGCGAGCGCGGGCGCGTCAGCTTCCAGGAGCTCGCCGAGGACGCGGGCGACACCCTCACCGTCGTCGCCCGCTTCCTCGCCCTCCTGGAGCTCTACCGGGAGAAGGCCGTCGCCCTCGACCAGGACGACGCCCTCGGTGAGCTCACCGTCACCTGGGTCGGTGGGGACAGCGAGACGCAGGTCACCGACGAGTTCGACCGATCCGTGGAGGAGAAGGCATGAGCGACACCGACCACGACCTCAAGCCCGCCCTCGAAGCCGTCCTGATGGTCGTCGACGAGCCGGCCACCGAGGCCCACCTGGCCAAGGTCCTGGACCGCGGCCCGCGCGAGGTCGCCGACGCGCTGCGCGAGCTCGCCGACGAGTACACCGTCCAGCGCCGGGGCTTCGAGCTGCGCCTCGTCGCCGGCGGCTGGCGCTTCTACTCCCGCCCGGAGCACGCCGCCGCCGTCGAGGCGTTCGTCCTCGACGGGCAGCAGGCGCGCCTCACCCAGGCGGCCCTGGAGACCCTCGCGGTCGTCGCGTACCGCCAGCCGGTCAGCCGATCGCGCGTCTCCGCCGTGCGCGGAGTGAACTGCGACGGGGTCATGCGCACCCTCCTCCAGCGCGGTCTGGTGGCGGAGGCGGGCGCGGAACCCGAAACAGGTGCGATCCTGTACAGGACGACGAACTACTTCCTGGAACGGATGGGCCTGCGCGGCCTGGACGAGCTCCCGGAGCTCGCGCCCTTCCTCCCCGAGGCGGACGCGATCGAGGCGGAGACGCTGGAAGGGGTCCCGTCGTTCGATCCGGATCTCCCGGATCGTGAAGACGCTGACGACAAGACGACGGACATTTGATGCGAAGCAGCAGCGGCAGGAACAGCGGAAACAACGGCGGGAGCCGTGGTGGCAACAGCGGTGGCCGCGGCAATTACCGGGGCGCCGGCAACAGCCGTGACGACCGGCAGGGCGGCGGCAGCGGCGGCGGAGGTCGCGGCGGCAGCGGTGGCGGTTACCGGGGTGCCGGTGGCGGCGGTGGCCGCGACGACAGGCAGGGCGGCGACCGGCCGCGCAACCCGCGCCCCGAGGAGCGCCGCTACGACGTGGGCAGCGCGTCCGAGGCCCCGAAGAAGGGCCGCGGGGCCGCGGCTCGCGGCGGCGCCAAGGGCGGCCCCAAGTCGCCCCAGGGCGGCACCCCGCCCCGTCGCGGCCCGCACGGGCAGCGACAGTCCCCGGCCCGCTCGCGTGAGCTCGATGCCAAGATCGAGCAGCGCAACCGTGAGCGGTACGAGAACCGTCCCGAGATCAAGACCCCGAAGACCTTCCCGGGCGCCGAGCAGGAGGGCGAGCGGCTGCAGAAGGTGCTCGCCCGCGCCGGCATGGGCTCCCGCCGAGCCTGCGAGGAGCTGATCGAGCAGGCCCGCGTCGAGGTCAACGGCGAGATCGTCCTGGAGCAGGGCAAGCGCGTCGACCCGGAGCGGGACGAGATCAAGGTGGACGGCCTGACCGTCGCCACCCAGTCGTACCTCTTCTTCGCGCTGAACAAGCCGGCCGGTGTCGTCTCCACGATGGAGGACCCCGACGGCCGCCAGTGCCTCGGCGACTACGTCACCAACCGCGAGACCCGGCTCTTCCACGTCGGACGGCTCGACACGGAGACCGAGGGCATCATCCTTCTCACCAACCACGGTGAGCTGGCCCACCGCCTCACGCACCCGAAGTACGGCGTGAAGAAGACCTACCTGGCCGCCATCACCGGCCCGCTGCCCCGCGAGGTCGGCAAGCGGCTCAAGGAGGGCATCCAGCTGGAGGACGGCTACGCCCGTGCCGACCACTTCCGCGTCGTGGAGCAGACCGGCAAGAACTACCTGGTCGAGGTCACGCTGCACGAGGGCCGCAAGCACATCGTGCGCCGGATGCTCGCCGAGGCGGGCTTCCCGGTCGAGAAGCTGGTCCGCACCTCCTTCGGCCCGATCGGTCTCGGCGACCAGAAGTCCGGCTGGCTGCGCCGCCTGACCAACACCGAGGTCGGCATGCTGATGAAGGAAGTCGGCATGTAGCCCGTCGCCGTACGAGAAGAAGCCCGTGACCGTCCGCCGGTCACGGGCTTCTTCGTACTTGTGGACGAAGTCCGCCACCCTTTATAGTCAGGCTGACTCTTAAGGAGGTGGGCGTGAGCCTCGCCGACGTACTCGAACCCCTGCAGCAGCCGCTCTTCACGCTGCTCGACACCCCGGTCAGCTGGACCGAGGTCCTCGGCTTCGGCAGCGGAGCCCTCTGCGTCTGGCTCGTCGCCCGCCAGCACCTCGCCAACTGGCCCATCGGCATCGCCAACAACCTCTTCTTCGTCCTGCTCTTCACGCAGGCGGGGCTGTACGCCGACGCCGGCCTCCAGATCGTCTTCATCACCCTCGCCGTGTACGGCTGGTGGACCTGGACCCACGGGGGTGGACCAGGCTCCGACACCCTGCCGGTGCGCCGCACCACGCGCACCGAGTGGACGTGGCTGCTCACGGCGGGGGCGGTGGGGACCCTCGGTCTGACCCTGCTGCTCGACCGCGCCACCGACTCGACCGTCCCCTTCTGGGACGCCCTGACGACCGCGCTCTCCCTCATGGCGACCTACGGCCAGTGCCGGAAGCGGCTGGAGTCCTGGTGGCTCTGGATCGCCGCCGACATCGTGTACGTCCCGCTGTACGCGTACAAGGAGCTGTACCTGACCTCCGTGCTGTACGTCGGCTTCATGGCGCTCTGCGTCCTCGGCCTGCGCGGCTGGAGCCGCGACCTCGCGGCCCAGCGGCGTACGGTCGAGAAGGAGGCGGTCGCATGAAGCGCTACGGACACGGCCTGGTGCTCGGCAAGTTCTATCCGCCGCACGCCGGCCACCACCACCTCGTCCGCACCGCCCGCGATCGTTGCGAGCGCCTCACCGTGCTCGTCTGCGCCTCCTCGGTGGAGACCCTGACCCTGGACGAGCGCGTCGCCTGGATGCGGGAGATCCACCCCGACGTGCTGGTCGTGGGGGCCGTCGACGACATCCCCGTCGACCTCCACGACCCCGATGTGTGGGCCGCCCACATGGCCGTCTTCCAGGGTGCGGTGCGCGAGCCGGTCGACGCCGTCTTCACCTCGGAGTCGTACGGAGAGGAGCTCGGCCGCCGTTTCGGCGCCGAAGCCGTCTGCGTCGACCCGGACCGTACGCTCTTCCCCGTCTCCGGCACCGCCGTCCGCAAGGACCCCGTCGGCTCCTGGGACTTCCTCGAAGCTCCGGTGCGGGCCGCGCTCACCCGCCGTGTCGTCGTCCTCGGCGCCGAGTCCACCGGTACGACCACCATGGCCCGCGCCTTGGCCGAGCACTACCGGGCCCGGGGCGGCGTCTGGGCCCGTACGCGCTGGGTACCGGAGTTCGGGCGGGAGTTCAGCGAGCTCAAGCTCGCCGAGCTGCGCGCCCGGCGCCCCGAGGCCACCTGGGAGGACGTGGCCTTCCACTCCGAGGACTTCCCGCTGATCGCGCTGCGCCAGGCCGAGCTGGAGGAGGAGGCGGCGCGCAGCGGCTCGCCCGTGCTCTTCTGCGACACCGACGCCTTCGCCACCACGATCTGGCACGAGCGGTACATGGGCACCGCCAGCCCCGCGACCGGCGCGGTCGCCGCGCGCGGCCGCCAGCACCTGTGGCTGCTGACCGACCACCGGGGTGTCGCGTTCGAGGACGACGGGCTGCGGGACGGGGAGCACCTGCGGCCCTGGATGACGGCGCGCTTCCACACCCAGCTCGCCCACACCGGCCGCCGTACGGCCGTGCTGACGGGGCCGCACGAGGAGCGGCTCGCGGCGGCGGTCGCGGCGGTGGACGGGCTGCTCGGCGAGGGCTGGGACCTCGCCGACCCTCTGCCGGAACGCCGATGACCCCGCCCCCCGGCCCGTCCGCGGCCCCGCCCCCCGGGCCGCGCCCCGGCTCGTCCTCGGCCCGGCCCCCCGCCTTCCCCGACTCGTCCTCCGGCCCGTCCGCGGCCCCCGACGGCTACGACCCCGACGGCTACGACCCCGGCGCCTTCGAGCCGTTCGCCGTCACCGCCGACCTCGCCGTCTTCACGATCCGCGCCGAGCGGCTGCACGTGCTGCTCGTCGAGCGCGGCCGGGAGCCGTACGCCGGAGCCTGGGCGCTGCCCGGCGGCTTCGTGCGGCCCCGCGAGTCCGCGGAGGCCGCGGCCCGCCGCGAACTGGCCGAGGAGACCGGCCTGTCCGAGGACACCGTCTCCGGCCTCCACCTGGAACAGCTCCGCACGTACAGCGAGCCGGACCGCGACCCCAGGATGCGGGTCGTCTCCGTCGCCTTCGCCGCCCTCGTCCCGGACGCGCCGGAGCCGCGTGGCGGCGGTGACGCGGCGCGGGCGGGGTGGATGCCCTTCGGCACGCACGGCGGGCTCGCCTTCGACCACGACCGGATCCTCGCCGACGCGCACGAACGGGTCGGCGCCAAGCTCGAGTACACCTGCCTCGCCACCGCCTTCTGCCCGCCCGAGTTCACGCTCGGCGAGCTGCGGCAGGTGTACGAGACGGTCTGGGGCGTCGAACTCGACCGCCCCAATTTCCGGCGCAAGGTCCTCGCCACCCCTGGCTTCGTCCAGGCCGTGGAAGGACCGCCGCGCCTCACCGGCGGACGGGGGAAACCGGCCGCTCTCTACCGGGCGGGGGAGGCCACGGCCCTCCACCCGCCGTTGCTGCGACCGGAAGGACGATCCATATGACGCTCCACGCGACGAAGCGGGCGAAGCGGACGAAGCAGGCGGCCACGGGCTCGTTGATCGGGCTGGCCCTCGGGGACGCGCTCGGTTACCCGACCGAGTTCGACGACGTGCCCGCGATCCTGGCGAAGTGCGGCCCCTGGCGGACCATGGAACTGCCGGTGAAGGGCGGCACGGCGTACATCACGGACGACACGCAGATGACGCTGGCCGTCGCGCGGGGCATCCGGGGGTGCCAGGAGCGCGGGGTGGCGGGCCCGGAGCGGTTCGCCGCGCTCGTACGCCAGGAATTCGTCGCCTGGTACCACTCTCCGGACAACGACCGGGCGCCGGGCAACACGTGCCTGCAGGCGTGCGACCTCCTCGACAGCGACCGTGTGTGGCAGGACGCCAGCCAGATCGACTCCAAGGGGTGCGGGGCCAACATGCGTGTGGCGCCGCTCGGGCTCGTGCCCGGGCTGAGCGAGGAGCAGCGGGCCGGCGCGGCGCAGCTGCAGGCGGCCCTGACGCACGGCCACCCCACCGCGCTCGCGGCCTCCGACCTGACGGCCCGCGCCGTGTACCTGCTGGCCCAGGGCGTCGAACCGGCGGGCCTGGTCGGGCACCTGCGCTCGTACGCGTACGAGAACCGCTCCGTGTACCGCGAGACCTGGCTCGGCGACCTGTGGACCCGCTCCCAGCACCCCTCGGCCCGGCACTTCGCCGAGCGCGGCTGGGACGAGTGCCTCGCGGTCCTGGAGAAGCTGGACGCGGTCCAGCGCACGGCGGACCCGGAGCTCGACCCCTGCACCTACACCGGCGACGGCTGGATCGCCGAGGAGGCGCTCGCCACCGGTCTCCTCTGCTTCCTGCTCTTCCCCGAAGAGCCCCTCACGGCCCTCCGCCGCGCCGCCTGCACCCGGGGCGACTCGGACTCGATCGCTTCCCTCGCGGGCGCTTTCGCGGGCGCCCACCTGGGCGCGGGAGCCTGGCCGAAGGAGTGGGAGAACCCCATCGAGCACCGCGGCGAACTCCTGACCCTGGGCGCCCTCTGGGACGCGTGAGCCCCGGCTGGGAGGCGCCCGGGGCGGTGGAGGTCCTGCATGACGTCGTGGTGCGGGTGCGGCTAGAGGGGGTTCAGGGTGTGGAGGGCTGAGGTGCGGCGGGCGCGGATCAGGAAGTCCTCCACGCGGGCCTGATCCGGGGCCGCCGGGAGGGGGGAGGTCGTGGCCGCCGCGTCGGCCTCCTCGGTGAGGCGGGTCATCCAGGACTCGATCTCCGCCCACGGGACCTCGCCGCGCTTCACCGCCAGGAGCCGGTCGCGGTCGGTGCCGACGTGGATGGTGAGTTCGCCGGTGCGCAGCAGGTCGCGGCAGCTCATCAGGAGGCGCAGCAGATGCATCGCGTGCTTCCAGCGCGGCTCCCCGTACCGGCGGACGTCCGCGTCGAGCTTCCTGCGCTGCCCGTCCGCGTACCGGACGAAGGTCTGGTGCGCCTGGC
Source organism: Streptomyces sp. NPDC054975 (assembly GCF_053609105.1). Taxonomy (NCBI): domain Bacteria; kingdom Bacillati; phylum Actinomycetota; class Actinomycetes; order Kitasatosporales; family Streptomycetaceae; genus Streptomyces; species Streptomyces sp. NPDC054975. Next base: position 38,984 of record NZ_JBSGWV010000051.1, read on the forward strand.
GGGAGAGGAACGCGCCGCGCAGGTCCACCAGTTCACGGCCGGTGTCGTCGATGTGCTCGACGACGGGGGAGTGCAGGCACTCCAGGACGTTCGGGTTCGCACGCAACGCCAGTTCGCAGAATCGTTCCAGCTCCCAGCTGAACTGCTCCTCCGCGGGCCCTTCCACATGCGCCGGCGGCTTGTCGAAGCGCCAGAACAGCGGCGTGGGGGCCAGGAAGACGCCCCGGCGGTCGGTGTCGCTGTCCTCGGTCTCCAGACCGAAGGCACGCGACCCCATGACGCAGGAGTAGATCGTGTGGTCGCGCACCAGGTCTGCCGAAGTCATGCGGATCAGGCTACGCGAGGGTGATGGAGTCTCCCGACACGGTGATCTCCTCGGCCGGCAGCGGGCGCGTGGCCGGCCCGTTGGCCACCGAGCCGTCCGTGATACGGAACCGGGAACCGTGGCACGCGCAGTTGATCGTGCCGTTCTCGACCTTGGCGACGATGCAGCCCTGGTGGGTGCAGACCGCCGAGAACGCCTTGAACTCGCCGGCGGAGGGCTGGGTGACGACGACCTTCTCCTCCTTGAAGATCGTGCCGCCGCCGACGGGCACGTCGGTGGTCTTCGTGAGCGCGTCGTCGTCGTCCTCGCCGGGCTCCGTCGCGGTGGGCGAGGGCGTCGTCGGCGTGGTCGGCTCGGACGTGGTGGCGGCGCCCGTGGGCGTCGGGCTGTCGGTCGTACCGCCGTTGTCGCCGTCGGAGCCGCAGCCGGTGGCCAGGGCGGCGACGGAACCGGCACCGGCCATCAGCACGGTACGGCGGGGCGTGGCTTCTGCAGTCATGCCGTACAGCTTGGCCGCGCGCCCCTCCCCACGGTCCGCAACACGCCAGGCCGAGCCCGGCATGGTCCGGAAGGCACCGCCTACACCCAGGGCGTCAGCTCCCTCGCCCGGCCGTCGGAGTCCCGGCGCACCTCCAGGACCGAGGTGACGGCGGCCCGCTCGATCGGCCCGTAGACGTGCGGGAAGAGCCTGTCCTCCGAGCCCTCCCAGCGCACCTCGGCGCTCAGCCGCGCCTCGTCGAGGACCAGGACGAGAAGCGGACCGTGCGCCTCCCGGTAGTGGGCGTCCGCGACCGTCAGCGCCGCGTGCTCGTCCGGCGAGCAGTGCACGAAGCCCTCCGAGGCCAGCGAGGGCGGGGCGTAGGGGAGTTCGGGATCGGCGGACCATTCGTCCAGCGGTACGACGTGCAGCAGCATGCCGACAGTTGTACCGCGCGGTCCGCGACCGCCGCCTACCCCGGTGGCGGCAGAGTCCGGTCCGAGCGACATTGGCCCTGTTCCGTACCGCCGGTGAGGGGCAGGACCATGGCAGAAAACGATCTCGGCAGTCTTCCCGTCTCGGAGGGCGGTCGCCGCGGCGGCGTGTCCGCGGCGCTGACTAGGCTGATCGGAGCACTCTCGAACGATTCCAAGGTCAGGTAAGGAGCACGTCGTGGCGGTACGAGCGGTCCGAGGCGCCGTCCAGTTGGAACGGGACGAGGCCGGACACATGCGCGAGCAGGTCGAGGAGCTGCTCACCGCCGTCCTGGAACGCAACGCGCTCAGCACCGACGACCTGATCAGCATCTGGTTCACCGCCACGCCCGATCTGCACAGCGACTTCCCGGCCGCCGCCGCGCGCCGGATCGGCATCGACGACGTGCCGCTGATCTGCGCGCAGGAGCTGGACGTCGAGGGCGCCATGCCGAGGGTCGTACGACTCCTCGCGCACGTCGAGTCGGAGCTCCCCAAGTCCGCGATCGCGCACGTCTACCTCGGTGCCGCGGCCGCCCTGCGCAAGGACATCGCCCAGTGAGAACCGCGCTCGTCATCGGAACCGGCCTGATCGGCACCTCGGTGGCGCTCGCGCTCGCCGGGCGCGGCATCGCCGTCCACCTCCGCGACCACGACCCCGCCCGCGCCCGCACCGCCGCGGCGCTCGGCGCCGGCACGGACGAGGCGCCCGAGGGGCGCGTCGACCTCGCGATCGTCGCCGTACCCCCGGCGCACGTGGCCACCACGCTGGCCGCGGCCATGCGCGAGGGCGTCGCACGCGGCTACCTGGACGTCGCGAGCGTCAAGGGCGGCCCGAAGCGGGAGCTGGAGGCGCTGGGGCTCGATCTCACCGCGTACATCGGCACGCACCCGATGTCGGGCAAGGAGCGCTCCGGACCGCTCGCCGGGACCGCCGACCTCTTCGAGGGGCGCCCCTGGGTCCTCACACCGACCCGCGACACCGACACCGAGGTCCTGAACCTGGCCCTGGAGCTGGTCGCGCTCTGCCGCGCCGTCCCGGTCGTCATGGACGCCGACGCGCACGACCGCGCGGTCGCCCTCGTCTCGCACACCCCGCAGCTCGTCTCGTCGATGGTCGCCGCCCGCCTGGAGGAGGCCGACGAGACGGCCGTACGCCTCTGCGGGCAGGGCATCCGCGACGTCACCCGGATCGCCGCCTCCGACCCGCGCATGTGGGTCGAGATCCTGTCGGCGAACCCCGGCCCCGTCGCCGACGTCCTCGCGGGCGTCGCGGCCGACCTGGACGAGACCGTCCGGGCGCTCCGCTCGCTCCAGTCCTCCGACGAGGACAAGCGCCGAGAGGGCACCGACGGCGTCGAGGACGTCCTGCGGCGCGGCAACGCCGGGCGCGCCCGGGTCCCGGGCAAGCACGGCGCGGCGCCGACGCAGTACGAGACCGTCGCCGTCCTCATCAGCGACCAGCCGGGCGAGCTGGCCCGCATCTTCGCGGACGCGGGCCGCGCGGGCGTCAACATCGAGGACGTCCGCATCGAGCACGCGACGGGGCAGCAGGCGGGTCTGGTCCAGCTCATGGTCGAGCCGTCGGCGGCGCCGACGCTGGGCGCGGCGCTGAGGGAACGGGGCTGGGCGCTGCGGACGGGATGACGGCGTGGGGCCCCGAGGACGGAGTCTGGGGGCGCCCGACCACGGTGGGGGCCGAACGGGTGGCCGCCAGTCGGTAACCTTGGGGTGGCCCCCCGCGTCCTGCGAGGCCCTACCGCGTACCCCAGGAAGGTGTTCCCCACCGTGGAAACCGTGATCGTCGCCATCGACGGGCCCTCCGGCACGGGCAAGTCGAGCACCTCGAAGGCGGTTGCCGCCAAGCTGGGGCTGAGCTACCTGGACACCGGTGCGCAGTACCGGGCGATCACGTGGTGGATGATCAGCAACGGCGTCGACGTCCACGACGCCGAGGCCGTCGCCAACGCCTCCGCCAAGCCCGTGATCGTCTCCGGCACCGACCCGGCCCGCCCGACGATCACTGTCGACGGCGCCGACGCCTCCGGACCCATCCGTAGCGAAGAGGTCACCTCCAAGGTCAGCGCCGTCAGCGCCGTCCCCGAGGTACGCGCCCTGATCACCGAGCTTCAGCGGACCATCGCCAAGGAGGCCGAGGGCGGCATCGTCGTCGAGGGCCGGGACATCGGCACCACCGTCCTCCCGGACGCCGACCTCAAGATCTTCCTCACCGCGTCCCCCGAGGCCCGTGCCGCCCGCCGCTCCGGCGAGCTCAAGGGCGCCGACGTGACCGCCACCCAGCAGGCCCTGATCAAGCGGGACGCGGCCGACTCCAGCCGTAAGACCTCCCCGCTCGCCAAGGCCGACGACGCCGTCGAGGTCGACACCACCGACCTCACCCTGGACCAGGTCATCGAGTGCGTCGTGACCCTCGTCGAGGAGAAGAGGGCGGCCGCGAAGTGACGCAGCCCTCCGCGAAGGGCGCCGCCGTCGGGCGTGGCATCGGCATCGGGCTGATGTACGGCCTGTGGAAGCCGCGCGTCCTCGGCGCCTGGCGCGTGCCGGCCGCCGGCCCCGTCATCCTCGCCGTCAACCACGCGCACAACATCGACGGCCCCATGCTCATGGGCACGGCCCCCCGCCCGGTGCACTTCCTGATCAAGAAGGAAGCCTTCGTCGGGCCCCTCGGGCCCTTCCTGGAGGGCATCGGGCAGCTCAAGGTCGACCGGGACAGCACCGACCGGAACGCGATAGGCAACGCCCTCGCGGTCCTGGAGCACGGCGGCGTCCTCGGGATCTTCCCCGAGGGCACCCGCGGCGAGGGCGACTTCGCCTCCCTGCGCGCCGGCCTCGCCTACTTCGCCGTCCGCAGCGGCGCGCCGATCGTCCCCGTCGCCGTACTGGGAAGTTCCGACCGCCCCGGGCGGTTGGTCAAGGCGCTGCCTCCGCTGCGCAGCCGCGTCGACGTCGTCTTCGGCGACGCCTTCGAGGCCGGCGACGGCAGCGGCCGGCGCACCCGCAAGGCGCTGGACGAGGCCACCGTACGTATTCAGGAGCGGCTGACCGCCCACCTGAAAAACGCCAGGCGCCTCACCGGGCGCTGAGCGAGACTCTGAGTAGTGGGCCCCGAGGCTCGGGGACCCACCGACCACGAATGATCAAGGAACGGACTTCATGAACGACCAGCACGACCACGGGGCACTTGGCGACGCCGAGTACGCGGAGTTCATGGAGCTCGCCGCGGAAGAGGGCTTCGACGTCGAGGAGGTCGAAGGCGCGATCGAGGAGGCCGGGCACGGCCCGCTCCCCGTCCTCGCCGTCGTCGGCCGCCCCAATGTCGGCAAGTCGACCCTGGTGAACCGGATCATCGGCCGCCGCGAGGCCGTCGTCGAGGACAAGCCCGGCGTCACCCGCGACCGCGTCACCTACGAGGCCGAATGGGCCGGCCGCCGCTTCAAGGTCGTCGACACCGGCGGCTGGGAGCAGGACGTCCTCGGCATCGACGCCTCCGTCGCCGCCCAGGCGGAGTACGCCATCGAGGCCGCCGACGCCTGTGTCTTCGTCGTGGACGCCACCGTCGGCGCCACCGACACCGACGAGGCCGTCGTCAAGCTGCTGCGCCGCGCCGGCAAGCCCGTCGTCCTCTGCGCCAACAAGGTCGACGGCCCCTCCGGCGAGGCCGACGCCACCGCCCTGTGGTCGCTGGGTCTCGGCGAGCCGTACCCCGTCTCCTCGCTGCACGGCCGCGGTACGGGCGACATGCTCGACGCCGTCCTGGAGGCCCTCCCCGAGGCTCCCTCGCAGACCTTCGGCAACGCGATCGGCGGCCCGCGCCGCATCGCCCTCATCGGCCGCCCGAACGTCGGCAAGTCCTCGCTCCTGAACAAGGTCGCCAACGAGGACCGCGTCGTCGTCAACGAGATGGCCGGCACCACCCGCGACCCCGTCGACGAGCTGATCGAGCTCGGCGGCAAGGTCTGGAAGTTCGTCGACACCGCCGGCATCCGCAAGAAGGTCCACCTCCAGGAGGGCGCGGACTACTACGCCTCCCTGCGCACCGCCGCCGCGGTCGAGAAGGCCGAGGTCGCCGTCGTCCTCATCGACACCACCGACAACATCTCGGTCCAGGACCAGCGCATCATCACGATGGCCGTGGAGTCGGGCCGCGCGCTCGTCATCGCGTACAACAAGTGGGACGAGCTGGACGAGGAGCGGCGCTACTACCTGGAGCGCGAGATCGAGACCGAGATGCAGCAGGTCTCCTGGGCTCCCCGGGTCAACGTCTCCGCCAAGACCGGCCGCCACATGGACCGGCTCGTCCCGGCCATCGAGACCGCGCTCGCCGGCTGGGAGACCCGCGTCCCCACCGGCCGGCTGAACGCCTTCCTCGGCGAGCTGGTCGCCGCCCACCCGCACCCGATCCGCGGTGGCAAGCAGCCCCGCATCCTCTTCGGTACGCAGGCGGGCACCAAGCCGCCCCGGTTCGTCCTCTTCGCCTCCGGCTTCCTGGAGGCCGGCTACCGCCGCTTCGTCGAGCGCCGGCTGCGCGAGGAGTTCGGCTTCGAGGGCACGCCGATCCACATCTCGGTGCGGGTCCGCGAGAAGCGCGGCCGCAAGAAGTAGTCGCGGCGTGCGTGTCGTGACGTGAGTACGGCGGAGGGCGCGGGGGGGGGGGGGCCCCCCCCCCCCCCCCACCCC
>NZ_JBSGWV010000052.1:0-44014 GCF_053609105.1 Streptomyces sp. NPDC054975
GGTTACATTCCGAACCCGGAAGCTAAGCCTTTCAGCGCCGATGGTACTGCAGGGGGGACCCTGTGGGAGAGTAGGACGCCGCCGAACAATTTTTATCCTCAACCCCTGGACCTTGTCCGGGGGTTGAGGCATTTTTGCGTTGGGCAACTTTCGGCCAGTTTTTGAAGTGGTCATGACATGTCGCGTTGGTTGTGGCACTCTACGTGCGCACTCCGAATCCGGACGGCTCCACCGAGCAACCCGGGTTTCCCCCACCCACAAGCTGTGGCAAGGAGAGCGACATGAAGTCCACCCCCACCCTGACTGGATTGGCCGCGCTGGTGATCGCGGTCGGCATCGGTGTTCCCACGTCGGCCTACGCGAACGGTGCCGTCGCCGAGGCGAAGGTCGACGGCGTGATCGTCGTCTCGGGAAACACCTGTAGCTGGACCAATGCCGGCGCCAGCGCCAATCCGCCGAGCGCGCTCACCGTCGACCGGTCCACGATCAACAAGCCAGGCGGCAACCTGACCTGCGGCGGTGGCATCACCGCATCGCTCAACAACAACCCCACCTTCACCTTCGACGACACCGCAGGCACGGCCACGACCGACGCCATCGACCTCACGGGCCAGCAGTCGTTCGTCTCCTGCCGCTACAAGGTGACGAACATCGTCTGGAAGCGGGACGGGGACACGAGGAAGTATCTGAACACGCCGTTCACGGCCTCCAAGGTCTCGGGCTCGTTCCTGTGCCCGGGGTCCTTCAGCGCCGCGGCCGGAGAGGCTTCCGTCGTGTTCCGTTGAGCCATGGCGCTACGAGAGACCGATGGCCGGTGCGGTGTTGTTCTCCGCGCCGGCCATCGGTCGTTGTGGGCTAGAGGCGGCCGGCGGCCTTGAGGCCGAGGTATGCGTCCGCCAGGGCGGGGGCGAGGTTGTCCGGCGTGGCGTCGACGACCGTGACGCCGTGGCGGCGGAGTTGGTCTGCCGTGCGGTGGCGCTGAGCCTGGGCCTGGGTGGCGGCCGCGGCTTCGTAGACGCCCTCGATCGTGCCTCGACGGGCCGCCATGTCGTCGGTGTACGGATCCGCGACCGAGGCCACGAGGACGGTGTGGCGCTGGGTGAGCTGCGGGAGGACGGGGAAGAGGCCCTCCTCGATCGGGGCCGCGTCGAGACTGGTCAGCAGGACGAGGAGCGAGCGGCGTGGGGCTCGGGCCAGGGCGGTGGCGGCGAGGCCACGGGCGTCCGTCTCCACGAGTTCGGGTTCGAGCGGGGCCAGGGCGTTGACCACGGCCGGCAGGACGTCGCCGGCCGAGCGGCCCTGCACCTGGGCGCGGAGGCGGCGGTCGTAGGCCAGGAGGTCGACGCGATCGCCGGCGCGGGAGGCCAGGGCGGTCAGGAGGAGGGCGGCGTCCATCGCGGCGTCGAGGCGCGGGACGTCTGCGACGCGGCCGGCCGAGGTGCGGCCAGTGTCGAGGACGATCAGGATGTGTCGGTCGCGCTCGGGGCGCCAGGTGCGGACGGCGACGGTGGTCTGTCGTGCGGTGGCCCGCCAGTCGATGGAGCGGGTGTCGTCGCCGGGAACGTACTCGCGGAGGCTGTCGAACTCCGTGCCTTCGCCACGGGTGAGGACGCTGGTGCGGCCGTCGAGCTCGCGGAGGCGGGCCAGGCGTGAGGGCAGGTGCTTGCGGCTGGTGAAAGGGGGCAGGACGCGGAGCGTCCACGGCACGGTGTGGTTGCCCTGGCGGGCGGCCAGGCCGAGGGGGCCGTAGGAGCGGACCGTGACGCGGGCGGCGTGGCGGTCGCCTCGGCGGGTGGGACGCAGGGAGGTCGTGAGGCGTCGGCGTTCGCCCGGGGGGACGGCCAGCGTCTGGCGTGAGGCGGACTGTTCGGTGCCGGGGAACCAGCTGCTGGGAGGCCAGGCGTCGCGGATCCGGGCGCGGAGGCGGCGGCGGGAAGGGTTGGTGACCGTGAGGTGGACCTCTGCGCCGTCACCCAGTCGAACTGTTGTGTCACCGCTTCGAGTGAACTGCAGCGTTCGCACTGGCGCGGCCATCACGTAGTCGCACAGAATTGCGAGTGAGAGGGGCGCGTTCACCGCGAGCATCCCCGTCCAACTGGGGGCGAGGATGCCCACGGGGAGTGATCCGAGGGCCGCGAGCAGTGCGGTTCGTCCGGTGAGGGCCATGGGGCGCCGTTCTCAGCGGGGTACGGGGACGTGGGCGAGGATCGAGTTGATGACGGAGTCGGCGGTGACGCCCTCCATCTCGGCCTCGGGCCGCAGCTGGACGCGGTGGCGGAGTGTGGGGAGCGCGAGGGCCTTCACATCGTCCGGGGTGACATAGTCCCGGCCGGTGAGCCAGGCCCAGGCGCGAGCGGTGGAGAGCAGGGCGGTGGCACCTCGGGGGGAGACGCCGAGGGTGAGTGAGGGGGATTCACGCGTGGCACGACAGATATCGACGACATAGCCGGCGATCTCGGGGGAGACCGAGGTTTTGGCGACGGCGTCGCGGGCGGCCTCGAGTTCGGCGGGGCCGGCGACCGGACGGACCCCGGCGGCCTGGAGGTCGCGTGGGTCGAAGCCGTTCGCGTGCCGATTCAGGACGTTGATCTCGTCCTCGCGCGAGGGCAGAGGGACCGTCAGCTTCAGCAGAAAGCGGTCGAGTTGGGCCTCGGGGAGGGGATAGGTGCCCTCGTACTCGACGGGGTTCTGGGTCGCGGCGACGAGGAACGGGTCGGGGAGCGGGCGGGGTGTTCCGTCGACGGTGACCTGACGCTCCTCCATGGCCTCGAGGAGGGAGGACTGGGTCTTGGGCGGCGTGCGGTTGATCTCGTCGGCCAGCAGCAGGTTGGTGAAGACGGGGCCGGGCTGGAAGGAGAACTCGGCGGTGCGGGCGTCGTAGACCAGTGAGCCGGTGACGTCGCTCGGCATCAGGTCGGGGGTGAACTGGACGCGCTTGGTGTCGAGTTCGAGTGTGGCTGCGAGCGCGCGGACCAGGAGCGTCTTGGCGACGCCGGGGACTCCTTCGAGGAGGACGTGTCCCCGGCAGAGGAGGGCGACGACGAGTCCGGTGACGGCGGGGTCCTGGCCGACCACGGCCTTCGCGATCTCGGTGCGCAGGGCCTCCAGGGAGGCGCGGGCGTCGTCCGAGGTCGTAGGGGTCGCGGGGGTCGGGGCGCTCATGAAGTGCGTACCTCTCTTTCGAGGGCGTCGAGTTGGTCGGCCAGGCGGATGAGTGCGGCGTCGTCGGCCGGAGCCGGGCCGAAGAGAAGGTCCCTGAGGTCCGCACCGGTTCCGGTGAACCGGGTGGAGAGTGCGGGGAGCAGGGTCTCGGGGGAGTGGGCGTCCTGGGCGGCGACGCCGAGGAGCGGGGAGAGCCGAGCACGGGTCGCGGCGCGTAGGACGGCGGCGGCGCGGTCGCGTGCGTTGCCCTTGCGGTAGAGGCGGGCGCGGCCCTCGGTGGCCTCGGAGGCGCGGATGGCGACCGGCAGGGGCTCGGTCACCAGGGGGCCGAGGCGTCGGGCTCGCCAGATGGCGGCGAGGACGGCGGCGAGGGCGAGTTGAAGCGTGCCCCACAGCCAGCCCGAGGGGATGAGTGCGAAGAAGCTGTCGGTGGTGCTGGGGGTGTCGCCCTCGGGGGAGCCCTCGGTGACGGAAGCGTCGGAGAGCGAAGGGAGATACCAGACGAGATGAGGGCGGGAGCCGAGGAGTTGCAGGGCGAGCGAGGCGTTGCCCTGCTGGTCGAGACGTTCGTTCGTGAGGATTTCGGGAGAGCCGAGGAGGACCGTGTCGCCGCCTCCGGGGTTCGGGAGGAGCACGAGGGTGGGCTGCCCGTCGGCGGGGTAGCAGCTGGTCGCGTCGGCGAGGGCCGTGGTGTAGCGCTCGCCGCCGAGGTCGACGCTGCCGGCGCGGACGGCGGCGGGCAGGGAGCAGTCGGGTTCGCGGGACTTCACCGAGGTGCTGGGGGCCGCGGTGACGCCGGGAGCGAGGGTGGGGAGGGAGCTGACTCCGGCGCCGACGAGGACGGTGCGGCCGCCGGTGGCGGTCGTGCTCCGGTGCAGAGTGGACTGCTGATGGTCGGTCAGCAGGTCCGGTGTGGTGACCAGGAGGGTGCTGTCGGCGCCGGTGGCGGAGGTGGCTTCGTCGAGCGTGGTGACCACCTGGAGGGTGACGCCCTGGGCCTTGAGGATCTCGGCGACGGCTCGGCTGCCGTTGGGGTCGGCGGAGCGGGGGTCGAGGTGTCCGTGGTGGTCGGCGGAGCGCACGGTCGCCAGGACGACGCCGCCGATGACGATCAGGCCGAGGACGAGGAGCACGCCGCGGGCCCGGGTCCAGAGCTGGCGGGGGGCGAGCGAGGTGGAGGTGGTGCTGGTGCGGGGCCGGCTCATTCGGGTGCTCCCGCGGAGGCGGTGGCGAGGGTCGGCCTGGTCCGCTCCAGGGCCGTGTCCAACTCCTCGACGCGACGGTACGCGGGCTCGTCGGCGGTGCGGCCGCCGTATGTGACGTCGTCGAAGGAGCGGGCGGCGGCGCGGAGTTCGTCGGTGTGCGAGGGCAGGGTGCGGGCGGCCTCGGCGGCTGCCTCGTCGGCGGTGCGGCCCGGGCGGGGGTCGAGCAGGGTGCGCTCCTCCAGGGAGCGGACGATGGCCCGCATCCGTTCCTGGACGGCCTGGTTCCAGCGGCCGGCCGCGGCGTGCCGGGCAGCGGCTGCCCGGTGGTCGTCGGCGGTGCGGGGGCCGTCCTCGAAGAGGGAGTCCCCGGTGGCGTGGAGGCGCTGCGGGGTGCCGAGCCGCCACCAGACTCCGGCGACCAGGGCGAGCACGACGAGCACGATCACGAGAAGTCCGAGCAGGCCGCCGGGGGTTGCCCCCGCCGCCGCGTCGAAGAGGCCGCCGACCCATTCCCAGAAGCGGTCGAGGCCGCGTTCGAGGAGGCTGGGCTCGTTCTCGTGGTACATCGGTTTGGACAGTTCCCGCTCCGCCGCCTCCCGTGCGGGGACGCGGGGAACGTCCACCGGTACGTCGTCGGCGCCCAGGACCGGTCGCCGCGCCGTGATCGTGCCCCCCGTGTCGATCACCCCGTCAGCTCCCGGTGGCCGGATCGCCCGGGGCGGGGCCGTAGCCGGGGACACCGGCGGCGCGGGCCAGTTCGAGGTCCAGTGCTTCGCGGCGGATGCGCTGGTCGATGTAGAGGAGAACGGTCACGCCGGCCGAGATCGGGTACGTGATCGCGTTGATGACGACGCCGCCGATGCCGGTGATGATCAGGAACGTCCAGCCGAACTCGGGCGTGGACCCGGACAGCAGGCCGCCGAAGCCCTCGCCGTCCATGGCGATGCCGACGATCGAGAACGGGATCGCGATGATCATCGCGACCAGGAAGAGGATCAGCTGGGTCAGCAGCGTGATGCCGAAGATCCGCCACCAGGAGCCCTGCACCAGCTTGGCGGAGCGCTTCAGCGACGGGACGATGCCCTGCCGCTCCAGCATCAGGGCGGGGGAGGCGAGGCTGAAGCGGACCATCAGCCAGATGACGACCACGAGACCGCCCAGGGCGCCGAGGAAGGCGAGCGCGCCGCCGGCAGCGGAGCCGACGAGGAGGCCGGGCAGCAGGGCGACGAACATGATGCCCGCGCTCATCAACGGCAGAAGGAGGGTCAGCCCGAGGAGCTGGAGCAGCCGGGGGCGGGCCTCCTGCCAGGCGGCGCCGATCGAGACCGGGCGGCCGAGGACCGCGCGGCTGATGACCACCGTGAGCAGTGCGGCGCTGACCAGGGTCGCCATGAGAAGGATGAGGATCGCGGGGATCGAGGCGATGAGGCTCGACTGCAGGGACTCGCCGAGCTGGGCGAAGGCCTCGTCCGGGGCCGCGTCCGGGTTGAACTCGGGGGGCGTCGGGACGAGGAAGCGCTGGACGAGGACGTCGGCCGTCTGGGAGATCACCGCGACGGTGACCGTGATCGTGAGGACGGTGCGCCAGTAGGTACGCATCGTCGACACCGCGCCGTCGAGGATCTCGCCCATGCCCAGGGGGCGCAGCGGGATCACACCGGGCTTGGCGGCGGGGGGCCTGCCCCAGTTCCCGTGCGGCGGAGGGCCGCCCCAGCCCTGTCCGGGCCGTGGCCCGGGCGCCTGCCCGGGGACCGGTGCGGTCGGCGGGGACCACTGTCCGGCGGGCGGCTGGTCCTTGGACCACTGGGGTGCGGAGCCGTTCGCGTCACCGGGCGTCGCGGGCCGGGGGACCCCGGAACCGTCCTGGCCGTCGGAGGGAGCAGATCCGGGCGAGGTCCAGCCCGGAGTGTCGTTCACGGTCGTCCACCTCGGAATGGTCGCGGGGCCGGTTCGGCGAGCCGGCACGGGCACAGTGGCCGTTCTCCCCTGTCGAGGCGGCGGGCCGTGAGCCATCGTGCCACGAGGGACCCGCCGGTGGGCGGGGCCCGGTATCACCTTCGTACCTTCATCGTCGGAGCCTGCGGGCGCGGGCCGGGGGGCAGACTGGGCGGTTGTCTGATCAGTGCGTACAAACCGCATCGGCGGCGGGGCGACGCACGCGTGCGGGCGAGAGCGTGTGATCCGGGCGGAGCGGTTCCGTGGGCTGAGCGAGGCCGCTCGGGGTACGGTTCAGCACGGCCGACGGGGGCTACGGGGGTGACATCCATGTCTGACATCGACACCCACAGGCACCGACCGTGAGCGGCGGGCAACCGCGGACGTCACCGCAGGTCAGTGAGGTATCTCACCAGCCGCCTTGAGACTGATACGGAAATGGGATGATGTCGATATGAAGGGACGCGTTCTCGTCGTCGACGACGACACCGCACTGGCCGAGATGCTCGGCATCGTGCTGCGGGGTGAAGGGTTCGAGCCGTCGTTCGTCGCGGACGGCGACAAGGCGCTCGCCGCATTCCGGGAGGTCAAGCCGGACCTGGTGCTGTTGGACCTCATGCTGCCCGGAAGGGACGGCATCGAGGTGTGCCGGCTCATCAGGGCCGAGTCCGGGGTGCCCATCGTCATGCTGACGGCCAAGAGCGACACCGTCGACGTCGTCGTGGGGCTCGAGTCCGGGGCCGACGACTACATCGTCAAGCCGTTCAAGCCGAAGGAGCTCGTCGCCCGGATCCGGGCGCGGCTGCGGAGGTCGGAGGAGCCCGCGCCCGAGCAGCTCGCCATCGGTGACCTGGTCATCGACGTGGCCGGGCACTCGGTGAAGCGGGACGGGCAGTCCATCGCGCTGACGCCGCTCGAGTTCGACCTGCTCGTCGCGCTGGCGCGCAAGCCGTGGCAGGTGTTCACCCGTGAGGTCCTGCTGGAGCAGGTCTGGGGCTACCGGCACGCGGCCGACACCCGGCTGGTGAACGTGCACGTCCAGCGGCTGCGCTCGAAGGTCGAGAAGGACCCGGAGCGGCCGGAGATCGTGGTGACCGTCCGTGGTGTCGGCTACAAGGCGGGGCCGAGCTGACATGAGTACGGGCAGTGCTGCTCCGAAGGCCGGGGACCGAGGAGTCCGGTCGGGGCGGGCTGCCGGACCGGGGCGGGGGGGCTCGCGATTCGGCCGTCTGCTCCAGGACGGGGCGCCGGGAGGGTCGGCGCTCCGGCTCCTCGCGCGCTGGGTGCGTCGTCCTCTGCTGCCCGCCGTACGGCTGTGGCGGCGGAACATTCAGCTGCGGGTGGTCGCGGGCACCCTGCTGATGTCTCTCGGCGTGGTGCTGCTGCTTGGCCTGGTCGTCATCGGCCAGGTCCGCAACGGGCTTCTCGACGCCAAGGAGAAGGCCGCCCAGAGCCAGGCCGCCGGGGGGTTCTCCGCCGCCCAGGACAAGGCGGCGACCACGCCGTCGGGGCCGGGCGGGCAGGACGGCGGCCGGGCCGGTTCCTCGCTGACCTGGCGCTCCACGCTGGTGGAGCAGCTCGCCAGTGGTGGTCAGAGCGCGTTCAACGTGGTCGCGCTCTCCCTGGAGGACTCCGACGGGCCGGCGAGCCGGGGCGCCCGTGCCTCCGGCGAGGTCGATCCCGCCACGAGCATCCCTGCCGACCTGCGGCACTCCGTGGCCCAGGGCGCCGGCACCTTCCAGACGTACACCAAGATCCACTACACCAACGGCAAGAGCTCCGAGCCGGGGCTCGTGGTCGGCAAGCGGCTCAACGACGCCGAGGGCACCCAGTACGAGCTGTACTACCTCTTCCCGCTGACGCAGGAGGAGGACTCCCTCACCCTGGTCAAGGGCACGCTGGCGACCGCCGGGCTGTTCGTGGTCGTCCTGCTCGGCGCCATCGCCTGGCTCGTGGTGCGCCAGATCGTCACCCCCGTGCGGATGGCGGCAGGGGTCGCCGAGCGGCTGTCGGCCGGGCGTCTGCAGGAGCGGATGAAGGTCACCGGCGAGGACGACATCGCCCGCCTTGGTGAGGCCTTCAACAAGATGGCGCAGAACCTTCAGCTCAAGATCCAGCAGCTGGAGGAGCTCTCGCGGATGCAGCGGCGGTTCGTCTCGGACGTGTCGCACGAGCTGCGGACCCCGCTGACGACGGTACGGATGGCCGCCGACGTCATCCATGAGGCGCGGGTCGACTTCGACCCGGTCACCGCGCGCTCCGCCGAGCTGCTCGGCGACCAGCTGGACCGCTTCGAGTCACTGCTCTCGGATCTGCTGGAGATCAGCCGCTTCGACGCGGGTGCGGCGGCCCTGGAGGCCGAGCCGATAGACCTGCGTCAGGTCGTACGGCGGGTGATCGGCGGCGCCGAGCCGCTCGCCGAGCGCAAGGGCGGCCGGATCGTGGTCGTCGGCGACGAGCAGCCCGTGGTGGCGGAGGCGGATGCCCGCCGTGTCGAGCGGGTGCTGCGCAACCTGGTGGTCAACGCGGTCGAGCACGGCGAGGGCCGGGACGTCGTCGTCAAGCTGGCCGCGGCCGGCGGGGCCGTCGCGGTCGCCGTACGGGACTACGGAGTGGGCCTCAAGCCGGGCGAGGCGACCCGGGTGTTCAACCGGTTCTGGCGGGCCGACCCGGCACGCGCGCGTACCACCGGCGGGACGGGCCTTGGCCTGTCCATCGCCGTCGAGGACGCGCGGCTGCACGGCGGCTGGCTGCAGGCCTGGGGCGAGCCCGGTGGCGGCTCGCAGTTCCGGCTCACCCTGCCGCGCACCGCGGACGAGCCGCTGCGCGGATCGCCGATCCCGCTGGAGCCGGAGGACTCCCGGCGTCACCGGGAGCAGGCCAAGGCCCGGCCCGGGACCCAGGGGCAGGCCCAGGGGGAGAGCCGGGACGGCGCGGCGCGCCAGGTGACGTTGCCGGTACAGCCGGCGGGAGACCGTCCGGCCCTGCCCGTACCGCCGCGTGTGCCGCCCGCGGCGCGGGCCACGGTGGACCCGACGGCGCTGCCCGGCAGTGGGTCCCGGGTGGTCGCCAGAGCGGCGGCCGAGGCCGACAGCGGTGAAGCGATGGCGTCGACGCACGCCGAGGGAGAGGACGGGACACGTGGGCGCTGACTTCCGAGGAGGGCGGAAGGCGGCCAGGCCGAGCGTGCTGCTGGCGTGCGGCGGGCTGCTGGTGGCCGGATGCGCGACGATGCCCGACAGCGGGGACGTACGGCCGGTGAAGGCGTCCAACCCGGGCGACTCGCAGGTGCGCGTCTACGCGGTGCAGCCGCGGGAGAACGCCGAGCCCGACGAGATCGTCGACGGCTTCCTGGAGGCCATGACCAGTGACGATCCCGGTTTCGCGACGGCCAAGAAGTACCTGACGAAGCAGGCCGCGCAGTCCTGGAAGCCGGCTCAGAGCATCACCGTGCTCACCACGGCACCGGACCGTGAGCAGGCCGACCATCTGGCCGACCCCGAGACGCAGGGACGGTCCTACCCGATCCGCGGCCGGCAGATCGCGACCGTGGACGCCCGGCACGCCTACCAGCCGAGGAAGGCGACCGACTACCGGGACTTCATCCACGTCGTGCAGCAGCCCGCCGCCGACGGCAAGGGCAAGGAGTGGCGCATCGACCACCTGCCCCCCGGACTGGTGCTCAGCGAGGCCGACTTCCAGCGGAACTACCGCTCCGTCAACACCTACTACTTCGCGTCCGGAGAGGACTGGGTCGTCGCCGACCCGGTGTACATCCGGCAGCGGCAGGACCCGGTGACCAAGATGGACCCGGTGACGCAGACCGTCAGGGCGCTCCTGGAGGGGCCGACGAACTGGCTGAAGCCGGCGGTCGATTCGCGTTTTCCGTCCGGTACGCAGCTGAAGGACGGCGTCACCACGCTCGCGACGGACGACCAGTCCACGCTGAAGGTGCCGCTCAACTCCAAGGCCGACGGGGTGGGCGGGGAGGTGTGCCGGGAGATGGCGGCCCAGCTGCTGTTCACCCTCGGCGATCTGACGTCCGTACGGGTCGAACAGGTGGAGCTGCAGCGGGGTTCGGACGGCGGGCGGCTGTGTGTGCTGTCCAAGGCGCAGGCCGAGGAGTTCGCCCCGGTGCGCGACTCGGGACGGGCGGAGAACCCGTTCTTCGTCGACGACGAGGGCATGCTGAAGACGCTCCCGATCGGCGGCAAGGAGGACGCGCAGGCGGACGCGACGCTGGGGCCGTTCGGCAAGGGCGCGACGCCGCTGCGGTCGGTCGCCGTCGACCGGGACGAGAGTCGTGCGGCCGGGGTCGGCAAGGACGGGCGGGAGCTGCGCGTGGCGTCGATCCTCACCGACCAGGAGCTGCGCCCCGCGCTGGTGACGAGCACCGCGGCACGGCCCGAGGACCGGTTGTCCGCGCCGAGCTGGGACGGCCGCGGGGATCTGTGGGTCGCGGACCGCAACCCTGCCGGTCCGAAGCTGTGGACCGTTCCGGACGGTGAGGGCGCCCCCGTGGAGGTACGGGCGCCCTGGCTGACCGGCGGCGCGCGCGTGGAGGCCCTGCGGGTCTCCGCGGACGGCGTGCGGATCGCCCTGCTCCTGAAGGAGAAGGACGGCCGGACGACCCTGAAGATCGGGCGGGTGGAGCGCGAGGGCGACGCCTCGCGGCCGACGGTGTCGGTCGTGGACCTGCAGCCGGTGGCGCCGCGCATGGAGACGGTGACGGCCGTGTCCTGGGCCGGTCCGAGCCGGCTCGTGGTGGTCGGCAAGGAAGCCGGAGGGGTCCAGCAGGTCCGCTACATCCAGACCGACGGCGCGACATCGGCGACCTCGGTGCTCCCGGGCCTCAACGGGGTGACGGCCGTGGCCGCGCCCAACGACGACAAGGCGCCGGTGATCGCCGACTCGGGCAACGACGGCATCGTGCGGCTGGTGACGGGCGCGAACTGGCAGCGCCTCGTCAAGATCGCGGGCACCGCTCCCGTCTACCCCGGATAGCCGCCGTCCTCCGCCCTGTGGGCGTTGTCCACAGGGGTGGCCGGGTGGGTCCGGCAGGAGGACAGTGGAGCCATGCGGGGGTGGTGGCGCGAGATCGCCGGGCTGGTGCTGCCGGTCGCCTGCGGAGGCTGCGGCAGGCCCCGTACGGAGCTGTGCCCGCCGTGCCGGAACGAGCTGACGGGCCCGGGGCCGCGCCGGGTCAGGCCCCTGCCCGAGCCGGCCGGGCTGCCGGTGGTCCATGCCGCCGCGCCGTACGCGGACGCCGTACGGTCCGTGCTGCTCGCCCACAAGGAGCGCGGGGCGCTCTGGCTGGCCGGACCGCTCGGCTCCGCGCTGGCGGGCGCCGTGGAGGCGGCTGTCGGGCGCTGTGACGGGCCGGGGGCCGGTCCCCTTCTCCTTGTGCCGGTGCCCTCCTCCCGGCGCTCGGTGCGGGCGCGTGGCCACGATCCGACCCGGCGCATCGCGCTGGCCGCGGCAGGCCGGTTGCGCCGTCGGGGGCGGGCCGCACGGGTGATTCCCGTGCTCCGGCAGCGCCGTGCCGTCGCCGACCAGTCCGGGCTCGCCGCCCCGGGACGGTTCGCCAACCTGGCCGGGGCGCTGGAGGTCGTCGCGGGCGGCGCTCGGCTCGTGGAGCGCGGCCGGGTGGTCCTGGTCGACGACCTGATGACCACCGGCGCCTCGCTGACGGAGGCGGCGCGGGCACTGAGTGCCGTACACCCGCCGTTCATTCCGGGATTGATCGGAGGCGATGTGGAAAGAGGAAGCGTACGACCGACGGCGGCGGTGGTCGCCTGTTCTCCGTCGTCGTTCGACATAAACCGGAACTGACCGGTGACTTGCATCGTTGCAGGTGGTGAGAGGTGAAAACACCCGTACGGAGGTATGTGGCCGCAGCGGGTGCCGACACCCGACCGAACGAGCTATGTTCGGTTGTGAGGAATGGCGAATGCTACGCCTCACCGAATGCACGGGTGCGCCTAGAGGACAGGAGTTCAGGGCGAATTAACCTCAGGTTGGTGGGGTGGGGATCTTGCCGACTGGGGAGGAGGAGGTGAACGTCGCCAAGTCCGAGACTCCGGCATTCACCGGAGTCTGGTGCAAAGGGAGATGCTCAGTGGCGAACGAGCCGATCTGAGCGATCCGGGAACGGAGTTCTGCGTGGACATCGTCGTCAAGGGCCGCAAGACCGAGGTGCCCGAGCGGTTCCGCAAGCACGTGGCCGAGAAGCTGAAGCTGGAGAAGATCCAGAAGCTCGACGGCAAGGTGATCAGCCTCGACGTCGAGGTGTCCAAGGAGCACAACCCGCGGCAGGCCGACCGGTCCGACCGTGTGGAGATCACCGTCCATTCCCGAGGCCCGGTGATCCGGGCGGAAGCGGCAGCAGGCGACCCGTACGCAGCGCTCGACCTTGCCCACGGCAAGCTGGAGGCGCGGCTGCGCAAGCAGCACGACAAGAGGTACACCCGCCGTGGCAACGGCCGTCTGTCGGCCGCCGAGGTCGCCGACGTGGTGCCGGGTGTCGCCCAGCTCAACGGGAACGGCCAGCTGGTCGCCGACGAGACCGGCGCCGTGCCCACCACGATGATGGGCTCCATCGAAGTGCAGGGCGAAGGCCCCCTGGTGGTCCGCGAGAAGACGCACAGGGCCGCCCCGATGACCCTCGACCAGGCGCTCTACGAGATGGAACTCGTCGGTCACGACTTCTACCTCTTCGTCGACTCCGACACGAAGCAGCCGAGCGTCGTCTACCGGCGACACGCGTACGACTACGGCGTCATCCACCTGGAGAGCGACCCGCTCGCCGAGGGCGGCGGCGTCGGCGGTGCCCTCGGCGGCTGACCCGCAGCCCGCAGGCACCCCACACACCCCACAACAGTCCGTCCTGGTGCCCCTGGAGCGCCCCATGCGCCCCCAGGGGCACCCCCGTGCGACCACGGGATCGCCGCGTCGTCGCCCGGGCATGAAATCATGGCGTGCACGCCAACCGGTGCTCCACGAGCAGCGGTTGGAGGACCGAACACGAATTCAGGCCACGGCCTTCAGGGGGAGGAACGATGGCGGACCGCTTCGGGCCGGTGCACAGCGGGCGGGAGTCCGATGGCGCGGCCATCCCCGAGGGATCGGATTCGGACAGTGGGGCCTCCCGCAAAGAGCCGATCCGGGTCCTTGTGGTGGACGACCATGCCCTCTTTCGGCGGGGTCTGGAGATCGTCCTCGCGCAGGAGGAGGACATCCAGGTCGTCGGAGAGGCGGGTGACGGGGCCGAGGCGGTCGACAAGGCCGCGGATTTGTTGCCCGACATCGTGCTGATGGACGTACGGATGCCCAAACGGGGTGGCATCGAGGCCTGCACGTCCATCAAGGAGGTGGCCCCCAGCGCGAAGATCATCATGCTCACGATCAGCGACGAGGAGGCCGACCTCTATGACGCGATCAAGGCGGGCGCGACCGGATATCTCCTGAAGGAGATCTCCACGGACGAGGTCGCCACCGCGATTCGCGCGGTGGCCGACGGCCAGTCGCAGATCAGTCCCTCGATGGCTTCCAAGCTCCTCACCGAGTTCAAGTCGATGATCCAGCGGACCGACGAGCGCCGGCTCGTGCCCGCGCCCCGGCTGACCGACCGCGAGCTGGAGGTGCTGAAGCTCGTCGCGACCGGGATGAACAACCGGGACATCGCCAAGGAACTCTTCATCTCGGAGAACACGGTGAAGAACCATGTCCGGAACATCCTGGAGAAGCTGCAGCTGCACTCCAGGATGGAAGCGGTGGTCTACGCGATGCGGGAGAAGATCCTCGAGATCAGGTGAGGGCTGCCGTCAGGGCGTCGGCCAGGGCCGGGCTCTCCGTGCGCTCGATCCGTACCGTGTCGCAGCCCACCCATTCGGCCGCCTCGCGCAGGGCCTGAGCCATCGGCGCGACCGCCTTGGGGGACTCCAGCGACACCTGCCGGGCCACCAGCGTGCGGCCCTCGCGCGCCGGGTCGACGCGGCCCAGCAGCTTTCCGCCCGCGAGGAGCGGCATCGCGAAGTAGCCGTGGACGCGCTTCTGCTTCGGCATGTACGCCTCCAGGCGGTGCGTGAAGCCGAAGATCCGCTCCGCGCGCGCCCGCTCCCAGATCAGCGAGTCGAACGGCGACAGCAGCGTCGTACGGTGCCGGCCGCGCGGCGGGCTCGCCAGCGCCGCCGGGTCCGCCCAGGCCGGCTTGGACCAGCCCGCCACCGTGACCGGGACGAGCCCCGAGGCCTCGACGACCGTGTCGAACTGCTCGTTCTTCAGCCGGTGGTAGTCGGCGATGTCCGCGCGCGTGCCCACCCCGAGCGCCTCGCCCGCCTGCCGCACCAGCCGCCGGAGGCACTCGGTGTCGTCCAGGTCGTCGTGGAGCACGGCGTCCGGGATCGCCCGCTCGGCCAGGTCGTAGACCCGCTTCCAGCCGCGGCGCTCGGTGCACACCACCTCGCCGTACATCAGGGCCCGCTCGACGGCGACCTTCGACTCGGACCAGTCCCACCACTCGCCCTTGTTCTTCGCGCCGCCGAGCTCCGTCGCGGTCTGCGGGCCCTCGGTCCGCAGCTGCTTGATCACCGCTTCGTACGCCCCGTCGGCCAGCTCGTGGTACCACTGCGGGCGCGAGCGGTAGGCGCGGCGCCGGAAGGCGAAGTGCGGCCACTCCTCGACGGGCAGGATGCACGCCGCGTGCGACCAGTACTCGAAGGCGTGGCCGTCGGTCCAGTACGCCTCCTCGACCGCTCTACGGCCCACGGCGCCCAGGCGGGCGTACGGGATGAGCTCGTGCGAGCGGGCCAGGACGGAGATCGTGTCCAGCTGGACGGCCCCGAGGCTGCGCAGCACGCCTCGCACGCCCGCGCGGCGGTCGGGCGCGCCCAGGAATCCCTGGGCCCGCAGGGCGATCCGGCGGGCTTCGTCCGCGGACAGTTCGACGACGGGCGGCGGCACTGTGGTCATGATCCGCAGCCTAGAGGGCGGCACTGACACTCATGCCTCGGACGGCGAAGCGGGCTGGGGAGCCGGCAGGTAGGGCAGCGAGCCGGGCAGGCCGAGGTCCGACGGGAGCAGCGAGCCGACCCAGGAGTCCCGCAGGACGCCCTTGTTCGGCAGCGAGGCCCGCAGCATGCCCTCGATCCGGAAACCGGCCTTCTCGGCCGTCGCCAGCGAGCCCACGTTGCCGACCTCGGCCCGCCACTCCAGGCGCGTACAGGCCAGGTCGGTGAAGGCCCAGCGGGCGAGGGCGAGGACGGTCTCCGTCATGTATCCGCGGCCCCGGTGCTCCTTGGCCGTCCAGAAGCCGACCTCCCAGCTGCCCGAGCGAGGGTGGTGGAGCGCGGCGGCGGCGAGGAGCGGGCCGCCCTCGCGGAGCCGTACGGCGAAGGAGTACTCGGTGTCGTTCCGCCAGCCGTCCGGGACGATCCGGTTGAGGAAGAACTCGGCGTCCTGACGTACGTAGGGCGAGGGCACCGTCGTCCAGCGCTGAATGTCGGGGTCCTGGCAGTGGGCGAGGACCTCGTCGAGGTCCTCGGGCCTGAACGTGGCGAGGGTCAGGCGGTCCGTGGTCAGTGTCGTCGGCTCCATGACGGAATTCTGGTCAGTGGAGGGGGTGGTGGCGAGCAGTTTTCGTGCCCTGGGGGAAGGATCGGGGATTCGGGCCCGGGGGCCGTTCCGACGTGATGCCGGTTCCGCCCGGGTTCCTGCCCGGAGGCCGTTCCGACGTGATGCCGGTTCCGCTCGGATTCCTGCCCGGAGGCGGGTCGGGCGCCGGTTCCGGGAGCGAACACTTTTCGGGTGCTGCGGCACCTTCGGTGCGTCTCGTGCGTTCTCATTCCGGGCAGCGGTGACGCTCCGGCCCTTCGGCCTCCCGGCGCGGCGGCGGTCTCGCTTACGATGGCCGTTGCGGTGGGGACCACCTGCCGTGCCCGCGCCCGAGTCCATCACACGACCCAGTGCCAGGCCCGACCGGCAAGGAGACCAGCCTCAGTGTCCGTCTTCAACAAGCTCATGCGTGCAGGCGAAGGCAAGATCCTGCGCAAACTGCACCGCATCGCGGACCAGGTCAACTCCATCGAAGAGGACTTCGTCAACCTCTCCGACGCCGAGTTGCGGGCGCTCACCGATGAGTACAAGCAGCGGTACGCCGACGGTGAGAGCCTCGACGACCTGCTCCCCGAAGCCTTCGCGACCGTCCGCGAGGCGGCCAAGCGCGTCCTCGGCCAGCGTCACTACGACGTGCAGCTCATGGGTGGCGCCGCCCTCCACCTCGGCTATGTCGCCGAGATGAAGACCGGTGAGGGCAAGACCCTCGTCGGTACGCTCCCGGCCTATCTGAACGCGCTGTCCGGCAAGGGCGTGCACCTGATCACGGTGAACGACTACCTGGCCGAGCGCGACTCCGAGATGATGGGCCGCGTCCACAAGTTCCTGGGCCTGAAGGTCGGCTGCATCCTGGCCAACATGACGCCGGCCCAGCGCCGTGAGCAGTACGCCTGCGACATCACGTACGGCACGAACAACGAGTTCGGCTTCGACTACCTGCGCGACAACATGGCGTGGTCGAAGGAGGAGCTCGTCCAGCGTGGCCACAACTTCGCCTGTGTCGACGAGGTCGACTCGATCCTGGTCGACGAGGCCCGTACGCCGCTGATCATCTCCGGCCCGGCCGACCAGGCCACCAAGTGGTACGGCGACTTCGCCAAGCTGGTCACCCGCCTCACCAGGGGTGAGGCCGGGAACCCGCTGAAGGGCATCGAGGAGACCGGCGACTACGAGGTCGACGAGAAGAAGCGGACCGTCGGCATCCACGAGTCCGGCGTCGCCAAGGTCGAGGACTGGCTGGGCATCGACAACCTGTACGAGTCGGTGAACACCCCGCTCGTCGGTTACCTGAACAACGCCATCAAGGCCAAGGAACTGTTCAAGAAGGACAAGGACTACGTCGTCATGGACGGCGAAGTCATGATCGTCGACGAGCACACCGGCCGTATCCTCGCCGGCCGCCGCTACAACGAGGGCATGCACCAGGCGATCGAGGCGAAGGAAGGGGTGGACATCAAGGACGAGAACCAGACGCTCGCCACGATCACCCTGCAGAACTTCTTCCGCCTCTACGACAAGCTCTCCGGCATGACCGGTACGGCCATGACCGAGGCCGCCGAGTTCCACCAGATCTACAAGCTCGGTGTCGTCCCGATCCCGACGAACAAGCCGATGATCCGCAAGGACCAGTCGGACCTGATCTACCGGACCGAGGTCGCCAAGTTCGCCGCCGTCGTCGACGACATCGCGGAGAAGCACGAGAAGGGCCAGCCGATCCTCGTCGGTACGACGTCGGTCGAGAAGTCCGAGTACCTCTCGCAGCAGCTCTCCAAGCGCGGCATCCAGCACGAGGTGCTCAACGCCAAGCAGCACGACCGTGAGGCCACGATCGTCGCCCAGGCGGGCCGCAAGGGCGCCGTCACCGTCGCCACGAACATGGCCGGCCGAGGCACCGACATCAAGCTCGGCGGCAACCCGGACGACCTCGCCGAGGCCGAGCTGCGCCAGCAGGGCCTGGACCCGGTCGAGCACGTCGAGGAGTGGGCCGCGGCCCTCCCCGCCGCCCTGGAGCGCGCCGAGAAGGCCGTGAAGGCGGAGTTCGAGGAGGTCAAGGAGCTCGGCGGGCTGTACGTGCTGGGCACCGAGCGCCACGAGTCGCGCCGGATCGACAACCAGCTGCGCGGCCGTTCCGGCCGTCAGGGCGACCCGGGCGAGTCCCGCTTCTACCTCTCCCTCGGCGACGACCTGATGCGTCTGTTCAAGGCCCAGATGGTCGAGCGCGTCATGGCCATGGCCAACGTGCCGGACGACGTGCCGATCGAGAACAAGATGGTCACGCGCGCGATCGCCTCCGCGCAGTCCCAGGTCGAGACCCAGAACTTCGAGACGCGTAAGAACGTCCTGAAGTACGACGAGGTCCTCAACCGGCAGCGTGAGGTCATCTACGGCGAGCGCCGCCGCGTCCTGGAGGGCGAGGACCTGCACGAGCAGATCCAGCACTTCATGGACGACACGATCGACGACTACATCCGCCAGGAGACCGCCGAGGGCTTCGCGGAGGAGTGGGACCTCGACCGCCTCTGGAACGCGTTCAAGCAGCTCTACCCGGTGAAGGTCACCGTGGAGGAGCTGGAGGACGCGGCCGGGGACCGCGCGGGCATCACGGCCGAGTTCATCGCCGAGTCCGTCAAGGACGACATCCACGAGCAGTACGAGGCCCGCGAGAAGTCGCTCGGCTCGGACATCATGCGCGAGCTGGAGCGCCGCGTGGTCCTCTCCGTGCTCGACCGCAAGTGGCGCGAGCACCTCTACGAGATGGACTACCTCCAGGAGGGCATCGGCCTGCGCGCGATGGCCCAGAAGGACCCGCTGGTCGAGTACCAGCGTGAGGGCTTCGACATGTTCACCGCGATGATGGAGGGCATCAAGGAGGAGTCCGTCGGCTACCTGTTCAACCTGGAGGTCCAGGTCGAGCAGCAGGTCGAGGAGGTCCCGGTGCAGGACGCGGCTCCCTCCCTCACCAAGGACACGGTGCCGGCTCCCGCCGGGCGTCCGGAGATCCGCGCCAAGGGCCTGGAGGCCCCGCAGCGGCCGGACCGCCTGCACTTCACCGCGCCGAAGGTGGACGGTGACGGCAGTGTCGTCGAGGGCGACTTCGTGAGCGAGGACGCCTCGGCCGGCGGCGACGGCATGACGCGTGCGGAGCGGCGCAAGGCGCAGAAGAGCACGGGCGGGCGTCGCCGCAAGAAGTAACCCCGCCGAGGGGAGGAGGGGCCGGTCACCCGAGGGGTGGCCGGCCCCTTCGTCGTGCGTGGGGGCTCGGCCGTGGTGGGGTGGTGGGCTGGTCTCGTGGGAGCTCGGCGGTGGTGGGGGTGGGCCGGGGTTGTGCGTGTGTGTGGGGCTGTGTCATGTGCGGGTGGTCTGGGTCGGCACGCGCGCGTGGAGGCCGTCCAGCTCCACGGCGGCGCAGCGCCAGCGGCGGTCGGCGCCGAGTTCCAGGCGGAAGGCCATGGCCCGTACGCCACCGGCCGTGGCGATGCAGGCGAAGGCTTCCAGGGCGCCAGGGGTGCCGGGCATGCCGGGCGGGCCAGGGGTGGTCTGCGCGCGGCAGCTTCGGACGACCGGGCGGATGCCGTGTCCCCCGAAGGGGGTCGTGGGGGCGAGCTGGACCAGCTGCTCGTACGCCTCTCCCACGGTCTGGCCCAGCATCCAGTGGACCGGCCGCTGACCGCTCAGGACGAGCAGCAGGCGCTCGGCGAAGTAGGCGTGGGTGGGAAGGACGCGGGGAGCCGTACGGGCGCGTGGAGCCGCCGCTCCGGGGCGGGCCCCGGCGGAGCCGCGCGGGCCGGTGCCGGCGGGACCGCGTGGGGCGGAGCGCGGGCGGGGGGTTCGGGGGCGGGTGGTGGCGGCGGGTGCGGGGCGTGGGGTGGTGGTCGGTGTGGTGACTGGTGGGGTGTGGGTGCTGGGGGTGGTTGTCGCGGCGGTGGCCTCGGGCGTGCGCGTCGTGGTGGTGCCGGCCATGGGGGTCCCCGATCCCTCGCGCCCGGTGGTCTACCGAGCGGTAACTTCTGTTGGGGATCTTGTACGGCGGTGGTTCCGGGCGCCGCAAGGCGGCGTGGGCCGCTGGGCGGGTGGTCGGGAGGTTCACCTATCAGGGTGACGAGGGCGCCTGCTGGGTCTGTCGGGGAGGGGTGCGGGGATCCCTCGGGTGGACCGAGGAGACGGCGGCCTGGAGACCCCGAAGGGGTACTCCGCACGTATCCTGAGGGCGTTTCCGACTACGAAAGCGGCCAGCCATGCGCGTGTACGTCCCCCTGACCCTCCCCGGTCTCGCACAGGCGCACAAGGCGGGCGAGCTGGGGCCCGGTCCGCTGACCGCCTACGCCGTCACGCCCGCGCTGCGCGAGTGGTACGTCTCCGACGACATCGAGGAGCTCGAGTACGCGGCGCTCAGCCGGGCCGCCGCCGCTTCCCTGCGGCTGCTCGCCGGGGACCCCGACGCCGCGCGGCGCCGGATCGTCGTCGCCGTCGACGTGCCGGACAAGGAAGCCGTGGTCGACCCCGACCGGGGGCTGGACGTCGGCTCGCTGGGCGAGGTCCGTATCGCCGGAGCCGTACCGCTGGCCAAGGCGGCTGCCGTGCACGCCGACGCGGACGACGCCGAGGCGGACGTCTCGGCCGCGGCGGACGCGCTCGGTGCGGCGGACCAGGGGGACGACGACGCCCAGTTCACGGTGGACGGGGCGGAGGACCACGAGCTGCTCTGGTTCGGGGTGCAGGAGATTCCTGGGCTGCTGGGCTGACCACCCGCCCTGTCGGTCCGGGCCGGTACCGTTTCTTCGCATGGGGAAGCACGGGAAGCACCTGGTCTGGGACTGGAACGGCACGCTGCTCGACGACATCGAGGCGGTCATCGGCGCGACGAACGCCGCCTTCGCCGAGCTGGGGCTGGAGCCGATCACGCTCGCGCGGTACCGGGACCTGTACACGGTGCCTGTGCCGAAGTTCTACGAGCGGTTGATGGGGCGGCTCCCGACGGACGCCGAGTGGCTCGTGATGGACGACGCGTTCCATCGGCACTACTGGCAGCGGGCCGACTCGTGCGGGCTGACGTCCGGGGCGGCGGAGCTGCTGGCCGCGCGGCAGGTCTCCGGGTTCACGCAGTCCCTGCTCTCCTTGGCGCCGCACGCACAGCTGGTGCCGCTGGTGCGTCGGCACGGGATCGAGGAGCGGTTCGTGCGCGTGGACGGGCGGACCGGGTCGTCGACGGAGGGGAAGTCGGCGCACATGGTGCGTCATCTGCAGGCGCTCGGTGGTTCGGTGGTCGCCGAGCGGGTGGTCGTCATCGGGGACGCCGCCGACGATGCGCGGGCGGCGGCGCATGTGGGGGCGCGGGCCGTGCTGTACACCGGCGGGTCGCACAGCCGTGCGTCGCTGGAAGCGGTGGGGGTGCCGGTGGTGGACTCGCTGGCGGAAGCGGTGGCTGTCGCGGAGGAGCTGGTCTAGGCGGCGCGCTGGGGCGTTGCGGTAGGTAGGCGGGCGGGTGCGGCCCGGTTGGAGTGCGCCCGGCCTTCGGCCGGGCCGGCGTTCCCACCCGCACGGGCGGTGCGGGTGGGACGGCAGAGGTGCGGGTCCTCCCGTGGGTGGTCCCGCGCCGTCGGCGGCTGCCGGTGCGTCGCGCGCGGTGGGCGTGTCCGACCTTCGGCCGCTGTGTGGTGCGTCCTCAGGACGCGGCTCTGAGGGTCTTCAGGAACTCGCGCATCCACGTCGGGTGGTCCGGCCAGGCTCGGGAGGAGATCAGGGTGCCGTCGACCACCACCTCGGTGTCCTGGAAGGTCGCGCCCGCTGCCTGCATGTCCAGTTCCAGGGCCGGGTACGCCGTGACCCTGCGGCCCTCCAGGCCGCCGATCGCCGCCGTCAGGAGGGGGCCGTGGCAGATCTGGGCCACCGGCTTGTCCGCGTCGAAGAAGGACTTCAGGATCTTGCGGAGTTCCGGGTCGTTGCGGAGGTACTCCGGCGCGCGGCCGCCCGGGATCACCACCGCCACGTAGTCGCCCGGGTCCACCTCCGAGAACGCCAGGTCGGCGGGCCAGGTGTAGCCCGGCTTCTCCGTGTACGTGTCGTAGCCCGGCTCGAAGTCGTGGACGACGAAGCGCAGCTGCTTGCGGGCGGGGGCCGCGATGTGGACCTCGTAGCCCTCCTCCAGAAGCCGCTGGTAGGGATACATGACCTCCAGTGACTCCGCCGCGTCCCCTGTCACGATCAAGATCTTTGTCATGGCGACTCCCGGGTCTCGGGTCTCGGTCCTGCCCCCAGGACACTGTGTCGCTGTCCATAACGTCAAACTTCCACCCCTGCTTTTGTACACATACGGCTCATGACGACCGGGGGGTCGGGAGCGATAGGCTTTTCCCGTGATCAGCGCGATACGCCGAGGGGGCAGCGAAGCCCCCGGCCATCGCCCGGAGCGCTTCCGCGGCCGGGCCGACATGGCGTTCGCTGATTCTCCCGTCCCGGGCGCGGCGCCAGAAATGGCTGATAACGGCTCGGACATCTCTCATCGCGGCATAACGTCGACTCCGACCGGTAACACCGCGTCGTGGCGTTGTGTCCTTTCTTCCACCGACGTCACGCAATGGCGCGCGACAGGAGCCAGAGGACATGCAGACCAAGCTGGACGAAGCCAAGGCCGAGCTGCTCGCGCGGGCCGCCCGGGTAGCTGAGACCGGCCCGGTCGGGGGGCAACTTCCGACGGGGCCCGAGAACGGGAAGCGCCCGGACAGGGACACCGTGCTCGACTACCTCCAGCGCTACTACCTGCACACCGCGCCCGAGGACCTCACCTATCGCGACCCGGTGGACGTCTTCGGCGCCGCTCTCTCGCACTACCGGCTCGCGGAGAACCGCCCCCAGGGCACCGCGAACGTCCGCGTCCACACCCCGACGGTCGAGGAGAACGGCTGGACCTGCAGCCACTCCGTCGTCGAGGTCGTCACCGACGACATGCCCTTCCTCGTCGACTCCGTGACGAACGAGCTCTCGCGCCAGGGGCGTGGCATCCACGTCGTCATCCATCCGCAGGTGCGCGTCCGCCGTGACCTGACCGGCAAGCTCATCGAGGTCATGGCCGGTGACACCCAGGGCGAGCAGGCCCACGAGGTGCTCACCGAGTCCTGGATCCACGTCGA
Source organism: Streptomyces sp. NPDC054975 (assembly GCF_053609105.1). NCBI lineage: Bacteria > Bacillati > Actinomycetota > Actinomycetes > Kitasatosporales > Streptomycetaceae > Streptomyces > Streptomyces sp. NPDC054975. The sequence continues at coordinate 23,042 of NZ_JBSGWV010000052.1, forward strand.
GGTCGACCGCGAGACCGACCGCGCCGACCTCAAGCAGATCACCACCGACCTGCTCCGCGTCCTCTCCGACGTCCGCGAGACCGTCGAGGACTGGGAGAAGATGCGCGACGCCGCGCTGCGCATCGCCGACGAGCTCCCGAACGAGCCCACCGCCGACGACCTGCGCCCCACCGAGGTCGAGGAGGCCCGCGAGCTGCTGCGCTGGCTCGCCGCCGACCACTTCACCTTCCTCGGCTACCGCGAGTACGAGCTGGTCGACGGGGACGCGCTGGCCGCCGTCCCGGGCACCGGGCTCGGTGTCCTGCGCTCCGACCCGCACCACAGCGGCGAGGACGCGAACCACGCCCACCCCGTGTCGCCGTCCTTCAGCCGGCTGCCCGCCGACGCCCGCGCCAAGGCGCGCGAGCACAAGCTGCTGATCCTCACCAAGGCCAACAGCCGCGCCACCGTGCACCGGCCCTCCTACCTCGACTACGTGGGCGTCAAGAAGTTCGACGCCAAGGGCAACGTCGTCGGTGAGCGGCGGTTCCTCGGACTGTTCTCGTCCGCCGCGTACACGGAGTCCGTCCGTCGCGTTCCGGTCATCAGCCGCAAGGTCCAGGAGGTCCTGGACGGCGCCGGCTTCTCGCCGAACAGCCACGACGGCCGCGACCTGCTCCAGATCCTGGAGACGTACCCGCGCGACGAGCTCTTCCAGACCCCGCCGGACGAGCTGCGCGAGATCGTCACCAGCGTCCTGTACCTCCAGGAGCGGCGCCGGCTCCGGCTCTACCTGCGCCAGGAGGAGTACGGCCGCTTCTACTCGGCCCTCGTCTACCTGCCGCGCGACCGCTTCAACACCACCGTTCGCGAGCGGCTCACCGACATCCTCAAGGAGGAGCTCGACGGGACCAGCGTCGACTTCACCCTGATGAGCACCGAGTCGGTGCTCACCCGGCTGCACTTCGTCGTCCGCGTCGCGCCCGGCACCGAGCTGAGCCACCTCACCGACGCCGACAAGGACCGCATCGAGGCCCGGCTGGTCGAGGCCGCCCGCTCGTGGGCCGACGGTTTCGCCGAGGCCCTCAACGCCGAGATGGGCGAGGAGCGCGCCGCCGAGCTGCTGCGCAAGTACGGCAACGCCTTCCCCGAGGGCTACAAGGCCGACCACTCGCCCCGCGCCGCCGTCGCCGACCTGGTCCACCTGGAGCAGCTCGGCCGCACCGGCAAGGAGTTCGCGCTCTCGCTGTACGAGCCGGTCGGCGCGGGCCCCGGCGAGCGCCGCTTCAAGATCTACAAGTCGGGCGACCAGATCTCCCTCTCGGCCGTGCTCCCGGTGCTCAACCGGCTCGGTGTGGAGGTCATCGACGAGCGTCCGTACGAGCTGCGCTGCGCCGACCGCACGCACGCCTGGGTCTACGACTTCGGTCTGCGGATGCCCACCCCGACCGCCAACGGCCAGTCGTTCTCCGACGACGCCCGTGAGCGGTTCCAGGAGGCGTTCGCCGCGACCTGGACCGGCGAGGCCGAGAACGACGGCTTCAACGCGCTGGTGCTCTCCGCCGGGCTGACCTGGCGTCAGGCCATGGTGCTGCGCGCCTACGCCAAGTACCTGCGGCAGGCCGGCTCGACGTTCAGCCAGGACTACATGGAGGACACCCTCCGCAACAACGTCCACACCACCCGGCTGCTCGTCTCCCTCTTCGAGGCCCGGATGTCCCCGGAGCGCCAGCGCGCCGGCGTCGAGCTGATCGACGCGCTCCTGGAGGAGCTGGACGCCGCCCTCGACCAGGTCGCGAGTCTGGACGAGGACCGCATCCTGCGCTCGTTCCTCACCGTCATCAAGGCGACGCTGCGGACGAACTTCTTCCAGAGCCAGGAGGCCGCGGACGGCGTTCCGCACGCCTACGTGTCGATGAAGTTCGACCCGCAGGCCATCCCCGACCTCCCCGCGCCCCGTCCGGCGTACGAGATCTGGGTGTACTCGCCGCGCGTCGAGGGCGTCCACCTGCGCTTCGGCAAGGTCGCCCGAGGCGGCCTGCGCTGGTCCGACCGGCGTGAGGACTTCCGTACGGAGATCCTCGGCCTGGTCAAGGCGCAGATGGTGAAGAACACCGTCATCGTGCCCGTCGGCGCCAAGGGCGGCTTCGTCGCCAAGCAGCTCCCGGACCCGTCCGTGGACCGTGACGCCTGGCTGGCCGAGGGCATCGCCTCGTACAAGACCTTCATCTCGGCGCTGCTCGACATCACCGACAACCTGGTCGCGGGCGAGGTCGTCCCGCCGGTCGACGTGGTCCGTCACGACGAGGACGACACCTACCTCGTCGTCGCCGCCGACAAGGGCACCGCGACCTTCTCCGACATCGCCAACGAGGTCGCCGTCTCCTACGGCTTCTGGCTCGGCGACGCCTTCGCCTCCGGCGGTTCGGCCGGATACGACCACAAGGGCATGGGCATCACCGCCCGCGGTGCCTGGGAGTCCGTCAAGCGGCACTTCCGCGAGCTCGGCCACGACACCCAGACGCAGGACTTCACCGTCGTCGGCGTCGGCGACATGTCCGGTGACGTCTTCGGCAACGGCATGCTGCTCAGCGAGCACATCCGGCTCGTCGCGGCCTTCGACCACCGCCACATCTTCATCGACCCGAACCCGGACGCGGCCGTCTCGTACGCCGAGCGGCGCCGCCTCTTCGAGCTGCCCCGCAGCTCGTGGGCCGACTACAACACCGAGCTCCTCTCCGCGGGCGGCGGCATCCACCCCCGTACCGCCAAGTCGATCCCGGTCAACGCGCAGATCCGCGCGGCCCTCGGCATCGACGCCGGCGTCACCAAGATGACCCCGGCCGAGCTGATGCAGGCGATCCTGCACTCGCCCGTCGACCTGCTGTGGAACGGCGGCATCGGTACGTACGTCAAGTCGTCCACCGAGTCGCACACCGACGTCGGCGACAAGGCGAACGACGCCATCCGCGTCAACGGCGAGGACCTGCGGGTCAAGGTCGTCGGCGAGGGCGGCAACCTCGGTCTGACCCAGCTCGGCCGCATCGAGTTCGCCCGCAAGGGCGGCCCCGAGGGCACGGGCGGAAAGGTCAACACCGACGCCATCGACAACAGCGCCGGCGTGGACACCTCCGACCACGAGGTCAACATCAAGATCCTGCTCAACGGGCTTGTCACCGAAGGCGACATGACCGTCAAGCAGCGCAACAAGATCCTCGCCGAGATGACCGACGAGGTCGGCTCGCTCGTCCTGCGCAACAACTACGCGCAGAACGTGGCCCTGGCCAACGCCGTCGCCCAGTCGCCGTCCCTGCTCCACGCCCACCAGCGCTTCATGCGTCGCCTGGGCCGTGACGGGGCCCTGGACCGCTCGCTGGAGTTCCTGCCCAACGACCGGCAGATCCGCGAGCTGCTCAACAACGGCAAGGGCCTGAGCCAGCCGGAGCTCGCCGTCCTCCTCGCCTACACCAAGATCACGGTGGCCGACGAGCTGATCCACACCGAGCTGCCGGACGACCCGTACCTGCGCGGGCTGCTCCACGCGTACTTCCCGACGCAGCTGCGCGAGAAGTTCGCCGAGACGGTCGACAGCCACCCGCTGCGCCGCGAGATCATCACCACGGTCCTGGTCAACGACACCGTCAACACCGGTGGCTCGACCTTCCTGCACCGCCTCCGCGAGGAGACCGGCGCGTCGATCGAGGAGATCGTCCGCGCGCAGACCGCCGCCCGCGCCATCTTCCGGCTCGGTGAGGTCTGGGACGCCGTCGAGGCGCTCGACAACCGGGTCCCGGCCGACGTGCAGACCCGGATGCGGCTGCACTCCCGCCGACTGGTCGAGCGCGGCACGCGCTGGCTGCTCGGCAACCGTCCGCAGCCGCTCCAGCTCGCCGAGACCATCGAGTTCTTCGGTGAGCGCGTGGAGGAGGTCTGGGCGAAGCTGCCGCAGCTGCTGCGCGGCGCGGACCTGGAGTGGTACCAGTCGATCCTGGACGAGCTGACGGCGGTCGGCGTGCCGGAGATCCTCGCCCTGCGGGTCGCCGGATTCTCCTCCGCCTTCCCGACGCTCGACATCGTCGCGATCGCGGACCGCACGGCCAAGGACCCGATGGCGGTCGCCGAGGTCTACTACGACCTGGCCGACCGGCTGCGGATCACCCAGCTCATGGACCGCATCATCGAGCTGCCGCGCGCCGACCGGTGGCAGTCGATGGCCCGCGCCTCCATCCGCGAGGACCTCTTCGCCGCGCACGCCGCCCTCACGGCGGACGTGCTGTCGGCGGGCAACGGGACCTCGACGCCGGAGGAGCGGTTCAAGGCCTGGGAGCAGAAGAACGCGGCGATCCTCGGCCGCGCGCGTACCACGCTGGAGGAGATCCAGAGTTCGGAGACCTTCGACCTGGCGAACCTGTCGGTGGCGATGCGGACGATGCGCCAGCTGCTGCGGTCGCACGGCTGAGGCAGTTCGTAGGTAGCGCAGTTCGTACGTGAGTGGGCCCCGTCGGTCTTCCGGCGGGGCCCCTCCCGTTCAGTCAGGTTTTCGCCGTCGCCGTCCACAGTCGGCGCGCCGCCAGCAGGGCCGCCGCGAGCAGCAGCGTGTTGCGGGCCACCATGACCGCCACGCCGTCCCAGGTGCCGGCCACCACCTCGTCGTAGAAGACCGGGTACGCCAGTGAGCTGAGCCCGGCCGCCGGGAGGAGCAGCAGGGCCACCGGGCGCATCACGGTCCTGCGGGACGTCAGGCAGACGGCGGCGAGGCCGAGGAGCCAGATCATGTACTGCGGGCTGATCACGCGGCTGGTGACCGTGAACAGCAGGACGGCGGCGAGCGCCGCGTCGAGGGGGGTCGCCTCGTTCCAGGTGCGCGCCCGCAGGCGCCAGACCAGCAGCCAGACGAAGGCGAACGCGGTCAGGAGCAGGGCGACCCGGCCCACACTGGAGACGTACGGGCCGACGTACTCGAAGGCGCCGTAGCGGTACTGGACCGTGCCGGGCCAGATGCCGGCCGCCCGCGCGAGGGCGATCGCGGTACCGCCGAGGGACTCGATCTGGATGCCCCGGCTGCCCTGCTGACGCAGGAAGCCGAGCGAGTGGGAGAAGCAGAGCGCGAGGACGCCGAGGAGCGCGGCGGCGGTGGTAGCCGCGGCGATCCAGGAGTCGCGGGTCGTACGGCCCCGGGGCGTGCCGATCAGGGTCAGGACCGGCCACACCTTCACGAGCGCGCCGAGCCCGGCGAGGACGCCGCCGATCCGGTGCGCGGCGGCCCGGCGGGAGGCGAGGGCGAGCAGCGCGAGCACGGCGAGGGCGGTGACCTGGACGTCGTAGCGTGCCAGGGGGATGTGCAGGAGGAGCGGGAGGCCGGCGACCCAGACCCAGGCGCCGTGCGTGACGCGGTCGCTGTCGGCGCGGGCGAGGGCCAGGGCGACCACCGCGTCGGCGAGGAGGGTGAGGGCGACGAAGGCCTGGAAGTACGTGAGCCAGGGGAGCACGCCGGGGGACATGATGACCAGGCCGGCGCCCGGCGGGTACTGCCAGGTGACGTCGTCGACGGGGAACGTGCCCTCGGCGAACTGGCGGTACCAGATCTGGTAGAGGACGTACACCTCGCGGCTGACCCCGCCGACGCCCAGGTTGTCGCGCAGCAGGAGCAGCAGCATGCCCGCGCGGGTGAGGGTCCAGACGACGGTGAGGGCGAGGGCGGGGCCGCGGCCGACGTTGACGAAGGTCGCGGAGGTGAAGGTCTCCGACTCGAAGGGGGAGCCGGTGAGGTCGGGGGGCGCGGGGGCGCAGGTGGACGTGTCGGGGGCCCGCTCGGCTCCCGGGTCGGATCCCGGCTCCGGCTGCGGCTGAGGGGTGTGGTCGCGATGCGTCGTCATCGAAACCGCACTCTATTGCGGTCTGGGGGTATATCGGGTGTTTTGTCAGCCCTTCTTGGTGAACGCCTCGTACGCCGCCACGACCTCTTTCGCCGGACCGTCCATCCGCAAGGTGCCCGCTTCCAGCCACAACGCCCGGTCGCAGGTCTCGGTGATGGTGGAGTTGGAGTGGGAGACGAGGAAGACGGTGCCCGCCTCGGCCCGCAGCTCGTCGATCCGCTTCTGGCTGCGGCGGCGGAACCGGGCGTCGCCCGTGGACAGCGCCTCGTCGATCAGCAGCACGTCGTGGCTCTTGGCCGCCGCGATCGAGAAGCGGAGGCGGGCGCCCATGCCGGAGGAGTACGTCCGCATGGGCAGCGAGATGAAGTCGCCCTTCTCGTTGATCCCGGAGAAGTCCACGATGTCGTCGTGGCGGGCCTCGATCTCCGCGCGGGTCATGCCCATCGCGAGCCCGCCGAGCACCACGTTGCGTTCGCCGGTCAGGTCGTTCATCAGCGCCGCGTTCACGCCGAGCAGGGACGGCTGGCCGCGGGTGTAGATGCTGCCCTGGTCGACGGGCAGCAGGCCCGCGACGGCCTTGAGGAGGGTGGACTTCCCCGAACCGTTCGAACCGATCAGGCCGATCGCCTCGCCCCGGTACGCGGCGAAGCTGACGCCCTTGACCGCGTGGACCTTACGGGCGCCGGGCGTGGCGCGGCGCGCGAAGATCCGGTTGAGCGCGGCGGTGGCGCTGCCCTTGCCGGTACGGGCACCGTGGACGGTGTACGTGATGTGGACGCCGTCGGCGACGACGGTGGGGGTGCGCTCGTCCGTCGGGACCGCCGACGGGGTCAGGGTCTGTTCAGCCACGGCCGTACGTCTCCTCTGCCTTCCAGAAGTAGATGAACCCGCCCACGAAGGCCGCCAGCGCCCACCCGGCGGCGAGCGCCCAGACGTGTGGCGGCAGTTGGCCGGCGGTGAAGCTCTCGATCAGGGCGAAGCGCATCAGGTCGATGTACACGCTCGCCGGATTGCCCTGCAGGACCGTGATCACCAGCTCGGGCAGTCGGCCGCTCCGTGCCAGGTGGTCGAGGGACCACATGACACCGGAGACGTACATCCAGGTGCGCAGCAGGAAGGGCATCAGCTGGGCGATGTCCGGGGTACGGGCGGCCAGTCGGGCCATGGCGAGCGCGACTCCGGCGTTGAAGAGCGCCTGGAGGGTGAGCGCGGGGAGGGTCAGCAGCCAGCTCCAGCGGGGGAACTCGCCGAAGCAGAACAGGATGCCGGCGAGCGCGGCGAGCGAGAGCACCAGCTGCTGGAGCTGCTGGAGCGCCAGGGCGAGCGGGAGGCTCGCACGGGGGAAGTGCAGGGCGCGGACGAGGCCGAGGTTTCCGCTGATGGCGCGGGTGCCGGTCATGATCGACTGGGAGGTGAAGGTCCAGACGAAGACGCCCGTGATCAGGAACGGGACGTAGTCGGGGATGCCCTCCTGGACGTTCATCAGGACGCCGAAGATCAGGTAGTAGACCGCCGCGTTGAGCAGCGGGGTCATCAGCTGCCAGAGCTGTCCGAGCTTCGCGTTGCTGTACTGGGCCGTGAGCCGGGCGGTCGCGAAGGCGGTGATGAACGCGCGGCGGGACCAGAGCTGGCGGACGTACGCGGGGATGCTCGGGCGGGCGCCGCTGACCGACAGGCCGTGGCGCAGGGCGAGCGCGCGGAGGTCCTGCGGGGTGGAGGTGGCCTGGGGGATGGGGGCGGCGGCTGGGGCTGGGGCGGGTTTCGGGAGCGTCTCGGTGGTCACGAGGTCGCTTTCGACGGGGGGTGGGCGTGGGGCGTCACCGACGATGGAACGGGTCCGTATCGTCGCTACGGCGAGAGTAGGACGGTCGTGCGTCGCAACGCAACCGTTTCGTCGTGACGTTCGGTGGCCGTTGGCTAGGATCCCGCTCATGACGACACCTCCCGGAACCCCCCGCCGCGCCCCCGCGGGAGCCGCCGTGCTCCGGGAGGACGTGACCGAGGCCATCCGCGCCGCCGTCTTCGACGAGCTCGCCGCCGTCGGGTTCGCCCGGATGTCCATCGAGGGCATCGCGCGCCGCGCGGGTGTCGGCAAGACCGCCGTCTACCGCCGCTGGAAGTCCAAGCTCTCGCTCGTCCTCGACCTGCTCGGCGCCTTCGCGGCGCAAGGGCTGCCGGCCCCGGCGACCGGTTCGCTCCACGGGGACGTCCGCGCGCTCCTCGAAGTCGCCTCGCACGCCCTGCGCCACCCGGTGGCCTCCCAGGTCATCCCGGACCTGCTGGTGGAGGCCGCACGGCAGCCGGAGATCGCCCAGGCGATCAAGGCCGCGCTGCTCGACAGCCAGCAGGGCGTCGTGGCGCAGATCGTCCGCGAGGCCGTGGCGCGCGGCGAACTCACGGAGGACGCGGACCCGGACCGCGCCCTCGACCTCATCGTGGGCCCGCTCTACTGGCGGCTCGTGGTGGTGCGCGGCGAGCTGCCGAAGGGGTACGTGGACGACCTCGCCCGGTCGGCGGTGGCGGCGCTCACGGCGTAGGCGCGGGCGTCGGCCGGTGGGCGGTGGCGGCCCCACGCGGTGGACGCGGGAGCCGCCCGGTCTGCCGTGGGAGCTCTCACGGCGTGACCGCGAGCTTGCCGAGCGGTCTCCCGGGGCGGCCTTCACGGCGGCAGTCGGGGCGGCCTTCACGGCGTCCGCGCGAGGCCGCCCCCCCCGGCCGGGACGGGGCGTGGCTACTTCACCGCGCCCGCCATCACCCCGGACACGAACTGCCGCTGGAAGGCGAAGAAGACCGCCAGCGGGATCAGCATCGACAGGAACGCTCCGGGCGCGAGCACGTCGATGTTGTTCCCGAACTGCCGGACCTGCTGCTGCAGCGCCACCGTGATCGGCGGCGTCTCGGAGTCCGCGAAGATCAGCGCGACCAGCATGTCGTTCCAGACCCACAGGAACTGGAAGATGCCGAGCGAGGCGATCGCCGGCCCGCCGAGCGGCATGACGACCCGTGTGAAGAGCCGGATCTCGCCGGCCCCGTCCAGCCGGGCCGCCTCCAGCAGTTCCTTCGGGATCTCCGCGAAGAAGTTCCGTAGCAGGAAGATCGCGAAGGGCAGCCCGAACGCGGTGTGGAAGAGCACGACCCCGAAGGTCGTCTCGAAGATGCCGATCGTCCCGAACAGCTTCGACACCGGGATGAGCGCGACCTGCACCGGGACCACCAGCAGCCCGACGACCACCAGGAACCACCAGTCGCGGCCGGGGAAGTCCAGCCAGGCGAAGGCGTATCCGGCGAGGGAGCCGATGACGAGGACCAGGAGCGTGGCCGGGACGGTGATGAGGACGGTGGAGAGGAGGGAGCGGGTGATGGTCTCGTTGGAGAGGAGGGCGGAGTAGTTCTCGACGGTCAGCTGCGCGGGGGAGCTGAAGACCTGCCACCAGCCGCTCTCGCTGATGTCGGTGGGGCTGCGGAGCGAGGAGAGCAGCAGCCCGACCGTCGGCATCAGCCAGAAGAGGCCTACGAGGACGAGGAAGACCCGCATCGCGCCCCCGGCGGCCCGGGAGGCCAGCCGCGAACCGAGCGGGGCGGTCGGCGGAGCGGTCGGCGGTGCGGTCGCGCGGGGGCCGGGGCCCGGCTTGCGGTCTGCGGGGTCCTGCTCGCGGGGGCTGGGTACCGGCTCGCGGGGGCCGAGGTCGTGCTCGCCGGCCCCGGGGCCCGGCTTGCCTTCATTCGATGCCGTCACCTGCGGGCCTCCCTTCGCATCCGGCGGATGTTGAACGCCATCACCGGGATCACCAGCAGGAGCAGCAGCACGGCGATGGCGGAGCCCACCCCGAGATCCGCGTCCGTCCCGAACGACGAGCGGTACAGCTGGAGCGCGAGCACGTTCGCGTCGTCCTGCACCGAGCCGGGCGCGATGATGAACACCAGGTCGAAGATCTTCAGCACGTTGATCATCAGCGTCACGAGGACGACCGCGAGGACCGGCGCGAGGAGCGGGACGGTGATCCGGCGGAAGACCTGCCACTCGTTCGCCCCGTCGACCCGGGCCGCCTCCATGAGCTCCCGTGGCACGCTCGCCAGTCCGGCCGCGATCAGGACCATCGCGAACCCGGCCCACATCCACACGTAACTGCCGATGATCGCCGGGGTGACGAGCGAAGGGCCGAGCCACTCCACCCCGTTGTACTGCTCGCGGAAGTTGCTCGCGGGCAGCCGGAGCAGGGCGCCGTCGGCGGCGGCCGGGAGGGTGAAGGAGCCGTCGGCAGCCGCCCGTGTCGTGGCCACCACGCTCCCGTCCTTCACCGCCTCGATCCGCAGCCCCTTGAGGCCGACCTCCTTCGCGTCGACGGCGTTCGGCTTCCCGCCGCCGCCCCGGGTGAAGTCCAGCCACGCCGTGCCGGTGATCCCGCCGTCCTGCCCGGCCGCCGCGTCCGGCTCGCGCGCCGGCCGGGCGTCCTTCGGCATCTGCGCGGGCGGTACGCCGATCAGTGGGAGCCGCGCCACCTCTCCCGTACGGACCGGGGTCTTCGTGATGTACGCGCCGCCGCCCGCCGCCTTGAGCGGGTGGACGGGCAGCGGGCGTGCCCGAGGGAAGCCGGAGGACTCGGCGAAGGTGTCGTGGACGCCGACCCAGACGGCGTTGGCCACGCCCCGGTCCGGGTCCTGCTCGTAGACCAGCCGGAAGATGATCCCGGCCGCCAGCATCGAGATCGCCATGGGCATGAAGACGATCAGCTTGAACGCCGTGCCCCAGCGCACCCGTTCGGTGAGCACCGCGAAGATCAGGCCGAGGACGGTCGCGACGGTCGGGGCGACCACCGCCCAGATCGCGTTGTTGCGGACGGCGGTGAGGATCGTGTCGTCGGTGAAGAGGGCTATGTAGTTGTCGAAGCCCGCGAAGGAGTCCCCGGACTTGTCGAAGAACGAGCGCTGGACGGAGTACCCGATCGGGTAGACGACGAGCGCGCCGAGCAGGACCAGGGCGGGGAGGAGGAACCCCGCCGCGATCGTCCTGCGGGTGCCCGTGACCGTGCGGGCCTTGGGGGCCCTGGACGCGGTCGCCATGGCGTCAGCTCTTGTACGCCTTGGCGGCGTCGGCCTCGAGCCGCGCCTGCGTTCCCGCGATGTTCTTCGGGTTCTTCAGGAAGTCCTGCAGCGCCTTCCACTCGCCCTTGCCGGGCGTGCCGCCGAAGGACTGCGGCATCTGGTCCGACATGTCGAAGCGGAAGTCGTCCCCGGCCTCCAGGAGCGCCTTGGCGATCTCGCGCTGGACGTCGTTCGGGTACGCGCTCAGGTCCAGGTTCTTGTTGGGCGAGAGGAAGCCGCCCGCGCCCGCCCAGATCGCGGCCGCGTCGGGGGAGGCGAGGAAGGTCAGCAGGGCCTGGGCGCCCTTGGTGTCCTTCAGGGCCACCGCCGCGTCGCCGCCCGTGACGACCGGGGACTCCGCCCCCACCGCGGGGAACGGGAACACCTTCGCGTCCGTACCGATCTTCGCGCTGGTCTGCGCGATGTTGATGGCCGAGAAGTCGCCCTCGAAGACCATGGCGCCCTTGGGCTGGTCGCCGCCGGTGAAGGTCTGCGTGACCGAGACGGGGAACTCCGTCTGCAGCGCGCCGTCCGCGCCGCCCGCGATCAGCTGCGGCTTGCCGAACAGCTCGGCGAGGGTGGTGAGAGCCTGCTTGACGGACGCGTCCGTCCATTTGATCTCGTGCTTGGCCAGCTGGTCGTACTTCTCCGGACCCGCCTGGGAGAGGTAGATGTTCTCGAACCAGTCGGTGAGCGTCCAGCCGTCCGCGCCGCCGACCGAGACCGGGGTGACGCCGGAGGCCGAGATCGTCTCGGCGGTCGCCAGGAACTCCTTCCAGGTCTTCGGCTCGGTGGCGCCCGCGTTCTCGAAGGCGGCGTTGTTGTACCAGATCAGGGACTTGTTGGCGGCCTTGAAGTACACGCCGTACTGCGTGCCGTTCACCGCGCCGAGGTCCCGCCAGCCCTGGGAGTAGTTCTTGGCGAGCTGCGCCTCGGCCTCGGGGCCGACCGGTTTGAGCCACTTCTGGGCGGCGGCCTGCTGGATCGCGCCGACCTGGGGGAGCATCGCGACGTCGGGCGGGGAGCCGCCGGCGATCTTCGTACCGAGGAAGTTCACGATCGGGTCCTGGGCGGGCACGAAGGTGACGGTGGCGCCGGTGCGCTTCTCGAACTCCTTCAGGACCTTGGTGAAGTTCTCCTGCTCCGGGCCGGTCCAGACGGCGGCGACCTCGACCTTCTGGCCCTTGAGGTCGGGCAGGGTGAGGGCGCTGCTGGAGGTGGCCGGCGGGCCGGGCTCCTTCGTGCCCGTGTCCTTCTCCCCGCCACTGCCGCAGCCGGCGAGGGTGGCGGCGAGGGCGAGCGCGGTGACCGTGGCAGCGGTCCGTGCGGCTCCTGCGGTGCGTGCGGCTCCTGCGGTCCTGTGTGTACGAAGAGTTGTACGCATTTCTGCCCCGTCTCTCACGTGCGCGGTGCGTGTCCCGTGCGCTCAGGTCTACGCCGGGGGACCGGGCCCCGCAATACCGCCTTCCGTGGCAAGTGGGCGATCGTGATGGGCTCGTGACGTGCTGTCAGGCCTTGGCTCGGGCTGTCAGGTACGCGTCGCGGGGGTGAGCGGCGAGATCGGGGTGGCGTCCAGGGACCGGGCGGCGCGGTCCAGCGCGCTGGCGAGAAGGGCCAGGTCGGTGGGGCCGTTGCCGAGCTCGCGGACGGGTCTGCGGGTGGGCGGGTCGCCCATCCGCTCCCACTCCAGCGGGACGACGGTCGGCCGGAGCGTCGCCGTGCGCGGGATGCGGCCGGTGACCCGTCCGGCCTGGAACGGGGTGACCCGGCCGTCCGGGTGCCCGAGCCGTCCCCGGCCGGGCGCGGGGTCGTCCGGACCGGGCGCGGCGGGGGCCGCGTCGAGCACGATCCGCAGCCGGGCGCCGTGGGCCAGCTCCGTGTCCGCCGTACGGTCGGGGCGCGACGAGGTCGCGACCAGGTGCACCCCGAGGCGCGCTCCGCCGCGCGCGACGGCTTCCAGCGCCCGTACGACGGACCCGGCGGCGGGCCGCCCGGGCGAACCGAGCGCGGGCGCTACGAGCGCGTCGAAGTCGTCGACCAGCACGACGAGGCGCGGCAGCGCGGCGGCGTCGTCGCCGGTGTGGGGCCATGCGCGGTGGGCGTCCGAGGCCTGGGGCGCGTCGGGCGTCTGCGGCACGTCGGCCGTCCGGCCCGCGTCCACCGGCCGTGGGGCGTCGGGCGTCCGGCGCGCGTCGGGCTCCCCGCCCGGCCGGGGCGTCCGACCGGATCCCCGCTCCACGAGATCCTCGGCACCGCCGAGCCGCTGAACCCGCCCGCTGGGGCGGTCGGCGAGGTCGTCGGCGTCGGCGCGGTGCGTCCGCCCGCTCGGGCGGTACGTGAGGTCGTCCGCGCCCGCGCCCTGCCGGGACGTCCTGCCGCTCGGGCGATCGGTGAGGTCACCGGCCCCGGTGACCGGCGGCCGCGCACTGGGCAGGTACGTGAGGTCATCGACGCCCGAGCGCTGCGTTCGGCCGCCGGCACGGGCTCCGTCGCCTGTGCGGGGCGTTCGGCCGCTGGGCTGGTACGTCACGTCGTCGGCGCCCGTGCGAACGGTCCTGCCGCTGGGGCGGTCGCCGATCGTGCCCTCCGCGCCGCCGCGCGTCGTCCTGCCGCTGGGGCGGTCGCCGGTCGTGCCCTCGCCGCCCGTGCGCGCGGTTCTGCCGCTCGGGATGTACGGGAGGTCCTCCGCGCCCGGGTGCGGGGTGCGGGCGGGCGGGGTGTCGGTGGGGCCTGGGCAGTCGCCTACGGGGCCGTCGCCGGTGCGGAGGGTGCGGCCGATGGGGCGGTCGGGCGGTTCGGGGGTGCGGGCGTCGGGGATGCGGGCCGTCGTGCGGGCGCCGGGGGGCAGGGTCTCCGCCGCGCTCGGCGCACGCTGGCCGATCAGGCGCGCCGCCGCCTGGCGGTCCGCGAAGTGGCCGTCGCCCAGGATCTCCGCCCGGCGCTTCAGCTCCGCGCCCAGCGCCTGGGCGAACTCACGCATCCGCACCGGGTCGGACGCCACCAGGTGCTCGGTGACGTGCGGCAGCTCCGTACAGGCCGCGAGCCCTTCGCCGCGCTCACCGCCCGCGCCGTCCACAAGGAGCAGCCCCAGCCGGTCCGGGCGGCCGCCGGCCGCCAGGGACGCCGCGATCGAGCGCAGCAGCTCCGTGCGCCCGCTGCCCGCGGGCCCCTCGATCAGGAGATGGGGCCCTTCGTCCGTCAGATCGACCGAGACCGGGCCGCGCGGCCCGGCTCCCAGAACCGCCGTACCGTCTCCGGCCGCGGCCCACCGCGTCAGCAGCGACGCGGGTGTGGCCCGGGCAAGACCCAGCTCGTCCAGGAGCCGCGCGGACCGGGGCAGCGCCGTCGCGGCCGTCCGCCCCCGCGCGGCGGGTGCGTCCGTACGCAGGGGGGCGAGCGCCCGCCCGAAACGCTCCGCCCAGGCCACCGACACGGCGTCCACCACGCCCACGGTCCCGTGGCCCGCCGCCCGGCCACCCGCCGTACGCAGCAGTCGCAGCGCCGTCGCCACGTCGCCGCTCAGCAGGGCGACCGCCCCGCACTCGCGGAACGCGAGCGAGGCCGCGCACGCGCTCTCGTACGTCGCTGCGACCGGAGACACGGGCGACGCGGCCGGTGCCTCGGCCAGGCACAGCAGGTGGATACCGGCGGCCGCACCCGCCCCGGCGAGCCGCGCGGTGGTCTCGCGCAGCGCCGCGGAGCCGGGGTCGCCGTCCACGATCACGACCGTGACCGGCCCTTCGTACCGCGCCGCCGCCTCGGCGATCGTCGCCCGGTCGGCGCTCGGCCAGCCGGGCCCGAGCGGCCCGTCGTCGAGCCTCCGGGTCAGCTCCGCCGTACGGGCATGGGCCTGGTCGCGGTCGTACGCGAGGAGCAGGCGGCAGTCCTGGCCGTGCGCCGGGCGCAGATGCGGGAGCCAGCCGAGCCAGCCCCAGGCCCGCCGCCGCTCCTCCAGGGAGCGCCCGCGGTCCGCGCTGATCAGCACGATCTCCAGGTCGGAGGGGGAGTGGAGGGCGGCGAGCTGGGCCACCACGGAGCGGGCGAGCCCGGCCAGTCGCGCGCCGGGGCCCGCGAGCCCGAGCGACCCCGCTTCGCGCAGCCCGACAGTGACAGGCACCCCGGACAGCTCCGCCCGGTCGGTCGTGCCGAGCCGGACGACGAGGGCCTCGGGATGGTCCGCCCCGCGCTCCCAGAGCCGAGGGCCAGGACCGAGCGCCGTGAGCAGCACGGCCGCCGGGTCCGGCCAGGTCTCGGCCGTCGGCGCGGCGGGACCGGCGGCCGGGCCCGCGCCGGGCCGGGGCGAGGTCTCCGCACCCAAGTCGCCCGCGCCCGGGAGCTGGACGTCGTCCCTGGCCCCGGCGAAGCGGCGGGCCCATGCTCCTATCCCGCGCCTGCCGCGCGGCGCGGCCGTGGGGCGCTCGGTCTGCCGGGTCCTGCTGTGCGCCTCGCCCGGGCCCTCGCCGCCGTCCGCGAACTCGTCGGCGCGCGCGTGCGTGGGTGAGCCCGCGTGGGTCGCGTCCCGTGAGTCCTGGCCGTACGGGCTGTCGCCGTCCAGAGCCGTGCCCGTGCCTGGGCCCGAATTCGTGCCCGTACCCCTGCCCGTCCCGTACCGGTCGGAGCCGGCCTTCGCAGCCGAGTCGTGCCCGTCCGCCGCACCCGCCCCCAGCTCCACCCGTAGGTGGCCCTCGCCGTCCGGGGTCGTCGGCAGGGAGTCCGCGCCGCCGTCCTCCGGGCCCGTCAGGCGGACGGCGGACTCGCCGAGGCGCAGGAGGGCGCCCGGGGACAGCCGGACCGGGCGGTCGCCGACCGGGGCGCCGTCCAGCGTCGTGCCGTTCGTCGAGCCCAGGTCCGCGACGGTGACGCGACCGTCGTGCCCGACCGTCACCGTGCAGTGGACACGCGAGACGTCCGGGTCGTCGAGCGGGACGTCCGCGTCCATGGAACGACCGATTCTGATCGGACCGCGGTGCAGCAGGTGCACGCCGCCGGCGTCGGGCCCCGCGACCACGTGGAGCCGGGCCGAGGCGTCCTCGCCCGGGTGGTCGTCCTCGCCGGGGACGTGGAGCGTGAGGATCGCGCCGTCGACCAGCGGGGGCTCTCCGAGCGAGCAGCGGCGCGCGTCGAGCCGCTCCCGGCCCGCGTACAGCACGGTGGAACCGGACAGGGACGTGTCCGGGCCGGAGACGGCCGCGGCGAGACCGGAGGCCACGGCGGCCAGGGCCGTCCCCGCCGGGGCGGTGACAAGCACGTCGCAGGCGCGGCCGGCGCCGTGCCCGGCGTGCGGCGCGAGGACGGTCAGCCGGATCTGCATCGCCGTCAGCGGTCCCTTCTGCGCGTGGTGCCCGGCAGGGGGACCGCCCGGTGCCTCCCCCCACCCGGCACGGACGCGTCGTCCGGTACAGGTCGGCACGGCGCAGAGGGCTCCCGACCCGCTACGCGACGTGCTGTGTGCATCCTCGCACCTGCCGCTGACAACCCGCCCGCGGGTCGCCTCCAAGTGATCTTGAATGGTCGGCTGTGGACCAAAAAGTGCCTGGTTGAGTACGCCTTCCGACCTTCGCGGCAACCACGGGGACGACGAGTGCGTCTTGTTTTCGGACAAGTCGGATGCCGGAATCAGCCGTCCTGTGGTCGACCGTTGACCCGTTCGGCGGCACTAAAGTGGGTCGGACACCCCGGACGGGTCACAACTCATGACAGGAACCCCGGGGACCTCAGGACCACGATCAGCAGGGAGCGCGTGACGTGCGGCCAATCGGCAGCAAGTACCTGCTCGAGGAGCCGCTCGGCCGCGGCGCCACGGGCACCGTCTGGCGAGCCCGCCAGCGAGAGGCGGCCGGCGCCGAGGCGGCCGTCCAGGGCCAGCCCGGCGAGACCGTGGCGATCAAGGTCCTCAAGGAGGAGCTGGCCAACGACGCGGACATCGTGATGCGCTTCCTGCGCGAGCGGTCCGTGCTGCTGCGGCTCACCCACCCCAACATCGTGCGCACCCGCGACCTGGTCGTGGAGGGCGACGTCCTCGCCCTGGTCATGGACCTCGTCGACGGCCCGGACCTGCACCGGTACATCCGCGAGAGCGGCCCGCTCACCCCGGTCGCCGCCGCGCTCCTCACCGCGCAGATCGCCGACGCGCTCGCCGCCAGCCACGCCGACGGCGTCGTCCACCGCGACCTCAAGCCCGCCAACGTGCTGCTCGCCGAGCAGGACGGCCAGATGCACCCGATGCTGACGGACTTCGGCATCGCGCGCCTCGCCGACTCCCCGGGCCTGACCCGGACGCACGAGTTCGTCGGCACGCCCGCGTACGTCGCGCCGGAGTCCGCCGAGGGCCGCCCGCAGACCTCCGCCGTCGACATCTACGGCGCGGGCATCCTGCTCTACGAGCTGGTCACCGGCCGTCCCCCGTTCGCCGGGGGCACGGCCCTCGAAGTGCTGCACCGCCACCTCAGCGAGGAGCCGCGGCGCCCCTCGACCGTGCCCGGACCGCTGTGGACGGTCATAGAGCGCTGCCTGAGCAAGGACCCCGAGCGTCGGCCCAGCGCCGAGAACCTGGCCCGTGGGCTGCGTACGGTCGCCGCAGGCATCGGCGTGCACTCCACGCCCGCGCAGATCGAGGCCGCCGACGGCGTCGGCGCGCTGCTCACCCCCGACCCGGCGCCCGCGCCGGTCCCGGAGACCCCCGGCGCCGCCGACCCGACCCAGATGCTGCCCAGCGGGTCGGGCGGCCGCTTCGACCCGGCCGCCCCGACCAGCGTCCTGCCCACGAGCGGGCCGGGCGGCGGCCAGATGGGCGGTGCCGACCCGACCGCGCTGCTGCCTCCCGTACCGTCCCAGCCGCCGCAGGGCGCGCCGAACGAGGAGCAGCCGCACCCCTGGCAGAGCCAGCTGGCCGCCGCCCGCGACCGCAACGAGCAGACGCAGATCCAGTACCTGGACCCGAGCCAGGACCCCCTGCGCCGCCGCCCGCAGCGGCAGCCGCAGCCGCCGCAGCACCAGCCTCAGCGGCACCAGGGACAGCAGCAGTACCAGCAGCCTCAGCAGCAGCCCCGGTACCAGCAGCAGCCTCCGCCGCAGCAGTACGCGCCCCAGCAGCACCAGCCGCAGCAGTACGCCCCGCAGGCCCCGCAGCCGCCGGCTCCTCGCGAGCCGCGTGCGCCGCGCCGGCGCAGCGCCAACCCGATGCGGATCCCGGGGCTCGGCTGCCTGAAGGGCTGCCTGTTCTCGATCGTGCTGTTCGTGGTCGCGGGCTGGCTCATCTGGGAGCTGACCCCGCTCCAGAGCTGGATCGCCGAGGGCAAGAGCTACTGGCAGGCCATCGGCGACGGAATCTCCTCCTTCACCGACTGGGTCTCCGAGCTGGCGAACTCGGGGAGCGGTACCGGCGGTACGAGTGGTACTACTACCGGCGGTACAGGGCAGTAGTACTGCCGATTTATCGACTTCCGAAGGGTGATTTCGCCTCGGAAGTGACGACCGGCGGCTGCGGACGCGTAACTTTGACGCGTCCGCCAGCCGCTGAGGGAGCAGTCTTGGCACGGAATATCGGCAGCCGCTACACGGCCCACCAGATCCTCGGTCGGGGCAGCGCCGGCACGGTGTGGCTCGGCGAGGGCCCCGAGGGTCCCGTCGCCATCAAGCTGCTGCGCGAGGACCTGGCCTCCGACCAGGAGCTCGTCGGCCGCTTCGTCCAGGAACGCACCGCCCTGCTCGGCCTCGACCACCCCCGGGTGGTCGCCGTCCGCGACCTCGTCGTCGACGGCAACGACCTGGCGCTCGTCATGGACCTGGTCCGCGGCACCGACCTGCGGACCCGGCTCGACCGGGAGCGCAGGCTCGCCCCCGAGGCGGCCGTCGCGATCATCGCCGACGTCGCCGACGGACTCGCCGCCGCGCACGCCGCCGGAGTCGTCCACCGGGACGTCAAGCCGGAGAACATCCTGCTCGACATGGAGGGCCCGCTCGGCCCCGGCGGCGCCCACCCGGCGCTCCTCACCGACTTCGGGGTCGCCAAGCTCATCGACACCCCGGGCCGCACCAAGGCCACGCGGATCATCGGCACGCCGGACTACCTCGCCCCGGAGATCGTCGAGGGCCTGCCGCCGCGCGCCGCCGTCGACATCTACGCCCTCGCGACCGTCCTGTACGAACTCCTGGCCGGCTTCACGCCCTTCGGCGGAGGCCACCCGGGCGCGGTGCTGCGCCGCCACGTCACGGAGACGGTCGTCCCGCTGCCGGGCATCCCCGAGGAGCTGTGGCAGCTGATCGTCCAGTGCCTGGCCAAGGCCCCGGCCTCCCGGCTGCGCGCCTCGGAGCTCGGCGGCAGGTTGCGGGAGTGCCTGCCGCTGCTCGCGGGGCTGCCGCCACTGGACGTGGACGAGCCCGACGACGCCGAGCAGCAGGCGTCGGAACCGCGCGAGGAGGACCCGTACCCGACGGGCGCGGGCACGGCCGCCGGAGGGAACGCGCCGCGGCGGGCCGCCGTGCCCCTGGTGCCCGGCGCGTCTCCGGACTCCAACCGGGACACCCACACCTCCATGCGCGTCCCCGCCCCCGACGAGCTCGCGGGCGGCCCCCTGGGCACGGCCCGCGCCCCCCGCCCGTCGGGCGCCCGCCGCCCGGGCTCGGCCCGCCACAAGGCGGAGACGGTCCGCAAGCGCCGGATCACCCTCTCGATCGCGGCGGTCGTGGTCGCGGGCGCGCTGGGGGTGGGCGGCTACCTGGCGACCGCCGAGGAGACCGACGTACCGCCGCAGGACTCGAAGACGTCGACGCAGCCGTAAGCGCGAGGACCTGGCATTTGCGGCGAGCCGTTACGCTGGACGCGTGGCAGTCGTCGATGTATCCGAAGAGCTGAAGTCCCTCTCCTCGACCATGGGGTCGATCGAGGCCGTCCTGGACCTCGAAAAGCTGAGGGCCGACATCGCCGTGCTCGAAGAGCAGGCCGCGGCCCCGTCCCTCTGGGACGACCCGGAGGCGGCGCAGAAGATCACCAGCAAGCTTTCGCACCTCCAGGCCGAGGTCCGCAAGGCCGAGGCCCTGCGTGGCCGGATCGACGACCTCGGGGTGCTCTTCGAGCTCGCCGAGGAGATGGACGACCCGGACACCCGCGCCGAGGCCGAGACGGAGCTCGTCTCCGTCCGCAAGGCACTGGACGAGATGGAAGTCCGTACGCTCCTCTCCGGCGAGTACGACGAGCGCGAGGCGCTGGTCAACATCCGCGCCGAGGCGGGTGGCGTCGACGCCGCCGACTTCGCGGAGCAGCTCCAGCGCATGTACCTGCGCTGGGCCGAGCGGCACGGCTACGGCACCGAGATCTACGAGACCTCGTACGCGGAAGAGGCCGGCATCAAGTCGACCACCTTCGTGGTCAAGGCCCCGTACGCGTACGGCACGCTCTCGGTCGAGCAGGGCACGCACCGTCTGGTCCGCATCTCGCCCTTCGACAACCAGGGCCGCCGCCAGACGTCCTTCGCGGGCGTCGAGATCCTGCCGGTCGTCGAGTCCTCGGATCACGTCGAGATCGACGAGTCCGAGCTGCGCGTGGACGTGTACCGCGCGTCGGGCCCCGGCGGCCAGGGCGTCAACACGACGGACTCGGCGGTGCGCATCACGCACATCCCGACCGGCATCGTGGTCTCCTGCCAGAACGAGCGCTCCCAGATCCAGAACAAGGCGAGCGCCATGAACGTCCTCCAGGCCAAGCTCCTCGAGCGCCAGCGTCAGGAGGAGCGCGCCAAGATGGACGCCCTGAAGGGCGACGGCGGCAGCTCCTGGGGCAACCAGATGCGCAGTTACGTCCTGCACCCGTACCAGATGGTCAAGGACCTCCGTACGGAGTTCGAGGTCGGCAACCCGCAGGCGGTCCTCGACGGCGAGATCGACGGCTTCCTGGAGGCGGGCATCCGCTGGCGCAAGCAGCAGGAGAAGTAGCCTTCCGCTCGTCCCGGGGGCGGGGCCCCCCGGGCGCCCCCCCCGGGGGCCGCCGCCGCGGGGGGGGCGCCCCGCCCGCCGCGCGCGGAGGGCGGGGGGGGGCCCG
>NZ_JBSGWV010000053.1:0-43683 GCF_053609105.1 Streptomyces sp. NPDC054975
ACACTCGATGCCGAGGGCGTGAGCGCGTATCTGGAGCTTGGGCCTGATGGCGTCCTGACGGCGATGGCCCGAACCTGCCTGCCCGAGGACACCGACGCGTTGCTGGTTCCGGTGTTGCGCAGGGAGCGGCCGGAGGCGCAGACCGCGGTCACGGCGCTGGCACACCTGCTCGCGCAGGACGCGGTGTCCGACAGGTCCGCGTACTTCGCCCGGACCGGCGCCGCGCACACCGACCTCCCGACGTACGCCTTCCAGCACCAGCGCTACTGGGTCCACGGCGGTGGATCCTCCGTGGACGCCGGGGCTGTCGGCGTCGCCACCGTCGACCACCCCCTGCTGGGCGGTGCCATTACGCTGCCGGACTCGGCCGCCATGGTCTTCACAGGGCGACTGTCGCTCGATACGCACCCCTGGCTGATCGACCACCAGGTGATGGGGCAGGTCGTCTTCCCGGGTGCGGCCTTGGTGGAGCTGGCGATCCGGGCCGGGGACGAGGTCGGCACCGGACGGCTCGACGAGCTGACGATCGAGGCCCCCCTGCTCCTGCCGCAGAGCGGCGCCGTGCAGGTCCGGCTGATGATCGCCGAGCCGGACGAGGACGGCCGGCGTGCGCTGACGCTGTTCTCCCGCCCGGAGGACGCCCTGACGGACGAGGCATGGGTCTGTCACGCCAGCGGTGCGGTCGTTCCCGAGGTGAGCACCGTGGACGGCGGGCTCGCCGTGTGGCCGCCGGCGGGTGCGGTCGAGGTCGATACGACGGGGATGTACGAGGTTCTGGCGGGGGTCGGGCTGGGTTACGGTCCGGTCTTCCAGGGGCTGCGTTCTGCATGGCGTGTGAATGGTGAGGTGTTCGCGGAGGTCGAGCTGCCGGAGTCGGTGGTGGCCGAGGCGGCTCGCTTCGGCCTCCATCCCGCGCTGTTGGATGCGGCGTTGCACGGCATCGGCCTGGGCGAGTTTGTCTCCAGCGGGGATGGTGCGCGGCTGCCGTTCGCGTGGTCGGGTGTGTCGTTGTACGCGTCCGGCGCGTCGGCTCTGCGCGTACGGATCGCGTCTGCCGGTACGGACGCGGTGTCTCTGACTCTGGCTGACACGGCGGGTGTGCCGGTGGCGGTCGTCGAGTCGTTGGCGTTGCGGCCGGTGTCGGCCGAGCAGCTCGACGGCCGGGCTGCGGGTGCCGCCCTGCGGGATGCGCTGTTCGGCCTGGACTGGGCCCAGCTGTCCGTGGATTCAGCAAGTGCCGCGTCCCTTGGTGGATGGGCTTTGCTGGGCGACGCGGAAGCATCGCTCGGGCGTGGTCTGGCGGCCGCGGGGCTGGGCGTCGAGGCGTATGCCGATCTGGAAGCACTTCTGAGCGCTTCCTCGGTGCCGGACGTCGTATTGGTGCCGTGCCCGGTGCCTGCTGGCGGGGATGTGGCCGGGCAGGTGCGGGAGACGGTCGGGCAGGTGTTGGGGCTCGTCCAGTCGTGGCTTGCCGATGAGCGGTTCGACGGATCTCGTCTGGTGCTGGTGACGTCGGGTGCGGTGTCGGCGGGTGCCGATGACCGTGTCCGGGATCTGGCGGCGGCGGCGGTGTGGGGTCTGGTGCGTTCGGCGCAGGCGGAGAACCCGGACCGGCTGGTGTTGCTGGACGTGGCGGATGAGGAGTCTGCCTGGGGCCTGGTCCCGGCCGCGCTCAGTGCGGCGGTCGGCAGTGGTGAGGGTCAGTTGGCGGTGCGTGGGGATGCGGTGTTCGTGCCGCGTCTTGGTCGCGTGTCGCCGAGCTCGGGTGCGGGTGCGGGTGCGGGTGCGGATTCGGGTGTTGGGTTCGGTTCGGGCACGGTGTTGGTGACGGGTGGTACGGGTGGTCTGGGTGCGGTGTTCGCCCGGCATCTGGTGTCCGGCCATGGCGTGCGTGATCTGCTGCTGACGAGCCGTAGGGGTCTGGAGGCTCCGGGCGCGCGTGAGTTGGTGGAGGAGCTGACCGGGCTCGGTGCGTCGGTTCGGGTGGCTGCTTGTGATGTGACGGACCGTTCGGCTCTCGCGGAGGTTCTGGCGGGTGTGTCCGCGGACCGTCCGTTGTCGGCAGTGGTGCATGTGGCGGGTGTGCTCGACGACGGTGTCATCACCGAGCTGACGCCGGAGCGCGTGAACGGTGTCCTGGCTCCGAAGGTGGACGCGGTCGTTCATCTCCACGAGCTGACAGCCGGCTTGGACCTGTCCGCGTTCGTGGTGTTCTCCTCCGCTGCCGGCGTGTTCGGTGGTGCGGGGCAGGGCGGGTATGCGGCGGCGAACAGCTTCCTGGACGCGTTCATGGAGTTCCGGCGTGGCCAGGGTCTGCCGGGTCTGTCGTTGGCGTGGGGGCTGTGGGACGGCGTCGGTGGCATGGGTGGCGGGCTCGGTGCGGGTGATGTGCGGCGTGTCGAGCGTTCGGGTGTCCGGGCTTTGGGGGAGGCGCAGGGGCTGGCGCTGTTCGATGCGGCGTTGCGGGTTGATGCGGCGCTGCTGGTTCCGGCCCCCCTGGACCTGCGCGTCCTGCGCGGTCGGGCGGAGATACCCGCCCTCCTCCGCAGCCTGGTCACGACACCCCGCCACCGCACCACCGCAAACGCCGGAACGTCGGCGCGGAGCGGGTCGGCTCTCGAAGCCCGGCTGTCGGGCCTGAGCGCCGCCGAACAACGGCTGGCAGTGCTCGATCTGGTCAGCGCGCACGCCGCAGCCGTACTCGGCCACACCAGCACCGCGATGATCGAGCCGGGGCAGGCCTTCCGCGAGCTCGGGTTCGACTCGCTCACGGCGGTGGAGTTCCGGAACACTCTGATGGCGGAGACCGGAATCCGCCTTCCCGCGACCCTGGTCTTCGACCACCCGACCCCGACCGCCCTCGCGGAGTACCTGACGACCGAACTCGTCGGCGCGGACACCGGAGGGCCGGCCGCGGCCGTGGCCGCGGCGGTGGCGGCGGACGACGAGCCGATCGCGATCATCGGCATGAGCTGCCGTTACCCGGGTGGTGTGGAGTCCCCCGAGGATCTGTGGCGCCTGGTGTCCGAGGGTACGGACGGGATCTCGTCCTTCCCGGACAACCGCGGCTGGGACCTGGAGACGCTCTTCGACGACAACCCGGACAACCCGGGGACCTCGTACGCCGACCAGGGCGGATTCCTGCACGGGGCGGCGGAGTTCGACGCCGGATTCTTCGGTGTGTCGCCGCGTGAGGCGCTGGCGATGGATCCGCAGCAGCGGCTGCTGCTGGAGACGTCGTGGGAGGCGCTGGAGCGGGCGGGTATCGACCCGCTGTCGGTCAAGGGCGAGCGGGTCGGCGTCTTCGCCGGTCTGATGTACCACGACTACCTCTCCAGGCTGACCTCGATCCCGGACGGGCTGGAGGGCTTCCGGGGCACGGCGGGCGCGGGCAGTGTCGCCTCGGGCCGGGTCTCCTACCTGTTCGGACTCGAAGGTCCGGCAGTGACGGTGGACACGGCGTGCTCGTCGTCGCTGGTCGCGCTGCACCTGGCGGTGCAGGCGCTGAGGAAGGGCGAGTGCACCATGGCCCTGGCCGGCGGCGTCGCCGTCATGTCCACTCCGGACACGTTCATCGACTTCAGCCGGCAGCGCGGCCTGGCGCGGGACGGCCGGTGCAAGTCGTTCGCGGAGGCTGCGGATGGTACGGGCTGGGGTGAGGGTGTCGGCATGCTGCTGGTGGAGCGGCTGTCGGACGCGGTCCGCAACGGCCACCGCGTGCTGGCGGTGGTGCGTGGTTCGGCGGTGAACCAGGACGGTGCGAGCAACGGTCTGACCGCTCCGAACGGTCCGTCGCAGCAGCGCGTCATCCGGCAGGCGCTGGACAGCGCGGGTCTGACGACGGCCGACGTCGATGCTGTCGAGGCGCACGGTACGGGTACGAAGCTGGGTGACCCGATCGAGGCGCAGGCCCTGCTCGCCACCTACGGCCAGAACCGTCCCGAGGACCAGCCGCTGTGGCTGGGTTCGGTGAAGTCCAACATCGGCCACACGCAGGCGGCGGCCGGTGTGGCGGGTGTGATCAAGATGGTGCAGGCGATGCGCCACGGCGTCCTGCCCAAGACCCTGCACGTCGAAGAGCCGTCTTCCCAGATCGACTGGACCGCCGGCGCGGTCGAGCTGCTGACCGAGGAGCAGGCCTGGCCGGAGCAGGATCGCCCGCGCCGTTCCGCTGTCTCCTCGTTCGGTATCAGCGGCACCAACGCGCACGTGATTCTTGAGCAGGCCCCCGAAGAGGCTCCGGTGGAGCGGGCGACTGCAGAGGGCGAGTCCGCGAGCGGTGGACTGGTTCCGTGGATGCTGTCGGGTCGGTCGGCGGAGGCGCTGCGGGCGCAGGCTTCGCGCCTGCTGGAGTTCGTAGAGGCACGTCCCGAGCTGAGCGTGACCGACGTCGGCTCCTCGCTGGCTGCGAACCGTGCGGCTTTCGAGCATCGTGCGGTGGTGGTCGCGGAGGGCCGTGAGGCGCTGGTGCGAGGTCTGGGTGCCGTGGCGGCGGGTGAGTCGGACGCGTCGGTGGTGTCCGGTGTCGCCGGACGCGGTCGACTCGCGTTGTTGTTCACGGGTCAGGGTGCGCAGCGGTTGGGTATGGGCCGTGGCTTGTACGAGGCGTTTCCGGTGTTCGCGGAGGCGTTTGACGCGGTGTGTGCGGAGCTGGATCCGTTGCTGGGCCGTGGTCTGAAGGATGTGGTGTTCCAGGAGCAAGGCCTGCTGGATCGCACCGGCTTCACCCAGCCGGCGTTGTTCGCCGTTGAGGTGGCGTTGTTCCGTCTGGTGGAGTCCTGGGGTGTGCGCCCGGGCTTCGTGGCGGGGCATTCGGTTGGGGAGATCGCGGCCGCGCATGCGGCGGGTGTCCTGTCGTTGAAGGACGCCGCCACGCTGGTAGCGGCACGTGGCGGGCTGATGGAGGCACTGCCCGAGGGCGGCGTGATGGTCGCCGTCCAGGCGGGGGAGGAGCAGGTCGCTCCGCTGCTGACCGACGGCGCGGCGATCGCGGCCGTCAACGGCCCTGAGGCGGTAGTGATCTCCGGTGCCGAGGACGCCGTCGCGGGCGTGGTGGAGGCTCTGTCGGCTGCGGGGGTGCGGTCGAAGCGGCTGCGGGTCAGCCA
Source organism: Streptomyces sp. NPDC054975 (assembly GCF_053609105.1). Classification (NCBI taxonomy): domain Bacteria; kingdom Bacillati; phylum Actinomycetota; class Actinomycetes; order Kitasatosporales; family Streptomycetaceae; genus Streptomyces; species Streptomyces sp. NPDC054975. Next base: position 5,106 of record NZ_JBSGWV010000053.1, read on the forward strand.
TGCCTTCCACTCGCCGTTGATGGATCCGATGCTGGACGCCTTCCGCGAGGTCGTCGAAGGCCTGGACTTCCAGACGCCGCAGATCACCTTCGTGTCGGCACTGACCGGCACGGTCGTGTCGGAGGAGATAGCCGACCCCGAGTACTGGGTCCGACACGTCCGCGAAGCGGTCCGTTTCCACGATGCGGTGCGCACACTCGATGCCGAGGGCGTGAGCGCGTATCTGGAGCTTGGGCCTGATGGCGTCCTGACGGCGATGGCCCGTGGCTGCCTGCCCGAGGACACCGAGGCGTTGCTGGTTCCGGTGTTGCGCAGGGAGCGGCCGGAGGCGCAGACCGCGGTCACGGCGCTGGCACACCTGCTCGCGCAGGACGCGGTGTCCGACAGGTCCGCGTACTTCGCCCGGACCGGCGCCGCGCACACCGACCTCCCCACCTACGCCTTCCAGCACCAGACGTACTGGATCCACGACGCGGGATCCTCCATCGACGCCGGGGCTGCTGGTGTCGCGCCTGTCGATCACCCCCTGCTGGGTGCTGCGGTGGCCTTGCCCGACTCGGCCGACATGCTCTTCACCGCGCGCCTCTCCCTGCGGTCGCATGACTGGCTGGACGATCACCGTGTGCTGGACCGGGTGATCGTGCCGGGTGCGGCTCTGGTGGAGCTGGCGATCCGGGCGGGCGACGAGGCCGGTTGCGGGACGCTGGAGGAGCTCAACCTTGAGGTTCCGCTGGTGCTGCCCGAGGACGGTGGTGTGCAGCTGCGTGTCCTGGTCGGTGGGGTGGACGAGGGGGAGCGGCGTGCCGTTTCGGTGTTCTCGCGTCGTGAGGACGCCTTCGACGACGCGCCCTGGACGCGGCACGCGACCGGAACGCTCAGCGCCGTCGAGGCGGCGACGGGTGCCGACTTGAGCGTGTGGCCGCCGGCGGGCGCGGTCGAGGTCGATACGACAGGCATGTACGAAGCGTTGGCGGGAGTCGGGCTGGGTTACGGTCCGGTCTTCCAGGGGCTGCGTTCTGCGTGGCGCCTGGGGGATGAGGTGTTCGCGGAGGTTGAGCTGCCGGAGTCGGTGGCGGCCGAGGCGGGGCGCTTCGGTCTGCATCCCGCGCTGCTGGATGCCGCGTTGCACGGCATCGGGCTGGGCGACTTTCTCTCCAGCGGGGATGGTGCGCGGCTGCCGTTCGCGTGGTCCGGTGTGTCGTTGTACGCCTCCGGTGCGTCGGCCCTGCGCGTACGGATCGCTCCCTCGGCCGGTACGGACGCGGTGTCCCTGTCTCTGGCCGATGCGACAGGTGTGCCGGTGGCGGTCGTCGAGTCGTTGGCGTTGCGGCCGGTGTCGGCCGAGCAGTTCGACGGCGATGCGGCGGCCGGTCTGCGCGACGCGCTCTTCGGGGTCGACTGGACGGAACTGCCACTCAACAGTGGGACTTCGGCCCTTCCTGAGTGCGTGGTGCTCGGTGCGTCCGGCTCGTCGGCCGAACTGGGCCTGAAGCAGCTGGGTGTCGATGTCGAGGCGTACCTCGGGATGGACGAACTCCGGGCGGCGGTGGACGCAGGCGGCACGGCACCTGGTCTCGTGTTGGTGTCGTGTCCGGCGTCTGCTGCCGGGGATGTGGCCGGGCAGGTGCGGGAGACGGTCGAGCAGGTGTTGGGGCTCGTCCAGTCGTGGCTTGCCGATGAGCGGTTCACCAGCTCACGCCTGGTGCTGGTGACGTCGGGTGCGGTGTTGGCCGGTGTCGATGACCGAGTCGGGGATCTGGCGGCGGCTGCGGCGTGGGGTCTGGTGCGTTCGGCGCAGGCGGAGAACCCGGACCGGCTGGTGTTGCTGAACGTGGCGGATGAGGACTCTGCCTGGGGTCTGGTCCCGGCCGCGCTCAGTGCTGCGCTCGGTAGTGGTGAGGGTCAGGTGGCGGTACGCGGCGGTGCGGTGTTCGTGCCGCGCCTAGGTCGCGTGTCGCCGGGCACGCCTTCCGGCTCGGGCTCGGGTTCGGGTTCGGGTTCGGGTGTTGGGTTCGGTTCGGGCACGGTGTTGGTGACGGGTGGTACGGGTGGTCTGGGTGCAGTGTTCGCCCGGCACCTCGTGTCCGGTCACGGGGTACGTGATCTGCTGCTGACGAGCCGTAGGGGTCTGGAGGCGCCGGGCGCGCGTGAGTTGGTGGAGGAGCTGACTGGGCTTGGTGCGTCGGTTCGGGTGGCTGCTTGTGATGTGACGGACCGTTCGGCGCTCGCGGATGTTCTGGCGGGTGTGTCCGCGGACCGTCCGTTGTCGGCGGTGGTGCATGTGGCGGGTGTGCTCGACGACGGTGTCATCACCGAGCTGACGCCGGAGCGCGTGAGCGCCGTTCTGGCGCCGAAGGTCGACGCGGCGGTCCATCTCCATGAGCTGACCGCCGACTTGGACCTGTCCGCGTTCGTGGTGTTCTCCTCCGTCGCCGGCGTGTTCGGCAGCGCCGGGCAGGGCGGGTATGCGGCGGCGAACAGCTTCCTGGACGCGTTCATGGAGTTCCGGCGTGGCCAGGGTCTGCCGGGTCTGTCGTTGGCGTGGGGGCTGTGGGACGGCGTCGGTGGTATGGGCGGCGGGCTGTCGGACGCCGACGTGCGGCGCGTCGAGCGCTCCGGCGTCCGGCTCCTGGACCTCCCCCTCGGGCTGGGGCTCTTCGACGCGGCGGCCGAGGCCGGTCGCGCGGTGGTGGTCCCCGCACCGCTGGACTTTGCCGTGCTGCGCCGCCGGGACGACATCCCCACCCTGCTGCGATCCCTCGTCACCCCGGCGACGAACCGTACGGTCGCCCGTAGCGTCGGCGCCGGCACGAGCGCTGCCGGGATCACCGCCGAGCAGTCGCTCCGGCAGCGCCTGCTGGCCCTGCCGGAGGAGGAGCGCGACGACGCGCTGCTGGACGTCGTACGCGGCCAGGTCGCGGCTGTACTGGGCTATGCCGGAACCACGGCGGTGGAGGCCGACCGGTCCTTCCGCGAGCTGGGATTCGACTCGCTCACCGCGGTCGAGCTCCGCAACGGCCTCAGCGCCGTGTCGGGCCTCAGCCTGCCCGCGACGCTGGTTTTCGACTACCCGACTCCCGCCGTCCTGACCGACCACCTGCGGTCCGAACTCATCGGCAAGCACGCCGAGTCCGAGCTGCTCGGCCAGTTCGACGCGCTCCTTCCGCTGATGGACACGATCGCCCAGGACGAATCGCTGCGGACGAAGGCGGAAGCGCGGCTGCGGACGCTGCTCTCGCAGCTCGCGCGCGCCGCGGATCCCGTCGCAGGGCCCGAGGAGACCGAGGACGAGCAGGAGATCGAATCGGCCACGGCAGACGAACTGCTCGATCTGATCGACAAGGAATTCGGCTCGCTGTAAGCGGCGGCCACCACCACACCGTCACCCGCCGGGCGCGGCGGAACCTTTTTCCCCACCTCACGGCTCCGAGCCGAAGAAATTCCCTGAGAGGGCAGTAGAACGATGGCCGACGAGACGAAGCTTGTTGAATACCTCAAGCGGGTCACCGCTGACCTGCGTCAGACGTCCCGGCGCCTGCGCGAGGTCGAGGCCGAGGCCACGGAGCCGATCGCGATCGTCGGTATGAGCTGCCGGTACCCGGGCGGCGTGGAGTCTCCCGAGGACCTGTGGCGCCTGGTGGCCACCGGTGCCGACGGGGTGTCCCCGTTCCCCGCCGACCGCGGCTGGGACGTGGAGCGGCTGTACAACGAGGACCCCGACCACCGGGGCACCTCCTACACCCGCGAGGGTGGATTCCTGCACGGTGCGGCGGAGTTCGACGCCGGGTTCTTCGGTGTGTCGCCGCGTGAGGCGCTGGCGATGGATCCGCAGCAGCGGCTGCTGTTGGAGACGTCGTGGGAGGCGCTGGAGCGGGCGGGTATCGACCCGCTGTCCGTGAAGGGCGAGCGGATCGGTGTCTTCGCCGGTCTGATGTACCACGACTACGCCACCAGCGTCACCGACGTGCCCGAGGAGCTGGAGGGCTACATCGGCAACGGCAGCGCGGGCAGTGTCGCCTCCGGCCGGATCTCGTACACGCTCGGTCTTGAGGGCCCGGCGGTCACGGTGGACACCGCCTGCTCCTCCTCGCTCGTGGCGCTGCACCTGGCGGTCCAGGCCCTGCGGCGCGGCGAGTGCACCATGGCCCTCGCCGGCGGTGTGACGGTCATGTCGACGCCCGCGACCTTCGTGGAGTTCAGCCGCCAGCGTGGCCTGGCGCCCGACGGCCGGTGCAAGTCGTTCGCCGAAGGCGCCGACGGTACGGGCTGGGGTGAGGGTGTCGGCATGCTGCTGGTGGAGCGGCTGTCGGACGCGGTGCGCAACGGTCATCGGGTGCTGGCGGTGGTGCGTGGTTCGGCGGTCAACCAGGACGGTGCGAGCAACGGTCTGACCGCTCCGAACGGTCCGTCGCAGCAGCGGGTGATCCGGCAGGCGTTGGAGAGTGCGGGTCTGACGACGGCCGACGTCGACGCCGTCGAGGCGCACGGCACCGGCACAAAGCTCGGCGACCCGATCGAGGCGCAGGCGCTGCTCGCCACCTACGGCCAGGACCGCCCCAAGGACCAGCCCCTGTGGCTGGGTTCGGTGAAGTCGAACATCGGCCACACGCAGGCAGCGGCCGGGGTGGCGGGTGTGATCAAGATGGTGCAGGCGATGCGCCACGGCGTCCTGCCGCGCACGCTCCACGTCGAGGAGCCGTCCTCCCAGATCGACTGGACCGCCGGCGCGGTCGAGCTGCTGACCGAGGAGCGGGCGTGGCCGGAGCAGGATCGTCCCCGCCGTTCGGCTGTCTCTTCGTTCGGCATCAGCGGCACCAACGCCCACATCATCCTTGAGCAGGCCCCCGAAGCCGAGACCGAGACGGAGGCGTCGGAGCCGGCGGCGGACTCGCCCGCCGCACTGCCCTTCGCGCTCTCCGGCAAGACGCCCGCGGCGGTACGCGACCAGGCCACCCGCCTGGCCGCCTTCCTCAGGAGGGACGGCGAGGACGCGACGGGCCCGGCGGCCACGCAGACGGACCTGGCGTACTCCCTCCTCACCACGCGCAGCACCATGGAGAACCGGGCCGTCGTCGTGGCGGCCGACCGCGACGAACTCCTCTCCGGACTCGACACGCTGGCCCTCGGAGGCTCCGCGCCCGCCGTCGTCCAGGGCGCCCCGGCAGCCGGGAAGACGGCGTTCCTCTTCACCTTCCAGGGCAGCCAGCACCCGGGCATGGGCCGCGAACTGTACGACGCCTACCCGGTCTTCGCGGCCGCCTTCGACGCGGTCTGCGAAGAGCTCGACAAGCACCTCGACCGGCCCATCCGGGAGATCATCTTCGCGGCGGAGGGCACCCCGGAGGCCGAACTCCTCGACCAGACCGGTTATTCGTCGCCCGCGATCTTCGCCCTCGAAGTGGCCCTGTACCGGCTGCTCGAGCACTGGGGCATCCGCCCCGACCTGATCGCCGGCGGATCGATCGGCGACTCCGCCGCCATCCACATCGCGGGCGTGCTGTCCCTTGAGGACGCCGCGACCCTCGTCACCAGCCGTAGCCGCCTGATGAACGCGCTGCCGCCGGGCGGCGGCATGGTCGCTGTCGAGGCACCCGAGCACGTCGTACGGGAGGCTCTCGACGAGCTGGCCGGACGGGTCAACATCGCGCTGATCAACGGACCCCAGGCCTTCGTGGTCTCCGGTGACGAAGAACTGATCGTCGCCCTCGGCGACCGCTGGAAGTCCGAGGGCTACCGCATCAAGCGGCTCCTGGTCAGCCACGCCTTCCACTCCCCGCACATGGACCCGATGCTCGACGCCTTCCGAGAGGTCGCCGCGGCCCTCGACTTCCAGGCACCGAGCATTCCGATGGTCGACGCCCTGACCGGAGAGATGCTGAGCGCCGAGGAGGTGTGCAGTCCGGAGTACTGGGTGCGGCACGTCCGCGAAGCGGTGCGGTTCTGCGACTCGATCCGCACCCTGGAGCGCGAGGGCGTCACCACCTACCTCGAGGTCGGACCGCTCGCCATGCAGAGCGTGATGGCGCGCGAGTGCCTCACCCAGGAGGCCGACACGGCCCTCGTGTCGACGCTCCGCCGGGACCATTCCGAGGTCGTATCGCTGCTCACCGCCGTCGCGCGGCTCCACACCCGCGGCATTCCCGTCGACTGGTCCGCCTTCTTCGCGGACGTCCACCCGCACACCACCGACCTGCCGACGTACGCCTTCCAGCGCGACCACTACTGGCTGGAGGCCCCGGCGGGCCTCGGCCGGATCGGCGACTCCGCCGCAGCCGCCGAACTGGGCCTGAGCCTGGCCGGTCACCCCTTGCTGGGCACGGCGATCGCCCTCGCGGAATCGGGCGGCTTCCTGTTCACGGGTCGCCTTTCCCTGCGGTCGCACGGCTGGCTGGACGATCACCGTGTGCTGGACCGGGTGATCGTGCCGGGTGCGGCTCTGGTGGAGCTGGCGATCCGGGCGGGCGACGAGGCCGGTTGCGGGACGCTGGAGGAGCTCAACCTTGAGGTTCCGCTGGTGCTGCCCGAGGACGGTGGCGTGCAGCTGCGTGTCCTCGTCGGTGAGGCGGACGAGGCGGAGCGGCGTGCGGTCTCCGTCTTCTCCCGTGCCGAGGACGCGCTGGACGGCCCGTGGACGCGGCACGCGACCGGCACGCTCAGTGCCGTCGAGGCGTCGAGTGGTGCGGACTTGAGCGTGTGGCCGCCCGTGGGCGCGGTCGAGGTCGACACGGCTGGGATGTACGAGGTTCTGGCGGCGGCTAGGCTGACTTACGGTCCCGTGTTCCAGGGGCTGGGGTCTGCATGGCGTGCGAATGGTGAGGTGTTCGCGGAGGTCGAGCTGCCGGAGTCGGTGGTGGCCGAGGCGGCTCGCTTCGGTCTCCATCCGGCGCTGTTGGATGCGGCGTTGCACGGCATCGGCCTGGGCGAGTTTGTCTCCAGCGGTGACGGCGGTGGCGGTGCGCGGTTGCCGTTTGCGTGGTCGGGTGTGTCGTTGTACGCGTCCGGCGCGTCGGCCCTGCGCGTACGCATTGCGTCTGCCGGTACGGACGCGGTGTCTCTGACTCTGGCTGACACGGCGGGTGTGCCGGTGGCGGTCGTCGAGTCGTTGGCGTTGCGGCCGGTGTCGGCCGAGCAGCTCGACGGCGATGCGGCGGCCGGTCTGCGCGACGCGCTCTTCGAGGTCGACTGGACGGAGCTCCCCGTGGCTGAGGGAGCCACCTCGTCCGACACGAGCTGGGGGCTGCTTGGCGATGACGGCTCGTCCGTCGGGCGCGGGCTGGCGGGGGCGAGGATCCCGTTCACCGCGTACGCCGGTCTGGAGGAGCTGCGCGCCGACTCCGCCCCGGTGCCGGAGGTCGTGCTCCTGCCGTGCGCCGCCACCGATGCCGTCGGCACCGCGGAACAGGTGCGGGAGACGGTCGAGTGGGCTCTGGGCGCGGTCCAGTCGTGGCTTGCCGATGAACGGTTTGCCGATTCTCGGCTGGTGTTGGTGTCGACCGGCGCTGCTGACGAGGCCGGGGATCTGGCGGCGGCTGCGGTGTGGGGTCTGGTGCGTTCGGCGCAGGCGGAGAACCCGGACCGGCTGGTGTTGCTGGACGTGGCGGATGAGGAGTCTGCCTGGGGTCTGGTCCCGGCCGCGCTCAGTGCGGCGGTCGGTAGTGGTGAGGGTCAGTTGGCGGTGCGTGGGGGTGCGGTGTTCGTGCCGCGTCTTGGTCGCGTGTCGCCGAGCTCGGGTGCGGGTGCGGGTGCGGATTCGGGTGTTGGGTTCGGTTCGGGCACGGTGTTGGTGACGGGTGGTACGGGTGGTCTGGGTGCGGTGTTCGCCCGGCACCTCGTGTCCGGTCACGGGGTACGTGATCTGCTGCTGACGAGCCGTAGGGGTCTGGAGGCTCCGGGCGCACGTGAGTTGGTGGAGGAGCTCGCGGAGCTGGGTGCTTCGGCGCATGTGGTTGCTTGTGACGTGACGGACCGTTCGGCGCTGGCTGAGGTCCTTGCCGCTCTGCCCGCGGACCGTCCGTTGTCGGCAGTGGTGCATGTGGCGGGTGTGCTCGACGACGGTGTCGTCACCGAGCTGACGGCGGAGCGCGTGAGCGCCGTTCTGGCGCCGAAGGTGGACGCGGTGGTCCATCTCCACGAGCTGACGGCCGGCTTGGACCTGTCCGCGTTCGTGGTGTTCTCCTCCGTCGCCGGTGTGTTCGGTGGTGCGGGGCAGGGCGGGTATGCGGCGGCGAACAGCTTCCTGGACGCGTTCATGGAGTTCCGGCGTGGCCAGGGTCTGCCGGGTCTGTCGTTGGCGTGGGGCCTGTGGGACGGCGTCGGCGGTATGGGCGGCGGGCTGTCGGACGCCGACGTGCGGCGCGTCGAACGCTCGGGCGTTCGGGTTCTGGGCGAGGCGCAGGGGCTGGCGCTGTTCGATGCGGCGCTGGGGGTCGATGCGGCGCTGCTGGTTCCGGCCCCCCTGGACCTGCGCGTCCTACGTGGCCGGACTGAGATACCCGCCCTCCTCCGGAACCTGGTCACGACATCCCGCCGGCGCACGACCGCCTCCTCGGCGAAGGCCGACACCGACACCTCCCTGCGGCAGCAGCTGCTCGCACTCCCGGAGGAGCAGCGCGACGCAACCCTGCTCGACCTCGTACGGAGCCATGTCGCGGCCGTCCTCGGCTACGCGGGCGGAGAGACGGTGGACCCCGAGCGGGCCTTCCGCGAGCTGGGGTTCGACTCACTCACCGCGGTCGACCTCCGCAACGCCCTCGGCCCCGTCACCGGCCTCACCCTGCCCGCGACACTCGTCTTCGACTACCCGACTCCCGCCGCCCTGACCGAGTACCTCCGCTCGGAGATCCTCGGCACCGATGCGACGGGCGCGGCCGCGGACACGACGGCGGTGGCGGACGACGAGCCGATCGCGATCATCGGCATGAGCTGCCGTTACCCGGGTGGTGTGGAGTCCCCCGAGGATCTGTGGCGCCTGGTGTCCGAGGGTACGGACGGGATCTCGTCCTTCCCGGACAACCGCGGCTGGGACCTGGAGGCCATCTACCACCCGGACCCGGAGCACCGAGGCACCTCCTACACCCGGGAGGGCGGCTTCCTGCATGACGTCGCCGACTTCGACGCCGAGTTCTTCGGGATCTCGCCCCGTGAGGCACTCGCCATGGACCCGCAGCAGCGGCTCCTCCTGGAAGCCGCCTGGGAAGCCATCGAGCGGGCGGGCATCGACGCGAAGTCCCTCAAGGGCTCCCGCACCGGCGTCTTCGCCGGCCTGATGTACCGCGACTACCTGACCAGGCTGCGCTCCGTGCCGGAGGGCCTGGAGGGTTTCCGTGGCACAGCCAGCAGCGGCAGTGTCGCCTCGGGCCGGGTCTCCTACCTGTTCGGACTCGAAGGTCCGGCAGTGACGGTCGACACGGCCTGCTCCTCCTCCCTGGTGGCGCTGCACCTGGCGGCGCAGGCGCTCCGGCGCGGCGAGTGCACCATGGCCCTCGCCGGCGGCGTGACGGTCATGTCCTCGGCGGGGACCTTCGTCGAGTTCAGCCGGCAGCGCGGCCTGGCGCCCGACGGCCGGTGCAAGTCGTTCGCCGAGGGCGCCGACGGTACGGGCTGGGGTGAGGGTGTCGGCATGCTGCTGGTGGAGCGGCTGTCGGACGCGGTCCGCAACGGTCATCGGGTGCTGGCGGTGGTGCGTGGTTCGGCCGTGAACCAGGACGGTGCGAGTAATGGTCTGACGGCGCCGAACGGTCCGTCGCAGCAGCGGGTGATCCGGCAGGCGTTGGAGAGTGCGGGTCTGACGACGGCCGACGTCGATGCTGTCGAGGCGCACGGTACGGGTACGAAGCTCGGCGACCCGATCGAGGCGCAGGCCCTGCTCGCCACCTACGGCCAGGACCGCCCCAAGGACCAGCCCCTGTGGCTGGGTTCGGTGAAGTCCAACATCGGCCACACGCAGGCGGCGGCCGGGGTGGCGGGTGTGATCAAGATGGTGCAGGCGATGCGCCACGGCGTCCTGCCCCGCACGCTCCACGTCGAGGAGCCGTCCTCCCAGATCGACTGGACCGCCGGCGCGGTCGAGCTGCTGACCGAGCAGCAAGCCTGGCCGGAGCAGGATCGCCCCCGCCGTTCGGCTGTCTCTTCGTTCGGCATCAGCGGAACCAACGCCCACATCATCCTTGAGCAGGCCCCCGAAGAAGCTCCGATGAAGCGGCCGACTGCAGAGGGCGAGTCCGGCAACGGCGCGCTGGTTCCGTGGATGCTGTCGGGTCGGTCGGCGGAGGCGCTGCGGGCGCAGGCTTCGCGCCTGCTGGAGTTCGTAGAGGCACGTCCCGAGCTGAGCGTGACCGATGTGGCCTCCTCGCTGATGGCCCGGAGCGCGATGGACCACCGTGCGGTGGTCGTCGGGCGTGATCGCGCCGAGTTGCTCGATGGTCTGCGGAGCCTGGGCCGCGATGGCGCGACGTCGAACGTCACGCCCGCCGTGGACTCGGCAGGCGCTCGACTCGCCTTGCTATTCACGGGTCAGGGTGCGCAGCGGTTGGGTATGGGCCGTGGTTTGTACGAGGCGTTTCCGGTGTTCGCGGAGGCGTTTAACGAGGTGTGCGCCGAGCTCGACCCGCTGCTGGGCGGTGGCCGTGGCCTGAAGCAGGTCGTCTTCGAGGAGCAGGACCTGCTGGATCGCACCGGCTTTACCCAGCCGGCGTTGTTCGCCGTTGAGGTGGCGTTGTTCCGTCTGGTGGAGTCGTGGGGTGTGCGCACTTCCTTCGTGGCCGGGCATTCGGTCGGCGAGATCGCGGCCGCACACGCTGCGGGTGTCCTGTCGTTGAAGGACGCCGCAGTGCTCGTAGCGGCACGTGGCGGGCTGATGGAGGCACTGCCCGAGGGCGGCGTGATGGTCGCCGTCCAGGCCGGTGAGGAGCGGGTTGCTCCTCTCCTGGTGGAGGGTGCGGCGATCGCGGCCGTCAACGGCCCTGACGCGGTGGTGATCTCCGGTGCCGAGGACGCCGTGGCGGGCGTGGTGGAGAGGTTGACGGCTGCGGGGGTGCGGTCGAAGCGGCTGCGCGTCAGCCATGCCTTCCACTCGCCGTTGATGGATCCGATGCTGGACGCCTTCCGCGAGGTCGTCGAAGGCCTGGACTTCCAGACGCCGCAGATCACCTTCGTGTCGGCACTGACCGGCACGGTCGTGTCGGAGGAGATAGCCGACCCCGAGTACTGGGTCCGACACGTCCGCGAAGCGGTCCGCTTCCACGACGCGATACGCACACTCGACGCCGAAGGGGCGAGCGCGTACGTCGAGTTGGGCCCCGATGGCGTCCTGACCGCCATGGCCCGAACCTGCCTGCCCGAGGACACCGACGCGATCCTCGTCCCCGCGCTCCGCCGCGAGCAGCCTGAGACGCAGAGCATCACCAAGGCGGTCTCGGAGCTGCACCGCCGTGGTGTGGACCTCGACTGGGAAGCCATCAGTGGCGTGTCCGTCGACTGGGACTCCTTCTTCGCCGAGTCCGGCGCGCGCCGCGTCGAGCTGCCGACGTACGCCTTCCAGCGGCAGCGGTTCTGGCTGGAGGACGCCGAGGGCGCCACGCAGGACGTCGAGTCCGTCGGCCTCAAGTCCGCCGGGCACCCGCTGCTGGGCGCCTCGATCGCTCTGCCCGACTCCGACGGCGTGATGTTCACGTCCCGGCTGTCGCTGCGGGCGCACCCGTGGCTGAACGACCACCGCGTCATGGACAAGGTGATTGTCCCCGGTTCGGCTCTGGTGGAGCTGGCGATCCGGGCCGCCGACGAGGTCGGCGGCGGCACACTGGACGAGCTGCTGCTGGAGGCGCCCATCGCCCTCTCCGACGACGGTGGTGTGCAGCTGCGTGTCCTGGTCGGTGGGGTGGACGAGGCGGAGCGGCGTGCCGTTTCGGTGTTCTCGCGTCGTGAGGACGCCCTCGACGACGCGCCCTGGACGCGGCACGCGACCGGAACGCTCAGCGCCGTCGAGGCGGCGACGGGTGCCGACTTGACTGTCTGGCCGCCGGCGGGCGCGGTCGAGGTCGACACGACAGGCATGTACGAAGCGCTGGCGGGAGTCGGGCTGGGTTACGGTCCGGTCTTCCAGGGGCTGCGTTCTGCGTGGCGTGTGGATGGTGAGGTGTTCGCGGAGGTCGAGCTGCCGGAGTCGGTGGCGGCCGAGGCGGGTCGCTTCGGTCTGCATCCGGCGCTGTTGGACGCGGCGTTGCACGGCATCGGCCTGGGCGAGTTTGTCTCCAGCGGTGACGGCGGTGGTGGTGCGCGGTTGCCGTTCGCGTGGTCCGGTGTGTCGTTGTACGCCTCCGGTGCGTCGGCCCTGCGCGTACGGATCGCTCCCTCGGCCGGTACGGACGCGGTGTCCCTGACCCTGGCCGACGCGGCGGGCGTGCCGGTGGCTGCCATTGCCTCCCTCGTTCTCCGTCCCGTCACGCAAGACCGGCTCGACGGCGCCGAGTCCCTCCTGACGGACGCGCTGTTCCGTGTCGACTGGACGGAGCTCCCCGTGACGGCGGGAGCCGCCTCCTCCGACACGAGCTGGGCACTGCTCGACGGCAACGGCGACGGCAACGCCGCCGACAGCGAAGGCAACGCCGACAGCGAAGGCGCAGGCGACAGCGCCGGCGACGCCATCGGCTCGCCCGCCGCGCGCGCTCTAGCGGCGGCGGGGATCCCGTTCACCGCGTACGCCGGTCTGGAGGAGCTGCGCGCCGGCTCCGCCCCGGTGCCGGAGGTCGTACTCCTGCCGTGCCCCGCTGCCGCCACCGTCGGCACCGCGGAACAGGTGCGGGAGACCGCCGAGCAGGTGCTGGCGCTCGTCCAGTCCTGGCTCGCCGAGCCGCGGTTCGACCGGTCGCGTCTGGTCCTGGTGACCTCCGGTGCCGTGGCTGCCCGTCCCGGAGAGCCGGTGCGGGATCTGGCGGCGGCTGCGGCGTGGGGGCTGGTGCGTTCGGCGCAGGCGGAGAACCCGGACCGGCTGGTCCTCGCGGACCTGTCGGAGGGCGACGACGCTGCCTGGGCGGGGCTTCCGGCCGCGCTCTCCACCGACGAGAGTCAGTTCGCCTTGCGCGGCGATACCCTCCTCGTGCCGCGACTCGCCCGGGCCCGGACCGCCGACGCCCTGGTCGCGCCTTCCGGCGACGCCCCCTGGCGGCTGGACGCGGCCGTGCGGGGCACGCTGGAGAACCTGGTGCTGGTACCGGCCCCCGACGCCGGGGCGCCGCTGGCGGCCGGGCAGGTCCGGATCGGGGTGCGTGCCGCAGGGCTCAACTTCCGTGACGTGATGCTCTCCCTCGGCCTCTACCCGGGCGACTTCGTGCTCGGCGGCGAGGGCGCGGGTGTGGTCCTCGAAGTCGGGCCGGAGGTCACCGGTATCCGTCCGGGCGACCGTGTCATGGGCATCTTCGACGGCGCGTTCGGCCCGACGGCGATCGCCGACGCCCGGTCCGTGCACCGCATCCCCAAGGGCTGGTCGTTCGCCCAGGCGGCGGCCGTCCCCATCGTGTTCATGACCGCGTACTACGCGCTGGTGGACCTGGCCGGGGCCCGGCGCGGCGAGTCCGTGCTGATCCACGCCGCCGCGGGCGGTGTCGGCATGGCCGCGGTGCAGCTGGCCCGCCACCTCGGTCTGGAGGTGTACGGCACGGCGAGCCCCGGGAAGTGGGACACCCTGCGCGCCCTGGGGCTCGACGACGCGCACATCGCGTCCTCCCGCACCCTGGACTTCGAGGGCGCGTTCCTCGACGCGACCGGCGGGCGCGGGATGGACATCGTCCTTGACTCCCTCGCCCGGGAGTTCGTCGACGCCTCCCTGCGGCTGCTGCCGGGCGGCGGCCGGTTCCTGGAGATGGGCAAGACCGACATCCGGATCCCGCAGGAGGTCGCAGCCGCCCATCCGGGGGTGCGCTACCAGGCGTTCGACCTCGTGGAGGCGGGGCCTGAGCGGATCGGCGAGATGCTCGCCGCTCTCGTCGAGCTCTTCGAGAACGGCGCTCTCGCGCCGCTGCCCGTGACCACCTGGGACGTACGGCAGGCACGTGACGCCTTCCGGTACGTCAGCCAGGCCAAGCACACCGGCAAGGTCGTCCTGACCGTTCCCGTGCCGCTGGACCCGCAGGGCACCGTACTGATCACCGGAGGCACCGGTGCCCTGGGCGGGCTGCTCGCCCGGCACCTGGTCCGGGAGTACGGGGTGACCAGGCTCGTCCTGACGAGTCGCCGCGGCCGGGACGCGGCGGGCGCCGCCGACCTGGAGCGCGAGCTCACGGACCTGGGCGCGGACGTCCGGATCGCCGCCTGCGACGCGGCCGACCCGGTGGCTCTGGCCGAGCTGGTGGCGGGCATCCCGGCGGAGCACCCGCTCACGGCGGTCGTCCACACCGCCGGCGTGCTCGACGACGGCATCGTGCCGTCGCTCACCGCCGAGCGCCTCGGGAAGGTGATGCGCCCCAAGACCGAAGCGGCACTCGCCCTGCACGAGATCACCCGGGAACTGGACCTGTCGGCGTTCGTCCTCTTCTCCTCCGCGGCCGGCGTGTTCGGCAACCCCGGGCAGGCCAACTACGCGGCGGCCAACGCCTCGCTGGACGCCCTGGCCCAGTACCGGCGTTCGCTCGGCCTGCCCGCCGCCTCCCTCGCCTGGGGCCTGTGGGAGGAGAGCAGCGAGATGACGGCCCACCTGGGGGAGAACGAGCACGGCCGCCAGGAGCGGGCGGGAGCTTCCTCCCTCACCTCCAAGGAGGGCCTGGCCCTGTTCGACTCGGCCCTCGCGGACGGCGCCGCCGCGCTGGTCCCCGCCCGGCTTGACCTGGCCGCCGTGAACGCGTCGGCAGGTCCCGTCCCGCCGCTGCTGCGCGGCCTGGTCCGGGCCTCGGTACGCCGGGCCGCGGCGGCCGCCGCGGCCCGTCCGGGCACCGCCTCGCCCGCCGAGCGGCTGGCCGGCCTGTCCAAGCGCGCCCGGGACCGGGAGCTGCTCGACATCGTCCGGGAGAACACGGCGATCGTGTTCGGGCACGCCACCTCGGACATGGTCGAGGCCACCCGGAGCTTCAAGGCGATCGGCATCGACTCGCTCACCGCTCTGGAGCTGCGCAACCGGGTGGCGGCGGCCACCGGACTGCGGCTGTCCCCGACCCTCGTCTTCGACTACCCGACGCCGGCCGCCCTGGCCGCGCATCTCCAGGAGGAGTTCGGTACCGAGGACGAGGAGGCGCCGGCCGGACGCCCCGCCCTGTCCGAGATCGACCGGCTGGAGGCCCTGCTCGGATCGGTCGACGAGGCCGACGAGGCCGCCGTCACCGCCCGGCTCCGCGAGCTGATGGCCGCATGGAACGCCCGGACGGCCGAGTCCAGCGATGACACCGACATCGAATCCGCGACCGCGGAGGACATCTTCGACCTTCTCGACGGGGAGCTGGGAGCCCTCTGACCGCAGGCCCCCAGCCCCCGCCGACCCGCGAACCTCTGTTGGAGCGACTGCACGTGACGAACACGAACGAAGCCAAACTGCTCGACTACCTCAAGCGGGCCACGACCGACCTCAGGGAGAGCCGCCGCCGTCTCGCCGAGGCCGAGGCCAAGGACCGTGAGCCGATCGCGATCATCGGCATGAGCTGCCGGTTCCCCGGCGGCGCCGACACCCCGGAAGGGCTGTGGGACCTCGTCGCCCGTGGCGGTCACGGCCGCTCCGGGTTCCCCGTCAACCGTGGCTGGGACATCGACGGCCTCTTCGACGAGAGCCGTGGCGAAGCGGGCACCTCCTACGTGCGGGAAGGCGGTTTCCTCCACGAAGCCGTCGACTTCGACGCCGAGTTCTTCGGTATCTCCCCCCGGGAGGCCCTGGCGATGGACTCGCAGCAGCGCCTGCTGCTGGAGGCCTCCTGGGAGGCGTTCGAGGACGCCTTCATCGACCCCGTCTCGGCCCGCGAGACCGCGGTCGGCGTCTTCGCCGGTGTCATCCACCACGACTACGTGACCAGGCTGACGCACGTCCCCGACGGCTTCGGCGGCCTCCTCAGCACCGGCAGCGCGGGCAGCGTCGCCTCCGGCCGGATCTCGTACACGCTGGGTCTTGAGGGTCCGGCGGTGACGGTGGACACGGCGTGCTCGTCGTCGCTGGTGGCGCTGCACCTGGCGGTGCAGTCGCTGCGGAAGGGCGAGTGCACCATGGCTCTCGCCGGTGGCGTCACGGTGATGTCCTCACCGGGCGCGTTCGTGGAGTTCAGCCGGCAGCGCGGCCTCGCCCCGGACGGCCGCTGCAAGTCGTTCGCGGAGGGCGCCGACGGTACGGCGTGGGGTGAGGGTGTCGGCATGCTGCTGGTGGAGCGGCTGTCGGACGCGGTCCGCAACGGCCACCGGGTGCTGGCGGTGGTGCGTGGTTCGGCCGTGAACCAGGACGGTGCGAGCAATGGTCTGACCGCTCCGAACGGTCCGTCGCAGCAGCGAGTCATCCGGCAGGCGCTGGAGAGCGCGGGGCTGGTGTCCGCCGACGTGGATGTGGTGGAGGCGCACGGTACGGGTACGAGGCTCGGTGACCCGATCGAGGCGCAGGCTCTGCTCGCCACCTACGGCCAGGACCGTCCCGAGGACCGGCCGCTGTGGCTGGGTTCGGTGAAGTCCAACATCGGCCACACGCAGGCGGCGGCCGGTGTGGCGGGTGTGATCAAGATGGTGCAGGCGATGCGCCACGGCGTTCTCCCGAAGACCCTGAACGTCGAGGAGCCGTCCTCGCGGATCGACTGGACGATGGGCGCCGTCAGACTGCTGACCGAGGAGCGGGCATGGCCGCGGGCCGAGCGCCCGCGCCGGGCCGCCGTCTCCTCGTTCGGTATGAGCGGCACCAACGCCCACGTCATCCTCGAAGAGCCCGCGGACACCGCGGCCCTCCCGGAGGAGGCACCCGCCGCACCCGCGGGGGCACCCGTGGTGCCCTGTCTCCTGTCCGGGCGCACGGAACAGGCCCTGCGGGCCCAGGCCGTACGCCTGCGGGACCACCTCGGCCAAGGCGCACCGGCCGGCCTCGCCGACATCGGCCACACGCTGGCCACCGGCCGGTCGGCCTTCGAGCACCGGGCGGTGCTGATGGCCGCCGACCACACGGAGCTCCGCGCCCGGCTCGACGCGCTCGCCGAGGGCGAGCCCGCCGCCGGGCTCGTACGGGGCACGGCGACGGCCGACCCGGACGCCGGGGTGGTCTTCGTCTTCCCCGGCCAGGGCGCCCAGTGGCCGGCCATGGCCCGGGAACTCCTGCGTACCTCACCCGTCTTCCGCGAGCGGATGCGGGAGTGCGCCACGGCGCTGGCCCCGCACACCGACTGGTCGCTGCTCGACGTGCTGGAGGAGAAGCCCGGCGCCCCCACCTTCGACCGGGTCGACGTCGTCCAGCCCGCCCTGTTCGCCATGATGGTCTCGCTGGCGGCACTGTGGCAGTCGTACGGGGTGCGGCCGGCGGCCGTCGTCGGGCACTCCCAGGGCGAGATCGCGGCCGCCTGCGTGGCCGGGGCGCTCTCCCTGGAGGACGCCGCCCTCGTCGTGGCCCGCCGGAGCCAGGTGCTGGCCGAACTCTCCGGCCGCGGCGGCATGATGTCCGTGGCGCTGCCCGTGGCGCGCGTCACCGAGGATCTCCTGGCGTACGGCGAACGGCTCGCCGTCGCCACCGTCAACGGCCCGGCCGCCACGGTCGTCGCGGGGGAGACCGCCGCCCTCGACGAACTCTTCTCCCACTACACCGCCGAGGGCGTACGGGTCCGCCGCATCCCGGTGGACTACGCCTCCCACTCGCCGCAGGTCGAAGCCATCAGGGACCGGCTCCTCGAGGTCCTGGAGCCGGTCCGGCCGCTCCGGCCCCGGCTGCCCCTGTACTCGACGGTCACCGGTGAGACGGTGGACGGCCCCACCCTCGACGCCGGCTACTGGTACGAGAACCTGCGCCGGACCGTGCGGTTCGACCGGTCCATCCGCGAACTGGCCGCCGACGGGCACCGGTTCCTCGTCGAGGTCAGTCCCCATCCCGTGCTCACCCTCGGCATCACCGAGACCCTCGGCTCCCTGCCCGCCGCGGACCGCTCCGTCGTCGTCGACTCCCTCCGCCGCGACCAGGGCGGACTCGACCGGTTCCTCGAATCGGTCGCCGAACTCCACGTGCAGGGAGGCCCGGTCGACTGGCGGGCCGTGTTCGCCGAGCACCGGGCCCGGCCGGTCGACCTGCCCACGTACGCCTTCCAGCACCGGCCGTACTGGCTGGAGGAGGGCGTGCCGGCCGGCGGCACCGGCCCGACCGGGACGACCCCCACCGGCCACCCGCTGGCCGGTGCGCTTCTGGAACTGCCCGAGGCCGGGGCCCTGCTCTTCACCGGCGCCGTCTCCCCGCGCTCCCACACCTGGCTCGCCGACCACACGGTGTCCGGGGCGACGACACTGCCGTCCGCCGCGTTCGCCGACGCGGCGCTGCTGATCGCCGCCCGGGCCGGCTGCCCGCACGTCGAGGAGCTGACCGTCGAGTCGCTCCCGGCGCTCGCGGCAACCGGCGCCCTCGCCCTCCAGTTCCTGGTGGAAGCCCCTGACGGCACCGGCCGGCGCAGGCTGACCGGCCTCTCCCGGACCGAAGGCGCCCCCGAGGACGAGCCCTGGACCAGGCGGTTCACCGCCGTCCTGGCCCCCGAGCCCCCGCGGGCCGACTTCGACCTGGCGCACTGGCCGCCGGAGAACGCCGCCGGCATCGACCCCGGCGAGCTGTACGAGCAGCTCGCCGACAGCGGTCTCTCCCACGGTCCCGCCTTCCGCGCGGTCACCGGCGCCTGGCACCGCGGCGAGGAGTTCTTCGCCGAGGTCGTCCTGCCGCCCGCCCTCCGGGACGACGCCGGGGCGTTCCCCTTGCACCCGGTCCTCCTCGACGCAGCCCTCCACCCGGCCCTCGCGGCCCTGGCCCCGGCCGGCGGAGGAGCGTTCCAGGCCGTGGCGTGGAGCGGGGCCACCCTGTTCGCCACCGGCGCCTGGTCGCTGCGCGTGCGCGCCGAGCGGCGGCCGGACGGCTCCCTGGCCGTCGAGCTCGCCGACGCCGTCGGCGCACCGGTCGCCGAGGTCCGCGGCGTACGGGCGGCCGCCGCCCCCCTCGACGGGAACCGCGACGCCGGCGGCGCGCCAGGCACCCTGCTGCGCCCCGCCTGGGAGACCGTCGCGAAGCCGTCCGCGTCCGGTGAACCCCGCGGCTGGGCCCTGCTCGGCACCCTCGGCGCTCTCGACGCCGGAGCCCACCGGTCCCGGGACTGGGAGCACGCCGGCCTCGGCGCCGCCGCGTACCCGGACCTGCCGGCCCTGCTCGCCGTGACCGCGCAGGGACCCGGGCTGCCCGGCGTCGTCCTCGCCGAACACGTGCCCCCGGCGGAGCCGGTCAGCGGCCGGACCGTGCTGGCCGCGGTCGCCCGCGCACGGAAACTGCTCCACAACTGGCTGGCCGAGGACCGCTGCGCGGACTCCCTGCTCGTGGTGGCCACCCGGAACGCGGAAGCCGTCACCGCCGAGGACCAGGTGGCCGACCCGGTCGGCGCAGCCGTACGAGGGCTGGTACGGGCCGTCCAGGCCGCACACCCGGGCCGCGTCGTCCTGGTGGACCTCGACGACAGCGACGCGAGCCGCAAGACACTTCCGCAGGCGCTCACCACCGGAGAACCGGATCTCGCGCTCAGGGACGGAGTGGCGAGCGCCCGCCGCCTGGTGAGGGCCGAGCGGCCCGACGGCGCCGACCTCCCCGCCGCGCCGGACACGACCGTACGGATCACCGGCGCGGACCGGCCGGAGGCAGCCTCCGACGACGCGCTGGCGGCCGAGATCGACGCCGTGCTCGACCTCTGCGCCCCGGCCCGTCCCGGCTCCGAAGCGGCCGGTCAGGACCTGCTGTTCGTCACCTCGGTCGGGGGCGTCCTGGGCGGAACGGACGAGTACACCGCCGTCCTCGGCGCGTTCCTCACCGCCCTGACCCGGCAGCGGCAGGCGGCCGGCCTGCCGACCGCCCTCATCGGCTGGGGCCCCGACCAGGGTGGGGTACCGCTCGGGCTGACCGCGCACCAGGGCCCGGCGGACGAACGGCTCCTCTCCGCCGCCAGGAACGGCGCGGTCCTCGTCGGCGCCCGCCCGGACGGCCGCGCCCTGCGGTCCTCCGGCGCGGAAGTCCCCGCACTGCTGGGCACCCTGATCCCCGCGCAGCCGCGCCGGGCCGCCAACGAGACCGCGGCCACGGGCGCCACGGCCCCGCTGCGCGACCGGCTCGCCGGGCTGTCGGCGGACCAGCGCGCGGCCACCCTGCTCGACCTGGTCCGGGCGCACGCCGCCACGGCCCTCGGGTACCCGTCCGCCGACGCCCTGGCGGTGGACCGGTCGTTCACCGAAGCCGGCTTCCAGTCGGTGGCCGCCCTCCAGCTGGCCCGCCGGCTGGCCGAGGCCACCGGCCTCGAACTGCCGCCCGTGACGGTCTTCGACCATCCGTCGGTGACCCGGCTCGCCGCGCACCTCGGCGAACTCCTCGACGGGCGGACCGCCGACGGCGAGCCCACGGCGCGCCCGACGGCCGACACCTTCGTCCGGCTGTTCCGTACCGCGTACGAGCAGGGCCGGACCGAGGAAGCCGTCGACGTGCTGATGTCGGCCTCCCGGCTGCTGCCGGACTTCGGCTCCCGCGACGACGCCACCCCGTGGCCGCAACCGGTCAGGCTGGCGCAGGAGCAGGCGGCTTCCGACGTCTTCGCGTTCCCCTCCCTGGGAGCGGCGTCGGGACCGCACGAGTACCTCGCGCTCGGCGCCGCCTGGAACGGAGACAGGGGTCTGACCGTCCTTCCGCACCCGGGGTTCACCGGCGAACCGGTGCTGCCGCGCACCTGGCAGGCCCTGGTGAGCGCCCAGGCGCGGGCCGTCGCCGAGGCCTCGGGCGGGACCGCCCCCGTCCTGCTGGGGCACTCCTCGGGCGGCTGGATCGCGCACGCGGTGGCCGGTGAACTCGGCTCGCTGGGCGTGGGCGTGGCGGCCGTGGTGCTCCTGGACACGTTCGCGCGCGCCGAGAACCGCCACAGTCTGTCCGTCCTCGCGGGCAGGCTCGTCGACTCCGAGGACGCCTTCCTGGCGCCCGACGACGCCCGGATGATCACCATGGGGGGCTACCTCCGTGTGTTCGCCGACTGGGAACCCGGACCGGCGACGGCACCGACGCTGCTGCTGCGCGCGGCGGCGTCGGACCGGCGGCCCGGGGACCCCGCCGCCCGTGGCTGGGAGCACGCGACCCATGAGGCGGAGGTCCCGGGCGATCATTTCTCGCTGCTGAGTGGCGACTGCGCCACCACGGCCGCCGCGGTCGACGGTTGGCTGCGGGAGGTCGTCGGCCGATGACGTCCTCGACCGGCCGTCTGCTGGCCGTCTCCGACCTGCACATCGCCTACCCGGAGAACCGCGCCCTCCTGGAAGAACGGATCGTCCCCACCTCCCCCGACGACTGGCTCCTGGTGGCGGGCGACGTCGGCGAGAGTGCCGCAGACATCGAATGGGCCCTCGGCCTGCTGCGCGACCGGTTCGCCCAGGTGATCTGGGTGCCCGGCAACCACGAGCTGTGGACCCCACGGGACGACGCCGTCCAGCTGCGTGGTGACGAGCGCTACCGCTACCTGGTGGAGGTCTGCCGGCGGCTCGGCGTACTGACCCCCGAGGACCCGTACGCGGTGTGGACGGGGGCCGGCGGTCCGGTGGTCGTGGCACCGCTGTTCGTGCTCTACGACTACTCGTTCCGGGCGGACGGCCTGACCAAGGAGGAGTCCCTGGCCGCGGCGTACGAGACGGGTGTGGTGTGCTCCGACGAGTTCCTGCTGTCACCCGATCCGTACCCGTCCGCGGACGCATGGTGCAGGGCGCGGGTCGCGCAGACCCGGGCGCGGCTCGACGCCGTCGACCCGGCCCTGCCGACCGTCCTGGTCAACCACTTCCCCCTGGTCCGGAAGGACACCGAGCTGCTGCGCCACCAGGAGTTCGCCCAGTGGTGCGGAACCCGGCTCACCGCCGACTGGCACACGCGCTACCGCGCGGCGGCGGTGGTCTACGGGCATCTGCACATCCCGCGGACGACGTTCCATGACGGGGTCCGGTTCGACGAGGTCTCCATCGGCTACCCGCGCGAGTACCGCAAGCGCGGGCTGCCCCGCGGGGTGCTGCGGGACGTCCTGCGCGTCCGGGGGGAGGACAGGTGATCGGGGCCGTCCTGCCGCCGGCGGCGTCCTGGGCGACACTGGACCACGACCCCGGGCCCGAGGCGCTCTTCCCCGCCGAGGCGGCGATCGTCGCGAACTCCGTCGAGTCCCGACGGGCGGAGTTCGCCGCAGGCCGGCACTGTGCCCGGCTGGCCCTGGAGGGCCTCGGCATCCCACCGGCGCCGATCCCCTCCGGGCCACGGGGGGAGCCGTGCTGGCCGGACGGGGTCGTCGGCAGCCTCACCCACTGCGCCGGCTTCCGGGCCGCCGCGGTGGCCCGGCGCGAGGACGTGCGCGCCGTCGGCATCGACGCCGAGCCGCACGCACCGCTGCCCGACGGTGTGTTGGAGGCCATCGCCCTGCCGGAGGAGCGCGCCCATCTCGGGAACCTGCGCCGCGACAGGCCCGGCATCAGCTGGGACCGGCTGCTGTTCAGCGCGAAGGAGTCCGTGTACAAGGCGTGGTTCCCCCTGGCCGGGCGCCGGCTCGACTTCGACGAGGCCCGGATCGGCTTCACCGCGGACGGACGGTTCGGCGCGAGCCTGCTCGTACCCGGTCCCGTGGTGGACGGCCGCACACTGACCGCGTTCAGCGGCAGGTGGGCGGCCGACGAGCACTTCGTCGTGACCGCGGTCCACGTCCCGGCGCGTGAAGCCCCCGCTCAAGTCGTCCATGAAGCAAGAGAACTCGCAGCAAGAGAAACGGAAGAAACCCATGCCTGAGCTCCCCCCGCTGGACGACCGCTGGCTCGTACGGCACCATCCGGCACCCGGCAGCGATCTCACCCTCGTCTGCTTCCCCCACGCGGGCGGATCGGCCAGCTACTTCCGCCCGCTCGCCGGCGCGCTGTCGCCCCGCGTCGACGTGCTGTCCCTGCAGTACCCGGGACGGCAGGACCGCAGGAACGAGCCGTGCATCGAGAGCGTCGACGGGCTGGTGGACGGGATCACACAGGCACTGCGGCCCCTCGCCGGCCGTCCGACGGTCTTCTTCGGACACAGCATGGGCGCCATCCTCGCCTTCGAGACCGCCCGACGCCTCGCGGCCGTCCCGGGCGCGGAACCGTTGGGCCTGGTCCTCTCCGGCCGCCGCGCCCCCCGGACGGTGCGCCACGAGTCCGTCCACCTGCGGGACGACGCGGGCCTCATCGCCGAGATCCAGAAACTGAACGGCACCGACCCGGCCCTGCTGGTCGACGAGGACATCCTGCGGATGGCGCTGCCTTCGCTCCGGGCCGACTACACCGCGGTGGAGACCTACGAGTACAGGGAGGGTCCGGAACTCCGCTGCCCCATCCGGATCTTCACCGGCGACGCCGACCCGCAGGTGACCCGGGAGGAGGCGGAGCGCTGGGCCGAGCACACCACGTCCTCGTTCGACATCCGGACCTTCCCCGGCGGTCACTTCTACCTCAACGAACAGCCCGGCCCGGTGACCGCCGCCCTGGTCGCGGAACTCGACGGCTTCCGCCTGTCCGAGGTCGGCACCACCGGCTGAGGCCCCGAGGACCGCCCGGCCCCGGACACGGCGATGGCGCCCCGGGGCCGAACGGGTGACCTGGACGATTGATGATCGTTAAGGAGCTGTCCGGGTCAACGGAGGCACGCTCGTGCCGTTGGGGTAGGGGTGTCGCATGGCGACCTTGTGTCGGCCGGCCGTGTCGGTTCCGGAGTACGTCATCACCATGGAGGAGACGCTCGAGCTCGCACGCACGCTGCATGCCGGCCATCCCCAACTGGGCCTCGCGCTACGCCTGATCGAGAACACCGGGGTGCGCACCCGGCATCTTGTGCAGCCGGTCGACGAGACGCTCGCGCACCCCGGCTTCGAGGCACGCAACAGGCTGTACGCGGCCGAGGCGAAGGCCCGTGTGCCGCGGGTCGTGCGGCGCGCGCTGGAGGACGGCGAACTGCGGGCCGCGGACATCGATGTGATCATCTATGTGTCCTGCACCGGGTTCATGATGCCTTCGCTCACCGCCTGGCTGATCAACACGATGGGATTCCCGTCCCATACCCGGCAGTTACCGATCGCTCAGCTGGGCTGCGCGGCGGGCGGGGCGGCGATCAACCGGGCGCACGACTTCTGCACGGCCTACCCGGGGGCGAACGCGCTGATCGTGGCATGCGAGTTCTGCTCTCTGTGCTACCAGCCCACCGACATCGGCATCGGATCGCTGCTGTCCAACGGTCTGTTCGGCGACGGTGTGGCCGCCGCGGTCGTCCGCGGGACCGGTGGCCAGGGCATCCGCCTGGAGCGCAACGGCTCGTACCTCGTCCCCGGCACGGAGGACTGGATCGCGTACGACGTACGGGCGACCGGCTTCCACTTCCTGCTGGACAAGCGGGTGCCGGGCACCATGGAGCCGCTCGCCCCCGCGCTGCGCAGCCTCGCCGACCGGCACGGCTGGGACGCCTCCGACCTCGACTTCTACGTCGTGCATGCCGGCGGGCCGCGGATTCTCGACGACCTGGGCACCTTCCTCGACGTCAAGCCGGAGGCGTTCCGGCACAGCCGGGCCACGCTCACCGAGTACGGGAACATCGCGAGCGCCGTCGTACTGGACGCGCTCCGTCGGCTGTTCGACGAGGGGGGCGCCGCCGACCAGGCGCCCGGCCTCCTGGCCGGGTTCGGCCCGGGCATCACGGCCGAGATGACGCTGGGCCGCTGGAGCCGCACGCCGTGACCCTTCCGGAAGCAGACCCGATGACCGACTACTCCCACGCCGCCCCGCCACCGGCGGACAGCGGCCTGATCGTGCCCCCCGGCGAAGGCCGGACCCTTCGCGCCGCCGCCCAGCATGTGACGTTCAAAGTGACCGGCGCGCAGTCGCGCTTCGCGTCGAGCTTCGAGGTGCTCGTACCACCGGGCTTCGACGTCGGCGCCCACGTCCACGCGCGCAGCGAGGAGTTGTTCTACGTCCTCGAGGGCGAACTCGACGTTCTCGCCTTCGAGCCGCGTGTGCGCACCCCGGACGGTTGGCGGGGATGGCAGTCACCGAAGGGTGAGCGGGTGGTCCGCGCCACGCCCGGCACGGTCATCCTGGTCCCGCCCGGCTGCCCGCACGCCTTCGCCAACCCCACCGGCGCCCCGGCCCGGATGTTCTTCCAGTCGTCCCCACCCCCGGACCACGAGCGCTACTTCGAGGAACTCCTGACGATCCTGTCCGCCGACGGGCCGGTGGACCACGGCGCCATCGCCGCACTGCGCCGCCGCCACGACATCGAGCAGCTCACACCGCTGCGCCACGACCAGCCGGCGAGGAGCCAGTGATGCAGGACGGAACCGCCCCCCTGTACGAGGTGTCGGACTTGGCCGCACTCGACTTCGACCCCTTCCTCCGCGAGGCGCTGCAGGCCGAACCGGTCATCCGGATCCGGCTGCCGCACGGGGCGCCTGGGGAGTGCTGGCTGGCGACACGGCATGACGCCGTCCGGTTCGTCACCTCCGACCCCCGGTTCAGTCGCGACATCGTCGGCCGGCCGCTGCCCAGCATGAACAGGTACCTCGTCCCGCTGGACCGCGCGGTCAGCTTCGTCGACCCGCCCGATCACACCCGCGTCCGCTCCGTGGTCTCCTCGGCGTTCAACGGCTTCGGCATCGCGGCCCTGCGTCCCCGCGCCCAAGCCGTGCTCGACGACCTCATCGACGCCCTGGTCGCGGCCGGACCGCCCGCCGACCTCGTCCGGTACGTGACCTCTCCCTTTCCCATGCATGTCATCGGAGCTCTGCTGGGTGTGCCGGAGGGCGACAGGCCGCGCCTGCGCACGTGGGCGGACACCGTGCTGACCCGGGCGAAGGACGAAGCGGGGGTCGAGCGGGCCCGGCGGGCCAAGGAAGAAGTACGCGTCTACTTCCGCGACCTGGCCCGCGAACGCCGGCTCCAGCCGCAGGACGACCTCATCAGCCAACTGCAGGCCGCGGCCGAGAGCGGGAGGATCGAGGAAGAGGAACTCCTCGCCCTGGTCATGCTGATGGCGATCAACGGCTGGCACGCCGTACGCAACCACACCTCCAACATGGTCTACCTCCTGCTCACCGACGACAGCCTGAGGAGCCGACTGCGGTCCGACCCGCATGCCGTACCGGCGGCCGTGGAGGAACTGCTGCGCTGGATCCCTCACAAGCACGGCGTGGGACAGGCCCGCATCGCCACCGAGGACGTGGAGGTGGGGGGCGTCCTGATCGGCCGCGGCGAGGCCGTCTACGTCTCCTACGTGGCGGCGAACTGGGACGACCGGTACTACCCCGAGCCACACCGGATCGACATCGACCGCAGCGGCCCCCCACACCTGGCCTTCGGCTACGGCCCCCACCACTGCCTGGCACCCCTGCTGGCCCGCATGGAAGCCGAACTGCTCCTGACCACCCTCACCACACGCCTCCCCGAGCTGCGGTTGGCCCTCGATCCCGCCGACGTGGCCTGGCAGAAGGACGTACTCGTCCGAGGACCGGTGGCACTGCCGGTCACCTGGTAGAGCGGCAAGCGGATCGACCGGCCACCCCTGGTGCTGTGAGGCCGCGGTCGAGGCGCCGCTGGAGCAGGGTCACGGGTGGGGCGTCGTCGGTTCGGTCGGGGTGGGGTGGGCCGCGTGGCGGGGGCCCGTGAAGTATTGGGCGTCCTTGGGGCGGGTGGGGGTGGGGACGGTGGGGGCGGGGGTGAGGCGGGGGATGTACTTGGAGCAGTGGATGTAGGCCTCCTCGACGCTCAGGTGCACCCACAGCTCGGGGTCGCGCCCCGGTGCGACGTCGGACGGCAGGTCGGGGTGGCGCGCGCGGAGGTCGGTGTCGGTGCAGAGGCTCGCGACGCCGTTGACGTGGAGGCCGATGCGGTCGTCGGTGAAGTCCACGAACAGCATGCCCAGGTGAGGGTTCTCCGTGATGTTGCCGGCGCTGGCGAGCACGCCGTTGCCCCGGAACTCCGGGTAGGCCAGGGTGTGTTCGTCGATCACGTGGACGAAACCCGGCGGGCCGGCCCGGAAGCTGGCGTCGCACTCCCCCCGCGCGTCGGAGGTGGCCAGAAAGACCATGGACTGGCGGCCGATGAAGTCCCGCATCTGCGGTGTGAGGCAGGGGCGCACCTGCTGGTCGTAGAACCTGTGGGCGCGGTCGGAGGTGCCCAGCTGCTGCTGCAGGCGGTGTTCGCCCGCTGATCCGAAGGGCCTTGGGGGGTAGGTCACGGTGTGTGGTCTCCTGGCAGGGAGGGAGAGAGGCTGGGGGGCGGTGCTCTACGGCCGTGTTCAGGAGGTCGCCAGGACCGGGGTGTCGAACGGGTCGTAGTGGATGCGCTCCGGCGACGTGCCGGTGAGTGTGAGCGTCTCCGTGGCCGAGGTGACCATGGCGGCCGGACCGCTGAGGAAGACGTCGTGCTGGTACCACGGTCCGTACTCGGCCAGGACCTCCGGCAGAGACCCCCGGATCCCGGGGATGTACTCGTCCGAGACGGCGCCCCTGACCGTCAGCCAGTGGTGCCGCTGCGCCATGCGCAGCATGTCGTCCACTCCGTACAGCTCGGCACCGGTTCGCGCGCCGAGGAAGAGGTTCACCTGGTGCCGGCCACCGCGTCGGGCGACCTCTTCGATCAGCGCGCGGATGGGGGCGAGACCGGTCCCGCCCGCCACGCAGAGCAGGTCGCCGTGGACGGCGGCGTCCAGCACCATGTCGCCCATCGGCGCGCCGAGGTGGACCACGTCGCCCACCGCGGCCCGGTGCACCAGCGCCTGGCTGACCGAGCCACCGGGCACCGCCCGTACGTGGAAGGTGAGGGTGCCGTCCTCGCGGGGCGCGTTGGCGGGGGAGTAGTAGCGCCACTGCTTGGGATGCCAGGGGGTCTCGATGCTGGCGTACTGACCGGCGGCGTACTCGTACGGCGTGTGGGGCTGCAGGGTGACCTCGGCGATGCCGGGCCCGCGCCGGGCGAGGTGCACGATCGTGGCGGGCCAGAGGGCCGGCCGTGACGTCGCGTCCTCCTCGGCAGCGGCGATCATGGCGCCGGCGACCGCTCCGTACGCCTTGGTCCACGCGGCGGCGATGTCCTGGGTCCAGGCCGGGCCTGCGTAGCGGGCGAGGGAGGCGAGGAGGCACTCGCCCACGGCGGGGAAGTGGGCGGCGAGAGTGCCGAATTTACGGTGGTCCCGCCCAAGATGTCCGCAGAAGCGGACCAGTTTCTCCGGATCGTCGACCAGGTCGACGATGCGCAGCAGCGCGCGCAGCAGACGGTCGCGTTGGGCGTCCATCCCCGGCGGGAACATCGGCCGCACCTCGGGATAGCGGGTGAAGAGGATCGCGTAGAAATAGACCGTCATGTCCGCGGCGAGAGGTTCGACGACCGAGACGGAGGCGCGGATGAGCTCTATCTCGCGGTCCGACAGGGGCGCCTCGACGACCTCTGGCTTGCCGGGGTGCACGGCCTCGGCGGCGGGTCCTGTCGGATCCTCCGACCGCGGGACCTCGGGCGGCGGGCTTTCTTGGCGTCTGATCCGAAATCTCATGCAACCAGAGCTCCACCGTCCGGTATTCGAGACGGCCCGAACCGGGCGGACCGCGGGGCGGCCAGGTCGATGGAGCGGCGCGCCCGGCGGGCAGCACGGGCGGGGACTTCTCTGGCAGACATAGGTCCTCAAGACGGGGCGGCGGCACGGAAGCGGACTTGGCAGCTCCGGACGCTACCCGATCACCGAGGTGACTCAGAAGTAGCCAAAGACTCCCCCGTACGCCATGGGCGGCGGGGGAGGTGCCGTGAGGTCTTCAGGCTGTTGCTGCTACGCGCCGGGCGTCAGCTGGCGACGGCGGTTGCCCAGAGGGGGGCCACGGCTGAGCGCGTCGTTCTGTCGTCGCGGCGGCGCAGGGGGAGGGGGACCTCGCCTGCGGCGGCGTGGAGGATCTCGGACTGGAGGCGTTGCAGGTCCTCCGAGGGCTCAAGGCCCAGTTCGTCGTTGAGGATGCGGTGCAGGTCCCGGTACGCCTGCAGGGCCTCGCCGCGACGGCCCGCCTGGTGCAGGGTCGCGATGAGCTGGCCGTGGAACCACTCGTGCAGCGGGTAGTCGTTGACCAGTGTCCGCAGGTCGGGGAGGAGTTCGCGCTGCCTCCCGAGCCGGCTCTCGGTCTCTATGCGCAGCTCCAGAGCGCGTATCCGCAGCTCCTCCACGCGCGCGATCCGGCCGGCGAGCACGCACCCGACCGGGACGTTGCTCAGCACCGGGCCGCGCCACAGGGCCAGGGCGCGCTGCAGCCTCTCGGAGGCCCGCTCGTAGGCGCCGTCGGTGAAGTCGGCCTGCGCGTCCCGGACATGGCGTTCGAAGATGCTCACGTCGACCTCGTCCTCGCGCAGCTGGATCGCGTAACCGGGTGCCCTGGTGACCAGGAGGTTACGGCCAGGGGCGACGGCGTTCTCGTCCACGAGCATCTTGCGCGCGTGGTAGACGTGGGTCTGCAACGTGCGCAGGGCGCTGCGCGGAGGGTTGCCTCCCCACAGTTCCAGGATGAGCGAGTCCGTGGCGGCCGCCTCACCGGGCTGCAGTGCCAGCAGGGCGAGCATCTGACAGATCTTCGGTGCATTCGGTGCGTATTCCCTGCCGTCATCGGTGATGATCTCGAATGGACCGATGAGGTTGAACTGCACTGCGCACACTCCTGTTCCGCGCGTCCGCGCGCGAGTCGATCGGAGGACATCCCCGGCAGGCTCGACGGGTCGGTGGCCGTCGAACTGCCTGTGGGTTGCTTCGTCTTGCGATGCGACGGGTGGCCCCGCGACGGTCACGTCCCGGTACGGCCGCACCGGGACGGAGGCCAGGAGGCCTCGGCTGAGACCTGAGGTTGCTGACCGAAGTCGGATTCCATGGCTCCCCCTTGTGCGCGGACGAGCGGCGGCAGGGGCCCGTAGTTCGTACGGTCCTGGCGCCGAACAACTATCTCGATACAAAGAAACCATTCATCCGGTTCTTTGTATAGGGGTTTTTGGGGAGCCCTGACGGCCCTCGGATGCCCTGCCACCTGGGATGACTGGCGAACTGTGCAGGTCAGTGAGGTTGCTCTCGCCGGCGATGTTCCGGCGATCAGGCCGTGTTAGGTCTGCGTAAACATACCGGCGATTCAGTTTTCGAGGCCGCGTGCCTCTTTGAGGAGGCGCACGGCCCGGTCCGGGGAGGTGTCCAGTCGTCCCAGCACGCCCGGTACGGCGATGCTCGGCAGGAGGTGGTCGAAGAGGTTCGCGATTTCGACGGACAGGTCCTGGCAGTCGGGCATCGACTCCGTCAGCAACTGAACCCCCGTCCATGCGCCGACGGCCAGTCGGGCCGTCGTGGCCGGGTCGACGTGGGCGAGCAACTCGCCCCGCTCCTTGGCCTCGCCCAGAATGCCGGAACCCAGCTCGACCCAGTCCGGCCAGCGCGTGCCGAACAGCGCGCGCGCCTGGGGGTCGACGGACAGCCGCACCGAGGCGCTGAGCAGCGGTTCCCGGGGCAGCCGGTGGGCGAGCACCAGGCCCAGGTCCACCCACTCCTGGAGCTTGAAGGTCTGCGGCTGGACCCCATCGGCGGTGACCGCCTCGGCCAACACGCCGCGCGCCAGCTCCTCCTTCGACGTGAAATGGAAGTACAGAGCGCCGCGCGTGAGGCTTGCCCGCTCGACGATCGCGGCGATGGACGCGGCGTCGTACCCGTGCTCGTTGAAGACGTGGGCGGCGGCCTCCAGGAAGATCCTGCGCGTGCGGATCGCCCGTTCCTGCTTCGGTTCCTGTCTTGCCAACTCATCACCCATGTCAAGTGGTTTTGTCTTGATTTTGACGTCTCTTGAAAAAGACCGGAGAGCCGGTATCTTATCAGCGTTGCGGACGATCACCTGTCCAATCGTCGCCACATCCATGGGGGAACCGTGTCTGAGGCAACCGCGTACGCACATACGAAAACGCCACGAGGCACAAGGGGGGTGCCGAAGGAATACGTGCACCTCCACCACGAGTCATCCGTCGTCGTCACGGGATGGACCCGCCACGACGACTCCTTCTACACACTGACCACCCAATGGCCCGCACCGGCGGTCGAGGGCCCCTACGACCCGCGCGTCCTCACCCAGACCATCCGGCAGAGCGGCCTTCTCATCGTCCATGCCGAATACGGCATTCCGCTGTCCCACCAGACGCTGCTGTGGGACTTCAACTACACCGTCCACCCCGAGTTCCGGGTCTCGCCCGTCGAGCCCGCCGCCCTCGATGTCGAGGTCCGGGTCACCGAGACGCGACGAAACGGTCGCGGCGCCAGCGCCCTGCGCATGGACATGCACATACGTCAGGACGGCATCACCGTCGCCCGCGCCGACTCCGAGTTCGGATGGGTGTCGCCGGCCGCCTACCGGCGCCTGCGGGGCGAGCACGTGACCGTCGACTGGGGGAACTGGCTCGTGCCGGCACCCGTCGAGCCGCACACGGTCGGCCGTACCGATCCGGTCGACGTCCTCCTCGCCGCCGGCGACCGTCCCGGCCGCTGGCAGCTGCGCAACGACATCGGCAACACCCTGCTCTACGACCACCCGGTCGACCATGTCCCCGGCCTCGTCCTGATGGAGGCCGCCCACCAGGCCGCGCACGCCGCGGCCGCCCCGGCGCATTTCGTACCCACCGATCTCGCCACCAGCTACGAACGGTACGTCGAGTTCGACGAGCCCTGCTGGCTGGAGGCCGAGCTGATCCCGTTCCCCGCCTCCGGCCGCCTCACCGTGCGGGTCACCGGGTTACAGGGCGGCCAGAGGGTGTTCAGGGTCGACTTGAGTGGTACTGCTCAGTAGACCGCTGGGTCATGGCCTCTGGCGCAGGGCGCAGGGCGCAGGGCGCAGCGCGCATGGCGAATGCGGTGTGCCGTGTGGCGTCCGGTGCGCCGGGAGAGGCGTGCTACGGCGGGGTGGGTAGGGCGTTTCGCCCGCCCACCCCGCCGTGCGTGTCACTGGTTGACGAACCCGCCGTCCACCGGCAGCACCGTGCCGGTGAGGAACGGGCAGCGGTCGCTCAGCAGCCAGGCCGCCGCGGCCGCGATCTCCTCCGGCTCGGCGGTACGGCCCTGCGGGGTCATCGAGTTGACCATGTCCTCCAGCCCCGGGTTGCGGCCGAACCAGTCCGCCGTGATCTCGCTGCGCGTCGTCCCTGGAGCCACCGCGTTCACCCTGATGCCCTGCTTCGCGTACTCGTCCGCGGCCGCCCGGGTGAAGCCCACGACCGCGTGCTTGGAGGCGACGTAGGGCGCGGCGGTCGGGATCGCCACCAGCCCGCCCACACTGCTGTTGTTCACGATGCTTCCCGCACCGTGCTCCAGCATCGCGGCGATCTCGTACCGGAGGCAGTTCCACAGCCCCCGGACGTTCGCGTCCATGATCGAGTCGTACACGTCGTCCGACATCAGGTGCAGCGGAGTGCGGTCGCCGCCGATCCCCGCGTTGTTGAAGGCCGCGTCAAGGCGCCCGTACGTGGACACCGTGAAGTCCACCGCCCGGGCGGCGTCCTGGGCCACCGACACGTCCGTGACGACATAGGAGGCCTCGGCCCCCTTGTCCCGCAGGGCGGCGACCAGCTCTGCCAGCCGCTCCTCTCTTCGGGCGGCCAGCACGACGGTCGCACCCTCCTGCGCGAACACCTGCGCTGCTGCCGCGCCGATACCGCTGCTGGCGCCGGTGACGAGGACGACTTTTCCGGGGAGGAGGCCACTGTTCATGGGGTGCAGTCTAGAACGCGCGTACGGGCGGAGGTTGGGGGTTGATCGCGTCGGGCCACCTGCATTGCGGGGGTGCGTTGTTGGCGGTCGTGCCGCGATCTCCTCGGTTTCCGGCCGGAGTTCGAGACCGTGCAGGGGTGGTGCGGCCAGGGTCGTCCCGGGCCGCCGTGCCGACGAACGGGGAAGGGCGGCCTTGAGCGACCGGATCACCGGGGTCACCGTGGTGACGCCGAACCGGTCGGCCAACTGCTTGCTCATGGGGACTGGTTGCGCGGGGCTCGCGGCTGTCGTAGGACGGCTGGGCGGCGTGGACGATCGGCTCAGGCCCTCGTTCAGCGCCTGGACGAAGCTGCGTCCGACGAAGTGCGGCCAGACGCCAGTTTCTCCGTCTGCCCCCTGTGCCTTCTCCGTCCCCTCCGCCCTCTCCGTTCCGTCTCCTCCGAGCCGTTCCGGGCTCTCGCCGATTCCCTTTCCCATAGCGTGACCACTTCCCATGCTCCCACTATTTGGCTACGGCACTTACCTGTTGGAACGCTCCGTTGAAGAAGAGCAGCCCGGACGTTTCCGAACCATTGCCGGCGGCGACCACATTCCCGAGGAATATGGAATGGTCGCCGGAGTCGTGCACCTCGGTGAGCTCGCACTCCAGCCAGCCCATGGCGCCCCGCAGCAGCGGTGCCCGGGTGTACGTACCCGGCTCCCAGTCGAGGTCGCGGAACTGCTCGGGTCCCAGCGGCCGGTTCTTGTCGGCGAAGTAGCGCGCCAACTTCTCCTGCTCCGCGCCCAGTACGGAGACGCCGAAGCGGCGCTCGGCCAGAATCGCCTTGTGCATCACCGCGCTGTGAGACACGCAGCACAGCACGGTCGGCGGATCCAGGGACACCGAACTGAACGCATTGGCCGTCATGCCGTGGATATGGTCGCCGCCGACGCTCAGGACGATCACGCCGGTGATGAAGCGTGACATCGTCTCGCGCAACGACGACGGCTCACCCATGGGGATTCGGTCGATTGTTTCCTCGGTGGACACGGAGCTCATGCCGAACCCTTCAGGAGATTCATGAGACGAACATAGGGGTGGGGGCACCTGCGGTCGCTCACCACGAGGTAATCAGGTGCCCAGGAGGTATCTCTGGCCGTGGGTTGTCGTGGGTTGTCGTGGGTTGCCGTGGGTCGCTAGTGGGCGGGCGCGGGTTGTCCATGGGCGGGCTCCGGGGGCGACGCCCTGTTGCTCATCTGGCGGACGATCAGCCACTCGCCCTCGATGAGCCTCCACACGACAAGCTCGTTCGTGTGCTCCTCGTGCACCGTGCCGTCGGGCAGCGTCACCGTCGTCACCGCGATGCCGGAGTCGAGGAGGAGGTCGCCGTGGACGCTCACGTGCGGCTCGCCCACCGCCCGCCACGTGAGCGTTCCGCCCATGGCCCGTACCTCGTCCAGGAGCGAGCCGAAGTGCGCGGCGATGGCCTCGCGCCCGACGATCGGCCCGCTGCGCTGATCCGCGAAGAGCAGGGCGTCGGGCGCGAAGCCCGCCGTCAGGGCAGCAGCGTCGCCCTCCGCCATCGCCCGTGCGACATCGCCTTCCATACGGGACATCAACCGCAGGGCTTCACTCTGGGTGATGGTCATGGTGTCTTCCTCAGGCCTCGACCAGCTGCGGCGCCGGCTCGAAGTGGCCGACCTCGACGAAGAAGGCGACGTACTTCCGGAAGAGTTCCTCCGTCAGTTCCGGGCACTCGATGCCGGTTCCTTCGAGGGCCGCGTCGGTCTCGCTGGTGTCGAACGGCGGGTAGAAGGCGTCCGTGTCCGAGATCATGATGTCGAAGGCGTGCAGCAGCGGAGTCATCACGTTCTCCCGGTCGGCCCGAACCGCCTCGCTCCATGACGCGTGGTCCTTCTCCGCCAGCTCGTAGCCGAGGGAGCGCAGGTACGTCGCGCAGGTACGCAGGCTCAGCGAACTCCTGTTGTAGAGGTGGAAGGTACGGCCGGCCGTGTCCCCGTGCTGGGCGCGGCCTGCCGCGTCCGCTCGCTGGGAAAGGTTCACGACGGCCGCGCTGACGTAGTCGACCGGCAGCATGTGGAACCGCCCGCCGTCCACGTCCGGAACCGCCCCCGCCTGCAGCAGCCCCTTGAGGCTCAGCCAGACGAAGTCACGCGTCTGGCAGGCACCGTTGCGCTGGTCACCGGAGACCACGTCCACGCGGTAGATGGACACGGGCAGACCCCGTTCCCTCGCCAGCCCGATGATCTGCTCGGCCACCCACTTGCTCTGCGTGTACCCGCTGGGCAGAGCCTCACCGGGGCCGGTCGGGTCGGTGACCTTCGTCGGCCCGCCGTGCGCCGCGCCGCCGGCGAAGACGCCGACCGTCGACACATAGTGGACCGGCACGGTGCGGTGCCGCGCAGCCAGCCGCAACACCTCCTGCGTGCCCTGCACGTTGGCCGCCTTCAGGTCCGCGTACGGCCGCAGCCAGTGGACGGTGGCGCCGTTGTGGTAGACGACGTCGACCGTACGTGCCAGGTCGTCGAACACGTCCTCGCCGAGGCCCAGTCGCGGCAGCGACAAGTCACCGACGAGGACCTTGATCCGCTCCGACTCGCCCTCCATCTCGTCCCACACCCGGTACCACTCCAGGTTCTCGCGCAGCCGCTGCCACGCCTGCGCCTCGTCGGATCCGCGCACAAGGCAGTGGACCGTGGCCCGCGTCGTACGCAGCAGGTCGCGCAGGAGGAACGCGCCGAGGAAGCCACTGGCGCCCGTCAGGAGGATGTCCCCGGGCTCTTCGGGCGCTCGGTCACCGCCCTCCGGGCGAATGACCGGGTCGAGGTGGATCTCGGCCGAGAAGTCCACCTTCCGCGTCTCGGGCGTCGCCGGTTCGTCCTGCCCGGTCCCGGGCTCCAGCTGCGCCAGCAGCTCCGCGTGGAGGTACGCCGCCAGGGAGGCCGGATCGGGATGGTCGAAGACCAGGGTCGCCGGCAGCCTGCTGCCCGTGAACTCGCTGAGCTGGTTGCGCAGTTCCACCGAGGTGAGCGAGTCGAAGCCGAGGGACCCGAACGCCTGGTCGGCGTCGATACGGCTCGTGTCGGGATGGCCGAGCACCTCCGCGATCTCCGCCAGCAGCCGGTCGCGGACGAACGGCAGCTGTTTGTCGGCCGGCAGCGCCGCCACGAACTCGGCCGCCGAGGCCGATCCCGTACCGGTGTCGGTGTTGCGGGCCTTGCGGCGGTACGGAGTACGGACCAGGGCGCCGAGCACCGCGGGCGGCCTGCCCGGCTGGGCGCGCAGGGCAGCGATGTCCAAGGGCGTGACCACGGTCGTGGCCCGGCCCAGCCGCAGGGCGGTGTCGAGCAGAGCGGGGCCCTGGTCGGACTCGACGGGCCGGAAGCCGGCCTTGGCCATGCGCTGGAGATCGGCCTCGCCCAGCTGACCGGTCATGCCGGTGGCCTGCGCCCACAGCCCCCAGGCCACGGAGGTCGCGGGCAGCCCCTGAGCGGCGCGGTGCTCGGCGAGGGCGTCGAGGAAGACGTTGGCGGCCGCGTAGTTGGACTGGCCGGGGCCGCCGATGATGCCGGCGAGGGACGAGAACAGCACGAACGCGGAGACCGTGGGGATGGTCCGGGTCAGCTCGTGCAGATGCCACGCGGCGTCCACCTTGGGCCGCAGGACCGCTGCCAGCCGCTCGGGCGTGAGCGAGGAGACGAGACCGTCGTCCAGGACGCCCGCTGCGTGGATGACGGCGGTGAGGGGGTGGCCGGGGTGGTTGGTGGAGAGGGAGTCGAGTGCGGTGGCGAGGGCGTCGCGGTCGGTGGTGTCGACGGCGGCGATGGTGACGTGCGCGGCACCGAGAGCGATGAGCTCGTCGCGGAGTTGGGTGGCGCCAGGGGCGTTGGGGCCGCTGCGGCTGGTGAGGAGGAGGTGCTTGGTGCCGTGGTGGGTGACGAGGTGGCGGGCGAAGAGGGCGCCCAGGGAGCCGGTACCGCCGGTGATGAGGACGGTTCCGTCGCCGTCGGCCCAGGGGGTCGTCGGGGTGGCGGATCCTATCTCGGGCCTGGGCTCCGTGAGGCGCCGCAGGCGGGGGACGAAGGCCTTCCCGCGTCGGACGGCGGCCTGGGCTTCCTCGGCGGAGAGCAGCGCGCCCAGGGCCTCGAACGAGGCGGCGTCGTCGTCGAGGTCGGCGAGGACGATGCGGCCGGGGTTCTCCGACTGGGCCGAGCGGAGGAGCCCCCACACGGCGCTGCCGGCGAGGCCCGTGACGGTGGAGGCGGTGCCGGTGCCGGTGCCGGTGTCGGAGGTGGACATGGCGCCGTGGGTGATCACAACCAGCGGGGTCCGGGCCAGGCGCTCGTCCGCCAGCCACTCCTGTACGACGGCCAGCGTCCGTCGCGTGACGTTGTGCGTGGCCGCGATGACGTCCGTTTCGGGTGTGGCCGGCGGGCAGGGGAGCAGGACGGCGTCGAGTTCGGTGCCCGTTTCCACTGCCTTGGCGACGGCTTCGACGTCGGTGAAGTGCTCGGCGTGGGAGTAGGCGGCCCGCTCAGGCGTGGGCTCGTGGCTGAGGACACCCCAGGTGGGTTGTGCTGCCGGCTGAGGCAGCGCGGTCGGAAGCCAGTCGAGGTGGAAGAGGGCGTCGAGGTGCCCTGCCACAGGGTTGCGGAACTTCTCTGTGGATGCGGCCTGGTAGGTCAGGGAGTCGACGGTCAGGACGGGCTGACCGGTCTGGTCGGTCAGCACGACGGAGACGGTGTTGTCGCCTCCGGTGGGGGTGACGTGGGCTCGTACGGTTGTGGCACCGGTGGCGTGCAGGCGTACGCCCTGCCATGCGGTCGGGATCCAGACGTGTCCGTCTTGTTCGGGCAGCCCGTGTCCGGCGAGGGCCGCGTCCAGCAGCGCTGGGTGCAGTCCGAAGCGCGGCGCGTCACCCGTACGCTCCGGGGCGAGGACCACCTCGGCACCGGTGCCATCCCCTGACCGTGCACTCCACGATCCGACCCCGCCGCCACCGGCGGCGACGTGGCCTTGGGCGTGGAGGGTCCACGGGGCGTCGGTCGTGTCGTCGGGTCGGGCGTGGACGGTGAGGGAGCGGCGGTTCGTCGCGTCGGGGGCGCCGACACGAACCTGGAGCTGGATGCCGCCGTGGGCCGGGATGGTGAGGGGCGCCGCGAGTTCGAGTTCGTCGAGCACGGTGGCTGCGAGCTCGTCGCCCGCTCGGATCGCCAGTTCCACCAGCGCTCCGCCGGAGAGGACGGTCGTCCCCTCGATGGTGTGGTCGGCGAGCCACGGGTGGGTGTGGAGGGAGAGGCGGCTGGTGAAGATGTGCTCGTCGCGGTCGGCGATCGCCACTGCCGCGCCGAGGAGGGGGTGGCCGGTGTCGGTGAGGCCCAGGTCGGTTGCGTCGCCCTTGGTGGTGGGGGTGTCGAGCCAGTAGCGCTGGTGCTGGAAGGCGTAGGTCGGTAGGTCGACCTGCTTGGCGCCGGTGCCGGCGAGGTAGGTCTGCCAATCGACCGTGGTGGTGGTGTGGAGCTGGGCGAGTGCCGTGACGAGGGTGTCGGGTTCGGGGCGGTCGCGCCGCAGGAGCGGGATGGCGGTGGTGTTGTCGGTGGTGTTTTGGACCATGGCGGAGAGGACTCCGTCGGGTCCGGCTTCGATGATGG
>NZ_JBSGWV010000054.1:0-27735 GCF_053609105.1 Streptomyces sp. NPDC054975
GGGCCCTCCGTCCGGCGTTGGTGTACCGGGGTCCCCCACGGTTCTGACTTATCTTTCTGCTCCCCCGGTCAGCCGGTCGCCGGGGGCGGTGTGGCACCGGCCGGCGACCGCGCACTCATATCAGGGTGATGGTGATCATCTCTTCCGTACGACGACGAAGTCGGCGAGCGCGGTGAGCTGCGCCCTGACCCGCTCGGGCATGTCCACCTCGTGCAGCGCCCGGATGGCGATGGTGTGCTGGCGGCGGGCCTCCTCGGAGGTCCACTCGCGCCCGCCGGCCTCCTCGATGAGGGCCGCGCGGGTGGCGAACTCCTCCTCGGAGAAGGAGTCGAAGTCGCTGCTCTTGGCGTCGGCGGCGAGCAGTTCGCCGAGCCGCTCGGAGGCCGGGCCGCCGGCCGCGAGCGCGGCGACGACGGGCAGGGACTTCTTGCGCTGGCGCAGGTCGCTCCAGGTCTGCTTGCCGGTGGACTCCGGGTCGCCCCAGATGCCGAGCAGGTCGTCGACGGCCTGGAAGGCGAGGCCGAGGTGGTAGCCGTACTCCTCCAGCTTGTCCGCCGTGCGGTCGTCGGCGCCGCCCAGGACGGCGCCGATGGAGACGGCGCAGGCGAGCAGGGCGCCGGTCTTGTTGCCCTCCATCTCCAGGCACTCCTCGACGGTGACCCGCTCGCGGTGCTCGTAGGAGATGTCCTGGGCCTGACCGTCGATCAGCTTCCGCGTGGCGGTGGTCAGTCGGCGGGTGGCGCGGCCGGCCTCGACGGTGCCGAGTTCGAGCAGGAGCTCGTTGGCGAGGGCGAAGAGCGCGTCGCCGACGAGGATCGCCTGCGCGGGGCCGTGCACCTTCCAGACGGTGTCGCGGTGGCGGCGCTGTTCGTCGCCGTCCATCAGGTCGTCGTGGAGCAGCGAGAAGTTGTGGACCAGCTCCACGGCGACGGCGCCGGGGACGCCGACCTCGGGGGCGACGCCCGCGGCCTCGGCGGAGAGCAGCGCGAGGGCCGGCCGTACGGCCTTGCCGCTGTCGCCCTCGGTGGGGTTGCCCTGGGCGTCGATCCAGCCGAAGTGGTAGGCGGCGACGGTGTCCATGGGCGGGGCGAGCCGGTCGACGGCCGCTCGCAGGACGGGGGTGGACAGGGTCCGCCCGCGCTCCAGCAGAGCGGTGACGTCCGCGGTGTCGACGGCCGGGTTCACCGGGGGCACAGTCGGCACGGTCTCTCCTCTTGTTCCAGTACTCACACTCATGCCGCCTCCTGCAGCGGATGTTCATGGCGGCGGCCGAGGGCGGAGAGCGCGGCGCCCGCGGCGCTGAAACCACTGCGGACGGCACCCTCCATGGTCGCGGGCCAGCCGGTGGCGGTCCACGCGCCGGCCAGGTAGAGGCCGGGGGCGTGGGTGCGGGCGGCCGGGCGGAGCCGGCCGACGCCCGGAGTGGGGGCGAACGTCGCCGTCCGCTCCCGTGTGACGAAGAAGTCGCGGATCTTGGCGCCGCGCGCGGCGGGCAGCAGGCGCTCCAGCTCCGGCA
This sequence comes from Streptomyces sp. NPDC054975, assembly GCF_053609105.1. Lineage (NCBI taxonomy): Bacteria > Bacillati > Actinomycetota > Actinomycetes > Kitasatosporales > Streptomycetaceae > Streptomyces > Streptomyces sp. NPDC054975. The sequence goes on from NZ_JBSGWV010000054.1 coordinate 1,517, forward strand.
GGTACCGCTCGCGCAGGGCGGCGACGGGCGCGTCGATCTCGTCCTGGGCGGCGGACTGCGAGATCGCCAGGTACTGGCCTCCGCCCTTGAGTCCGGAGGAGTCGGTGCGGTCGAAGACCCACTGCACCGGGGAGCCGAGCGCGGTGAAGAAGGGCTGCTTGAGCACCTTGCGGTCGTAGACGACGTGCACGTTGAGGATGGGCGCGGTGCCGATGTCGAGGAGCCGGTCGGGGTCGTCGAGGGCTCCGTCGGGGAGCAGCCGGCGGGTCTCGCGCTGCGGCACGGCGAGGACGACGGTGTCCGCCTCGATGGTCTCCCCCGGTACGTCGACGGCCCAGCGGCCGTCTCCGGTACGGGTGATCCGCTCGGCCTTGGTCCGCAGTTCGGTACGGACGCCGAGGGAGTCGAGGGCCTTGCGGGCGAGGGTGTCGTGGAGGTCGCCGAGGGGGACGTGCGCCCAGCCGATGTCGGCGGCGCCGGGCTCGGAGAGCAGTCCGGTCTTGAAGACCATGGCGGCCAGGCCCATGGAGGCGTCCGGTGCGACGGCGTTGAGGGTGGCGACGCCGACCAGGTCCCACAGGGCCTCGATGGCGCGCGGGGACTGCCCGTGGCGGCCGAGCCAGGTCGCGAAGTCGATGCCGTCGAGGGCCGGGTCGGCGGGGTCGAGGCGCTTGAGCGCGAGCGCGGCGCGGCCGACGCTCGCCCGCTCGGCGAGGGAGAGGTGCGGATAGGTCGCCAGGCTCTGGGCGAGGTGCAGGGGTACGGGCAGGTTCGCGCGGCGCAGCCGTCCGAGGCGGGGGCCCCGGGGGTGGGCGACGTCGAGGACGGGCACGTCGAGCCGGTCCTGGAGGGGTGCGAGGTGGGCGCCTTCGATCCGGTCGAGGAACCACCGGTAGGCGGTGCAGCAGCGCAGGTAGACGTGCTGTCCGTTGTCGACGGTGAGGTCGCCGCGCCGGAAGGAGAACGCGAGTCCGCCGAGCCGTGGACGTCCCTCCAGGAGCGTCACGCGCAGCCCGGCGTCGGCGAGTTGGAGTGCGGCGGTGACTCCGGCGAGGCCCCCGCCGACGACGACGGCGTGCGCCGCGGCGCCCTCCAGGCTCGTCTCCCGCTCGTTCATGCCGCCTCCCCTCGGGTCGCCGCTGTCAGGGACGCCGTCGTGCGGCGCGAGGTTGCCCGGTGCCGGGCGGCGTAACGCCGCATCACGCACGCCTCCTGACGGCCTGTCGGGAGATGTGGCGGGTGTCGAGGCCGGAGAGGCCGCGCACGGCGACGTACGCCTTTTCGTGTCCTGGCAGGGAGACGCGTCCGCGCAGCACCGCCTCCGGGTCGCGTTCGATCCGGTCGAGGAGACGGCGGTAGATGCCGGCCATGGCGGCGACGCAGGCCCCGCTGCGCCGGTCGAGCATGGGCAGGAGCCGGTAGCCCTCGGCGAACAGGGCGCGGGCGCGGCGGACTTCGAAGTGGACGAGGCCGGTGAAGTCGGCTCCGGCGGGCGGGGTCTCGCCGGCGAAGCCGTCTCCGCAGCCGAACTTCGCGAGGTCGTCGGCGGGCAGGTAGGTGCGCCCGTTGCCGGCGTCCTCGCGGACGTCCCGGAGGATGTTGGTGAGCTGGAGGGCGAGGCCCAGCGTGTCGGCGTACTCCGAGGCGCGTTCCGCGGCGTGCGCGCCCGGCTGGGTGCCGAAGACACCGAGCGAGAGCCGGCCGATGGCGCCCGCGACGCACCGGCAGTAGACCTTGAGGTCGTCCCAGGTCTCGTACGTCTCACCGCGCACGTCCATGAGGACGCCGTCGATCAGCTCGTCGAGGCCGTCGAGCGGGATCGGGAAGCGCCGGGACGCGTCGGCGAGGGCCACGGCGACGGGGTCGGTGTCGTCCTCGTCGACCTTGTCGTGCCGGATCCGGTCGAGGAGCGCGCGGGTCGACTCCAGCCGCTCCCGCTTGGCCTCGGGCGCGAGGGCGCCGTCGCCGATGTCGTCGACGCGTCGCGAGAACGCGTACAGCGCGGACATGGCCTGTCGCTTGTCGGTCGGCAGGAGCCGGATCCCGTAGGCGAAGTTGCGCGCCTGCTGTCCGGTGACGGCCTCGCAGTAGCTGTACGCGGCCTGCACCGGCGCGGACGTCTCCGTCTGTCCCTCCACGGTCCGGCTCACCCCTCTCTCCGCGCTCGCAGCAGGACCGTTCCCGCGTGGCGCATCAGACTCGGCTTCGTGGGCTTGGGCGGCTTCGGCAGGACGTCGAACCCGGCGGAGGTGATCGCGTCGAGCGCCGCGAGTCCGCCGGCGGTGAAGCCGGCGAGGAGCAGGCGCAGCCGGCCGTGCACGCTGCCCACCAGCGGCGTGCCGTCGTGCAGCAGCGCGCGGGCACGCTCGGCCTCGAAGGCGATCAGGGCGCGCACCGAGGCGTTCCCGGTCGGCCGGGCGAGGTCGTCCTCGGTGACGTGGAAGCGCTTCATGTCCTCGGCGGGAACATAGATCCGGTCCCGGCCGAGGTCCTCGCTGACGTCCTGGAGGTGCTCGACGATCTGCAGGGCGGTGCAGACGGCGTCGGAGCGGCGGACGCGCTCGGGGGTGGCGGTCGCGGTGATCCCGAGGACGAGCCGGCCGACGGGGTTGGCGGAGAGTTCGCAGTACGCGACGAGGTCGTCGTAGGTCTCGTAGCGGCGCACCAGCTGGTCCTGGCGGTTGGCCGCGATCAGGCCGAGGAAAGGCTCGGGGGTGAGCCCGCAGCGGTCCACGGTCGGCTGGAGGGCGCGGAGCAGCGGGTGCCGCGGCGTTCCGTCGAAGACCCGCAGGAGGTCGGCCTCGAAGGCGTCGAGCAGGGCGAGCCGGTCCTCGGCCCGTTCGGGGGAAACGCCCAGGTGGCGGGCGTCGGCTCCGCCGGGGGCGAGGTCGCCGTCGCCGATGTCGTCGACGAGCCGGGCGTAGCCGTAGACGGCCATGAGGTCGTCGCGCCAGGCGCGCGGCAGGAAGAAGGGGGCCACGGGGAAGTTCTCGTCCGCGGCCTTGTCGAGGGTGGTGCGCGAGGAGGCGTCGGGGCGCACCTGCCGGGTTCCCGTCACCGGCCGCTGCCCGACGCGGGGACGGCGACACCCTCGTGGAGCTGGAGATTTCGCGTCATGGCCGTCACATCTCCTGTTCTACACTGCCGATCCAATCCATCCTATTTCGGACACGCCACCGGTCCGCCCCGGAGGGCTTGCCGCCTGACGCCCCGGGATGCCTAGGGGTTATCGCCCCACTTGCCACGAATCAGCACCGCTACAGCTTACGTTGTACAACGCCGAGTGCCTCGTCGGGGTGCCGGGCGCTCCGCGAAAACCTCACCCGGCGTGTCAACCCTCCACAGAAGGGCGGAAGTTCAGCTTCCCGGCTTCGCCCGGCCGGCGCGGACGCCGGAGACGACCAGGGCGAGGGTGGACTCGACGACTGCGGCCCGGCGCTGCTCGGGGAGGCCGCCGAGCGGGCCGTCGAGGAGCAGAAGTGACAGTCCGTGCACGGCCGACCACGTGGCAGCCTCGGCGGCGGGCCGGGCGCGGCGCGGGGTCCGACCGGCCCCGGCCAGGGCGTTCAGAGCCTCGGTGAGCAGGGCGAACGCGCGGAACTCGGGTTCGGGCTCGGTCGGGCGGCCGGGCGGCGCCCAGGTGTCGCCGCAGGCCCGGCGCGGGGTGCAGAAGGCCGCCCGGTAGAGGCCAGGCTGCTCCAGGGCGAAGCCGACGTAGCCCCGGCCGAGGGCGGCGAGCCGCAGCTCCGCGGCGAGGGTGGGGTCGTCCGCGCCCGGGACCCGTTCGGCGGCACGCTCCATGGAGTCGGCGAGCGCCCGCTGGGCGTGGGCCTTGACGGCCCTGAGCAGCTCGCCCCGGCCTTCGAAGTGCCGATAGGCGGCGGTGGCCGAGACGCCGACCCGGCGGGCGGCCTCGCGCAGCACGACGCGTTCGGGGCCGCCTTCGGTGGCGAGGTCGACGGCGGCACCGATCAGCGCGTTGCGCAGATCGCCGTGGTGGTAGGTCTTTCCCCCGGAGATCGCTGCCATGGGCTCATCCTGCCCGATGTTGACCGCATGAACATTCCAGGTGGGGGACGCCGGGAACGCGAAGGCCCCCGCCTGCTCGGCGGGGGCCTTCGTCGACGGCTGGGGAGCTACCGCGCGGTCTCGCGCTCGTAGGCCCGCAGGACTTCCTCCGTGGGGCCGTCCATCAGGAGCTCGCCCTTCTCCAGCCACAGGACCCGGTCGCAGGTGTCCCTGATCGACTTGTTGCTGTGGCTGACCAGGAAGACCGTGCCGGCCTCCTTGCGGAGCTCGCGGATGCGCTCCTCGGAGCGGATCTGGAACTTGCGGTCACCCGTCGCCAGGGCCTCGTCGATCATGAGGACGTCGTGGTTCTTGGCGGCCGCGATGGCGAAGCGGAGCCGGGCGCCCATGCCGGAGGAGTACGTCCGCATGGGCAGGCTGATGAAGTCGCCCTTCTCGTTGATGCCCGAGAAGTCGACGATGCCCTGGTAGCGCTCGCGGATCTCTTCCTTGCTCATGCCCATGGCGAGACCGCCGAGGATCACGTTGCGCTCACCGGTGAGGTCGTTCATCAGCGCCGCGTTGACGCCGAGCAGCGACGGCTGGCCGTCGGTGTAGACCTTGCCGCTCTCGGTGGGGAGCAGGCCGGCGATGGCGCGCAGCAGGGTGGACTTGCCGGAGCCGTTGCTGCCGATGAGGCCGATGGCCTCGCCCCGGTAGGCGGTGAAGGTGACGCCGCGGACGGCGTGCACCTTGCGGACGCCGCGGGTGACCTCGGCCTTGCCCTTGCCGAGGATCCGGCTGAGGGCCGCGGTGGCGCTGCCCTTTCCGCCGCCACCGGTGTTGACCCGGTAGACGATGTGGACCTCGTCGGCGATGACGGTGGGAACGCGTCCCTTGGTGGTGTCAGCCACGGCCGTACCTCTCCTCGGCCTTCCAGAAGTAGACGAAGCCGCCGATGCCGGCCGCGAGGGCCCAGCCCAGGGCCGTCGCCCAGACGTGCGTGGGCAGGTTCTCGGCGCCGTAGCCGTCGATCAGCGCGAAGCGGATCAGGTCCATGTAGACGGCGGCCGGGTTGTACATGAGCACGTCGGCGATCCAGGCCGGCTTGTCCTCCAGCATGACCGGGATGGAGAACATCACGCCGGACGCGTACATCCAGGTGCGCATGATGAACGGCATCAGCTGGGCGAGGTCGGGCGTCTTGGCACCCATCCTCGCCATGATCATGGCCAGTCCGACGTTGAACACGAACTGCAGGAAGAGCGCGGGGATCAGCAGCAGCCAGCGCAGGGAGGGGTAGCTGCCGAAGGCGACCACGATGGCGGCCAGCACGATCATGGAGTACAGCAGCTGCTGGAGCTGCTGGAGCGCGAAGGAGATGGGCAGCGTGGCGCGCGGGAAGTGCAGCGCCCGGACCAGTCCGAGGTTGCCCGAGATGGCCCGCACGCCCGCCATGACCGAGCTCTGGGTGAAGGTGAACACGAAGATCCCGGTCACCAGGAACGGGATGTAGACCTCGGTGGTCATGCCCCGGCCGGCTTCGAGGATCAGCCCGAAGATCAGGAAGTAGACCAGCGCGTTGAGCAGGGGGGTCGCCACCTGCCAGAGCTGGCCGAGTTTCGCCTGGCTGTACTGCGCCGTCAGCTTCGCCGAGGAGAAGGCGAGGATGAAGTGGCGCCGCCCCCAGAGCTGGCGGAGGTACTCGAAGAACCCGGGGCGGGCACCGCTGACCGACAGACCGAATTTCGCGGCCAGCTCGGCCGGGGTGAGGCCGTCGTCGGCGGATGGCGGGGCGCTCGTCGCGACCGCACCGTCGTGGGTTGTGTCACTCACAGGTCGGAACTTTCGTATTCAGATGCGCGGCAGGTCAGGCACCACGTGTCAGACGACGGGCGGGCGTCCCAGTCGGGTCAGCCGCCACACCGTACGCCATTTCATGGGCCGGCGCGGTCCGCAGGGGGTGGCCCAGCCTTCCCGGAATCCGCCGAGCCACGCCTTGAGCGCGGGGCCCGAGGGACGCCGCGCGAGGGTCAGGAGCAGCCAGACACCGAGATAGACGGGAACCAGGAGTGCGGGGAGGTTGCGCCGGGCCAGCCATACCCGGTTGCGGGCCACGTTGTAGTGGTACGTCGCGTGCCGGGACGGTGGCGTGGTGGGGTGGAGCAGCACCATGTCGGAACGGTAGTCGATCATCCAGTTGGCGTCGAGGGCCCGCCAGGCAAGATCCGTTTCCTCGTGCGCGTAGAAGAACTCGTCGGGCAGGACGCCGACTTCGTCGAGGACCTGGGTGCGGACGGCGTTCGCGCCGCCGAGGAACGTGGTCACGCGGGAGGACCGCATCGGGTCGGCCGCGCGCAGCCTCGGCACGTGCCGGCGCTGGGTGAGACCGGTCTCCGGGTCCGCGATCCGGAAGCTGATGATGCCGAGGCGCGGGTCGGCGGCGAACGCCTCCCGGATCAGCTCGGCGGTGTCCGTACGCTCGAGGAGACCGTCGTCGTCCAGGAAGAGCAGGGCGTCGACCGGGCCGCAGGGGCCCTCGGGGCCGAAGGCCTCGATGCCGACGTTGCGGCCGCCGGGGATGCCCAGGTTCTCGGGCAGGTCGATGGTGTGGACGCCCTCCGGCACCCCCGTGACGGGGGCGCCGTTGCCGACGACGACGACCTCGACCGGGTCGCCCTCCTGCTTGGCCACCGACTGGAGGAGCGCGCGCAGGTCGTCGGGCCGATTGCCCATGGTGATGATGACGGCACCCAGCTTCATCGATGTCCTCACTTCAGTCGGCTCGACGCCAGGATCGACACCAGGTGCAGCAGCGTCTGGAGGAGGGCGATGCCCGCGAGCACCGCGACGCCGAGGCGGGTGAAGAACAGGTCGTCCCGGACCGCGTCGAGGATCGCGAGGACCAGGATCAGCAGGGACGCCTCGATCCCGAGGACCAGGCGGTGGAACTTCAGCGCCCCGGCCGCCCGACGGGCCAGCGCCATGCCGGAGGAGCGGGGCTCGCTCGCCGCCTCCTTGACCGGCGGCATGCCGCCCTGGTGACGGGCGACGCCGACGAGGTCGGTCTCCGCCTTGATCAGGATGGCGCCGAGCGCGGCGAGGGTGCCGAGGAAGGCCCACAGCCAGTCGATCCGGCCGCCGCCCCACAGGTCGGCGGCGCGCAGGCCGAGGCCGACCAGGACCGCCGCGTCGCACAGGTACGCGCCGACCCGGTCGAGGTAGACGCCGGAGAGCGAGAACTGCTTCTTCCAGCGGGCGACCTCGCCGTCGACGCAGTCGAGCAGCAGGTAGAGCTGGACCGCGACGACGCCGAGCACGGCGCCCCAGACGCCCGGCACGAGCAGGGCGGGGGCCGCGAGCACGCCGCAGAGCGTCATCACGTAGGTCAGCTGGTTCGGCGTGACCTTGGTGGTGACCAGGTGGCGGGTGATGCGGAGCGAGATCTCGCGCATGTACAGGCGGCCGCCCCAGTGCTCTCCGCTGCGCCGGTCCTTCACCCCCGCGGGGTGCACGACCGGGCGGAGCTCAGCTACCGATGGCTTTGGCATAGTCGGCGTACGCGTCCCTGATCTGGTCGTCGGAGAGGTCGAGGTGTTCGAGGATCGTGAAGCGGCCCGGACGGGTCTGCGGCGCGAAGGACACGGCCCGGACGAACTCGTCCACGCCGAAGCCCATCTCCTGGGGGGTCACGGGCAGGCCGTGGCGGCGCAGGGTCTCGACGATCTGGAGCGAGCCGTCGGCGGCACCGCGCAGGTGCATCGCGAAGGCGGCGCCGAGTCCGCACTGCTCGCCGTGGCTGGCGGCGCGCTCGGGGTAGAGCAGGTCGAAGGCGTGGCTGATCTCGTGGCAGGCGCCCGAGGAGGGGCGGCTGTCCCCGCTGATCGACATGGCGATCCCGGACATGACCAGGCCTTCGGAGAGGGTGACGAGGAAGTCGTCGTCCCCGACGCCGCCGGGGTGGCGCAGGACCGCCTCGCCGGCGCTGCGGGCCATCGCCGCGGCGAGGCCGTCGACCGGCTCGCCGGTCTCGCGGTGCGAGAGCTCCCAGTCCGCGATGGCGGAGAGGTTCGAGACCGCGTCGCCGATCCCGGAGCGGATGAAGCGCACCGGTGCGTCCCGGATCACGTCGAGGTCGACGACCAGCGCGATCGGGGTCGGCACACCGTAGGAGCCGCGCCCGTTGTCGTTGTCCAGGGTGGAGATCGGCGAGCAGATGCCGTCGTGCGACAGGTTCGTGGCGATGGCGACCAGCGGCAGGCCGACCCGGGCCGCCGCGTACTTGGTCACATCGATGATCTTGCCGCCGCCGAGCGCGACCACGGCGTCGTACCGCTTGCCGCGCATGGCGTCGGCGAGCTTGACCGCCGCGTCGATCGTGCCGCCCTCGACCGGGTACCAGTCGGCGCCGGGCAGCTCGGGGGCGAAGTGGTCACGCAGCTTCAGTCCCGAGCCGCTGCTGATCGCGACCGCGATCCGGCCGTTGCTGGAGATCCGCTGGTCCGCGAGGAGCGTGGAGAGGTCCTCCAGCGCTCCCCGGCGGATGTCGACGACGACCGGCGAGGGGATGAGCCGGGTCAGTACAGGCACGCGATGTCACGGCCCTTCGCCAGGTCGTCGTGGTTGTCGATCTCGACCCACTTGACGTCACCGATGGGGGCCACGTCGATGGTGAAGCCGTCGTCGACGAGCTTCTGGTAGCCGTCCTCGTAGTAGAGGTCGGGGTCGCGCTCGAAGGTCGCCTTGAGGGCGTCGGCGAGCGCCTCGGCGGCCTCGGGCTCGATGAGCGTGACACCGATGTACTCGCCGGTCGCGGTGGCCGGGTCCATAAGCTTGGTGATCTTCTGGACGCCCTTGCCCTCGGCGGTGATGACCTTCATCTCCTCGTCGGCGAGGTTCTTCACCGTGTCGAGGGCGAGGATGATCTTCTGGCCGTCGCCGCGGGCGGCGAGCAGGGTCTTCTCGACGGAGACCGGGTGGACGGTGTCGCCGTTGGCGAGGATCACTCCGCGCTTGAGGACCTCACGGGCGCACCACAGGGAGTAGGCGTTGTTCCACTCCTCGGCCTTGTCGTTGTCGATCAGCGTGATCGAGACGCCGTACTTGGCCTCCAGGGCCTCCTTGCGGTCGTACACGGCCTCCTTGCGGTAGCCGACGACGATGGCGACCTCGGTGAGGCCCACCTCCGCGAAGTTCTTCAGCGTGAGGTCCAGGACGGTGGTGTCACCGTCGACAGGCACGAGGGCCTTCGGGAGCGTGTCGGTGTAGGGGCGCAGACGCCGTCCGGCACCGGCTGCCAGTACGAGGCCAATCATGCTGTTTCTCCTTCGTCATGTACGGCGGGTGCTCCGGAGGACACCCAGAAGCGGATGGACTCCACGAGCACCACGAGCGCAAGGGCGACCGCGAGGGCGGTGAGCGCCAGGGTGAAGTCGTTGCCTCGGCTCGCCAGCAGGGCGGCGAGGACCGTCACCAGCAACACGCGGCCCTCGTGACCGCCGATGGTGCGCACCAGCCACGCGGGCGGGGCGCCGGTGCCGCCGCGGATGCGGTACACCGTGTCGTAGTGATGGTAGGCGACGGCCGCCACGAGCCCGTAAGCCGCGGGCAGGGCACCGTTCACCTCGGAGCGGGCGGCGAGGATGAGGATCGTGCCGTATTCGGCGGCACGGAAGAGCGGCGGTACGAGCCAGTCGAGAGGCCCCTTGAGGGGCTGCGCCAGGGCGAGGCCCGAGCACATGGCGTACGCCACGGCGGCCAGGACGACCCAGACGCTGCCGAAGGCGAACTGGCGGCCCGCCGCCATCAGCAGCAGCACCGCTCCGAAGGCTGCGAGCGCCGGGGAGATCCAGGTGCTGCGGACCCTCCCGGCCGGCCCCGCCACGAGCTGGGCGAGGGGTCCGTTGTCGGCCAGCTCGGCGAGCGCCCGGGCGGCCCGGTCGGTCCTCTTCGCCCTGCGGGTCAGGGAGCGCAGCACCCGGCCGGCGGTGGTGTAGCAGGCGCCGAAGGCGCAGCCGATGATCAGCGCCCAGAAGACGATCCGGGGGGTGGTGACGGCGGTGAGGACCGCGATCATCGCCCAGCGTTCGCCGATCGGCAGGATGATCATCCGGCGGACCCAGACGGTCCAGCCGACGCTGTCGAGCCGGCTGGAGAGGGCGGCGGTGGGGCTGGTGTTGGCCGTGGCGTCGTGGTTGGCCTCGTTGAACGAGAAGTCCACGACGTGGCGGCAGGTCATGAGGACCATCGCGCCGAGCGCGAGCGCCCACACGTCGTCCCCGTCCCTCGCGGCGCCGAGGGCGAGGCCCGCGTAGAAGGCGTACTCCTTGGCGCGGTCGAAGGTGGCGTCGAGCCAGGCGCCCATCGTGGAGTACTGCAGGGAGTAACGGGCGAGCTGCCCGTCGGTGCAGTCCAGGACGAAGGAGACGAGGAGGAGCACACCGGCGGCGACGTATCCGCCGCGCTCGCCCGTGGCGGCACAGCCGGCCGCGATCAGGGCGGTGAGCAGCGAGGCCGTGGTGACCTGGTTGGGGGTGAGACCGCGCCGGGCGCACCACCGGGCGATGTAGCGCGAGTACGGGCTGACGAAGAAGGTGGTGAAGAAGCCGTCGTGGGCCTTCACGGCCGAGCGCAGCCGTACGGCTTCGTCGTCGACGGCGGCGACGGCGGCGCGGGCCTTGTGGCGGGCCTCGGCGTCGGTCGGTACGGCGGCGACGAGCGTGCCGAGCGCGGGCCGGTGGACGGCGACGCCGTCGGCGTCGAGGGCGTCGGCGAGAGAGTCGGGCAGGCTCTCCCCGTCGGCGGCGGGTCCGGGAGCGGCAGGGGCGCCGGGCACCGAGGCGTACGCGTCGGTCAGCGCGCGGGCGAGCGCCGGGCGGGCCTCGGGCTGGGCGGTGAGCGTGCCGGGCGCCGCGGCGGCCGGGAAGCGGGGGTCGGTCAGGGCCAGGCGCAGGGCGTGGAGGTGCCCGACGAAGCGCGGGTCGACGACGGCGACCCGCTCACCGGCCGGTACGGCGGCGAGCAGCGCGCCGGTGTCCTGCGGGCCGGAGGCGACCCGTACGTCGAAGCCCAGCGACCGCAGATCGCCGTCGAGCGACGATCCGGGTACCGGCGGACCGGTGAGGATGGCGGTCGACAGACGAACTCACTCCTTGGAGCTGACGGGCGGGCCCTCGGGGCTCATGGCACGGCCCCGGGCACGGCGGCTCGGCCCGGCATCGGGCGGCGGCACGTCGGCTGAGGCTATCGGATGAACAAGGGCGGGAGTTCACCGAGCCTTTGCGGTGCGGACTCCCCCGGGCCCACTCGAATCCGTCCGGGTGCGCCGTGCCCCACGGAGATCATCATGGGCGATCACCCGGCCGCCCCACAAACCGTGCCGAGGGGCTGTCCGGACCCACCCTCGCACGCCGTACCGCCGTACGCGCATCTCCGCAGGTCAGATGATATGACAACGGTGTTCAGTGCCGTGTTGCGTATACCCCCCACCCGTAGTTCACTGACGTTCGAAGCGACCCGGAGCGGTTCGAACAACGGGCGCACGAGACGAGGGAGAGGCGACGGCATGGGGGCTGGACACGACCACGGGCACAGCCACGGCGGACCCCCGCCCACGGGGACCGCCGCCGCGGCCTACCGGGGCCGGTTGCGGATCGCGCTCGCGATCACGCTGTCCGTGATGGTGGTCGAGATCATCGGTGGCGTCCTCGCCGACTCGCTCGCCCTGATCGCCGACGCGACCCACATGGCCACCGACGCGGTCGGTCTCGCGATGGCGCTCCTCGCGATCCACTTCGCCAACCGCCCACCGACGGAGAACCGCACCTACGGCTTCGCCCGCGCCGAGATCCTCGCCGCCCTCGCCAACTGTCTGCTGCTGCTCGGCGCCGGCGGCTACGTGCTGTACGAGGCGGTCCAGCGGTTCATCGAGCCCGCCGAGACCAAGGGCGGACTGGCGATCATGTTCGCGCTGGTCGGTCTGGTCGCCAACATGATCTCGCTCTCCCTCCTGGTCCGCGGCCAGAAGGAGTCCCTGAACGTGCGGGGCGCCTATCTGGAGGTGCTCGCGGACGCGCTCGGCTCGGTGACGGTCCTGGTCGCGGCCGGCATCATCCTGGCCACCGGCTGGCAGTACGCGGACCCGATCGCCTCGATCCTGATCGGCCTGATGATCGTGCCGCGCACGGTCAAGCTGCTGCGCGAGACGCTGGACGTCCTGCTGGAGTCGGCCCCCAAAGGCGTCGACATGGCGGAGGTCCGGGCGCACATACTGGCGCTGCCGGGCGTCGAGGACGTCCACGACCTGCACGCCTGGACGATCACGTCCGGGATGCCGGTGCTCTCCGCCCACGTGGTGGTGGACCAGGCGGCGCTCGACTCCGTCGGCCACGAGAAGATGCTGCACGATCTGCAGGGCTGCCTGGGCTCCCACTTCGACGTGGAGCACTGCACCTTCCAGCTGGAGCCCGCGGGTCACGCCGCGCACGAGGCCAAGCTCTGTCTGTGAGCGCTGTTAGGCTTGATCGACACGCGTGCGAACGGCGTGCGTGAGGTCCGCGGGGACGAGAGGAGCTGAGGTTGATGACCGTCGCGATGGAGGCTGCCCAGTGCGGCAGCGCCCGGTCCAGCTTCAGCTTCCGGGTCCTCGGCTGACCTGATCCCGGTTCTTCCGACCCGATCACCCGTCGGCCGGGGCCCTCTCACACAAGGGTTTCCCACGTTGTCCGACAACAACAACGCGCTTCACGACGCCTTCTTCGCCCTGCACCACGGTCTTCCGCGCCAGGGTCCGGGCTCCGACGCCACCACCCGCCGTCTGCTCGCGCTCGCGGGACCGCTTCCCGAGCGGCCCCGCGTGCTCGACCTGGGCTGCGGTCCCGGCCGTTCCGCGCTGCTCCTGGCCGCCGAGGCCGGGGCGGAGGTGACGGCCGTCGATCTGCACCAGCCGTTCCTCGACGAGCTGCGTGAGGCCGCCGACGCCCGCGGGCTCGGCGACCGGATCCGTACGCTCCACGCCGACATGGGCGAGCTGCCGTTGCCCGACGGGTCCTTCGACCTCGTCTGGGCCGAGAGCTCGGCCTACGCCCTCGGGTTCGACACCGCCCTGCACTCCTGGCGCAGGCTGCTCTCCCCCTACGCCCTGGGGCGTGGGGGGACCCCCACCGGCGGCACCCTGGTGCTCACCGAGTGCGAGTGGACGGTGGAGGAGCCGAGCCAGGAGGCCCGCGTCTTCTGGGACGCGCACTACCCGCTCCGCACAAGGTCCGCGAACACCGCGGCGGCGGTCGAGGGCGGCTTCCACGTCCTCGGCGTCGTCCCGCAGCCCGAGAGCGACTGGGAGGAGTACTACGGCCCGCTCGCCGAGCGGGCGGACGCCGCGGACCCGGACGCTCCCGGGATGAGCGAGGCCCTCGCCTCCACGCGGGCGGAGCTCGCCATGCGCCGCGACCACGGCGGCGAGTACGGCTACACCGGATACGTCCTGCGGCCCGCCGACGCCCGGTGGCGGACGCGGGCGGAGACCGCCGCCGACATCCGTTCCGTACGGGACGTCAACACGGCGGCCTTCGAGACACCCGCGGAGGCGGACCTGGTCGACGCGCTCCGTACGGACGCCGGGGCCTGGCTGCCCGGTCTGTCGTACGTGGCGGAGGCCCCGGACGGCTCGGTCGCGGCGCACGCGCTGATCACCCGCTGCCAGGTCGACGGCGTTCCGGCGGCGGCGCTCGCCCCGGTCGCCGTCGCACCGCGGTACCAGCGGCAGGGCGCCGGGGAGGCCGTCGTCCGGGCCGTTCTCGACGCCGCGCGGCTGCGCGGGGAGCGGCTCGTGCTGGTCCTCGGTCATCCGGAGTACTACCCCCGGTTCGGGTTCGTACGGGCGTCCGCATATGGAATTCGGCCGTCCTTCGACGTCCCGGACGAGGCCATGAGGGCGCTCGTCCTGGACGACTCGGGCCCGGTCCCGTCGGGCACGATCCGCTATCCGGCGGCCTTCGGCGTCTGACGCCCCGCCCGCTCCCGTCGCGCCGGTGTACTCCGGTGCGGTGGGAGCGGGCCATGTCCGGCCTCACCAAGTACGGACAAGCGGCTTTTGTGCGGCAGACTGAGGGAGCCCCTCCGGGCCGAGACCGAAGCGAAGGACGGTTATGCCGACCACATCAGCCAGCGTGGCTCACACCTCGTCGAACGGTGTCCAGCCGACCGCAGCCCAGGCGTCGATCATGCTCGAACTGGTCGACGAGAACGGCATCACCATCGGTACGGCGGAGAAGCTCGCCGCCCATCAGGCCCCGGGGCAGCTGCACCGGGCCTTCTCCGTCTTCCTCTTCGACGAGTCGGGCCGGCTGCTGCTCCAGCGGCGCGCGCTCGGCAAGTACCACTCCCCCGGAGTCTGGTCCAACACCTGCTGCGGCCACCCCTACCCGGGCGAGGCGCCGTTCGCGGCCGCCGCCCGGCGCACGTACGAGGAGCTGGGCATCTCGCCCTCGCTGCTGGCCGAGGCGGGCACGGTCCGCTACAACCACCCGGACCCGGCGTCGGGCCTGGTGGAGCAGGAGTACAACCATCTCTTCGTGGGCATGGCGCAGACCGAGCTGCGTCCTGACCCGGAGGAGGTCGAGGAGACCGCCTACGTGACGGCGGAGGAGCTGATGGAGCGGCACGCGGTCGCCCCGTTCTCCGCCTGGTTCATGACCGTCCTGGACGCGGCGCGTCCGGCGATCAAGGAGCTGACGGGTCCCGCCGGGGGCTGGTGATCCCGGGAGCTGCCGGGGGGAGCGCGCTCGGCGTCTCCCCCGGCGCCACCAGCCCCGGGCTCAGGGGCAGCGCGGCCCAGATGATCTTCCCGCCGCTCGCGGTGTGCTCCACGTCGCAGGCGCCGCCGGATCCCAGCGCGATCTCCCGCACCAGGAGCAGTCCGCGACCGCCCGTCTGACCCCAGTCCGCCTCCAACGCCTTGGGACGGTACGGATGGTTGTCCTCGACGGACACCCGGATCCACTCCGCGCCGATCGCCACCTCCACCGCCACTTCCGGGGAGAGCAGCGCCGCGTGCTTGACGGCGTTGGTGACCAGCTCCGAGACGATCAGGAGCAGGCCCTGGACCGTGTCGTCGTGGACGGGTACTCCCTGACGGGCCAGCAGGTCACGGACGGCGTGCCGGGCCTGCGGAACGGAGACGTCGACCGCGGGAGCGGTGAAGCGCCAGACCCCTTCGTAGGACGGTGGCCGTGCGGGGACGCTCCCGCGGCTCTCCATAGTCCGGCTCCCACCCTCGTGCTCGATTGTCGCCACGAGTCGAGTCTTGGTAATCCGCCGGTCCGTACCGGGCTACTGACCAGAAGTCGACACTTATCGACCGCATTTTGATCGGGTGGGTATGCCAACGTCAGTTGTTCGACTGCTCCTGATCCCCCGTTGACTTCTTCGGAGGGGTTGTGGGAGGGCCGGCCGGCGGGGCGCCCGCCGGCGCCGCGGCCGGTGGTGTGACCATACCGACGATCCGGCGGCCCCCGACGCCGATGGCGATCAGGCCGAGGCCGTCGAAGAGCAGGGCCAGCGAGAAGAAGACCCCGATGACGTACCGGCTGCTGTCCGGCCAGTCGAAGAGGACCAGCAGGCCGATCAGGAGACCGAAGGCTCCCTGTATGAGGGTCCACCCGAACTGCGGCCCGCGCACCACCACACTGCCCACCAGCCGGAAGACCCCGCCGGTGAGGAAGAGCAGGGCGGCGAACATGGTCAGTGCCTCGGCCGAGCCCTCCGGGTGCCGGATCACCACGAGGCCGGCCGCGATGTTCAGCGCCGCCACCACCACGGCGAGCCAGAAGTAGGGGGTGCCGCGCGACTCGATGGCGTGCAGCAGACCCACGGCGCCGCCGATCAGCAGCAGCCAGCCGAAGAGCAGCATCGAGGTGAGGGTGGCGAGACCGGTGTAGGCCAGGCCGACGATCCCGGCGAGCACCAGCAGGGCGCCGAGGAAGGCGAGCCGGCCGAAGCTGCGGCTGAGCTTCCTGCCCTCGCGCACGGCGTCGAAGGAATCCTCGCGGGTCCCGTCGTGGGGCTCCTCGCGGGAACCGTCGTGGGAATCCCGGGCCATGAGTGCGTCCTCCTCAACCCCTTTCGATCGTACGGTCGAGGTGCCCGGATAGCATCCGGCGCATGGAGTCCACCGAGCCGCAGCTGAAGGCCGTCGTCGCCGACGCCGTCGCCACCGTCGTCATCTCGAACCCGGCCAAGCGCAACGCGATGACGGCCGCGATGTGGCGGTCCCTGCCCGCGTTGCTCGCACCGCTCGCCGCCGACCCCACCGTCCGCGCGCTGGTGCTCACGGGCGAGGGCGGCACCTTCTGCGCCGGGGCGGACATCTCGACGCTCCGGGAGCCGGGTGACGAGCAGCAGTCGCTCGCGGTGGCGGCCGAGGAGGCCCTCGCCGCCTTCCCCAAGCCGACGCTCGCCGCCGTCCGGGGCTACTGCGTGGGCGGCGGCAGTCAGCTCGCCGCGGCCTGCGATCTGCGGTTCGCCGAGGAGGGCGCGCGGTTCGGGGTCACCCCGGCGAAGCTCGGGATCGTCTACCCCGCCTCCTCGACGCGCCGGCTGGCCGCCCTGGTGGGGCCCGCCGCGGCCAAGTACCTGCTCTTCTCCGGGGAGCTGGTCGACTCCGAGCGGGCGCTGCGCACCGGCCTGGTCGACGAGGTCCTGCCGGAGGGCGAACTGGACAAGCGGGTGGCCGAGTTCACGCGGGTGCTCGTGGCACGTTCGCTGCTCACCCAGGCGGCCGCGAAGGAGTTCGCGGACGGCCGCACCGACCGGGACGCGCACTGGGCGGAGCAGGCGCGCGGCAGCGGCGACACCGCCGAGGGGGTCGCCGCCTTCCTGGAGCGCCGCGCACCCCGCTTCACGTACGGGATCTGACGCCTGTCGGCCCGATGCCCGCGGCGGCTCAGCCGTCGACGAGGTCCTTCGGGGCCGTGCCCCGCCAGTGGGCGACGATCGCGGCCGGGGCCTTCTCCGGCGAACCCGCGTCGTACGGCGGCTGCGGGTCGTACTCGGTCAGCAGCTGGATCGTCTGGGCCGCCTCGTCGCCGGCGATCCGGCCGATCAGGTGCAGCGCCATGTCGATGCCGGAGGAGACCCCGGCGGCGGTGACGTACTTGCCCTCGAAGACGACGCGCTCCCCGGTCGGTTCGACGCCGAGCGCCCGCAGCTCCTCGTACGCGAGCCAGTGCGTCGCGGCCCGGCGGCCGGAGAGCAGGCCGGCGGCACCGAGGATCAGGGAACCGGTGCAGACGGAGGTGGTCCAGGTGCTGGTCGCGTCGGCGGTACGCAGCCAGGCCAGGATCTCCGGGTCGTTCATCACCTCGCGGGAGTCGGGGCCGCCGGGGACCAGGACGATGTCGGGGTTAGGGACGTCGGAGAGGGCCTTGTCGGCCACCAGGGCGAGGCTGCCCTGGTCGTTGCGGACCGGCCCGGGCTTCTTGGCGACGAAGACGGTCTCGGCTCCGGGGATCCGGGCGAGCAGCTCGTAGGGGCCGACGGCGTCGAGGGTGGTGAAACGGTCGTAGAGCAGCACGGCGATCTGCATGGGTTCCCTTCCGGGGCAGTGAGGTCGGTGGGTCGGTGAGGTCAGGGGCCCGGCGGGGTCAGCGGGCGGCTGTCCGGGAAGCGTGCGGTGGTACGGCGGACGGTGCGGGCGATGTGGGTACGTGGAAGCGGCGGCGGTACTCCGCCGGGGCGGTGCCGAGCGTTTTGACGAAGGCCCGGCGCATGGCCTCGGGCGTGCCGTAGCCGGCCGCGCGGGCGACCTCCTGGACCCCGTCGGCGGTCTCCTCCAGGAGCCTGCGGGCGTGTTCGAGCCGGACCCGGTCCACGTACCGGCCCGGTGTCGTGCCGGTCTCCGCCCGGAACGCGCGGGCGAAGTGACGGGGCGAGAGCCGGGCGCGCTCGGCCAGCGCCTCCACCGAGAGGTCCCCGGCGGGGTGCTCGGTGATCCAGTGCTGAAGGTCGCGCAGGGGCGACCGGTGCGCGGTCTGGGCGGCGAGCTGGGCACTGAACTGCGCCTGGTTGCCGGGGCGGCGCAGGAAGACGACCAGGTGCCGGGCGACGGTGAGCGCGGCCTGCCGGCCGAGGTCCTCCTCGACCAGGGCGAGCGCCAGGTCGATGCCCGCGGTGACCCCGGCCGAGGTGGAGATGCTGCCGTCCCGGACGAAGATCGGGTCCGGGTCGACGTCGACCCGTGGACAGCAGCGGGCGAGGTGGTCGCAGGCGATCCAGTGGGTGGTCGCCCGCCGTCCGTCGAGGAGCCCGGCCTCGGCGAGCAGCAGCGCCCCCGTGCAGACGGAGACCAGCCGGTCGGCGCGCGGGGCGTGCTCGCGCAGCCAGTCGATCAGGCGCGGGTCGGGGCGCCGGGTGCCCTCGCCGCCGGGGACGACCAGCGTGTGGGGGCGGTCCGCCTCCGCGAGCGTGCTGTCGGGGAGCACCCGCAGCCCGCTCTGGGTGCGCACCGGGCCGCCGTCCAGCGAGGCGGTACGGATCGGGTAGGTGCCGCCGTCCTCGCCGGCGAAGCGGTCGGCACCGGCGAACACCTCCAGCGGTCCGGTGACGTCCAGGCTCTGCACACCGTCGAAGAGGACGATGAGCACGGGTCGTTTCGTCATGGGTCCCATCCTTCGGGGGCCGCGGGACGGCCGCAATGACGAAGAACCCACCTTTCCTGCCACGCGGGGCACGGGAAGGCCCCGGACTTCCGGTCGTACCGACCAGTCGGTAACGTTCGTTCCATGACCTCTCTGCCGCCCCGCGCGGGCCGCCGCTGCCACCACATGCTCAACCCGCTGCACTCCACGGTGTACTTCTCGCCGGACCTGGAGACGGAGTTCCGGGCGCTGGGCTTCGAGGACCCGTCGGCGATGCGGCTCGCCTCGCGCAGCGCCGCGATGGGGGCCGTCGGCGCGGGTACCGTCGCCGCGGCCTTCTCCAACTACAACGTCGAGCTGCTCGCCCGGCACCTGCCCGCCGTCTGGGACATCGCCTCGCCCGCCGAGGTGGGTGCGGCGCGGCTGCGGGCCGTGGACAGCACGTTGCGCCGTCTCCTCGGCGAGGAGGCGATCGCCTCGGCCGAGATGGCGGAGGCCGCCGAGCTCGCCCTGCGCGCCACCGAGGCATGCACCCGGCACGCCCGGCCGCTCTACTCGGCCCACGCCGACCTGCCGGTCCCCGAGGCACCGCACCTGCGGTACTGGCACGCCGCGACGCTGCTGCGTGAGCACCGGGGCGACGGCCACCTCGCGGCCCTGCTGACCGTGGGCCTCGACCCGCTGGAGGCGATGGTCAGCCACACGGCCACGGGCATGGGCATGAACCCGCGCTGGGCCCTGGGCAGCCGGGGCTGGGGCCGTGCCGACTGGGACGCCGCCGCCGAGCGGCTGCGGGGGCGCGGGCTGCTCGACGCGGAGGGCGAACTCACCGCCGAGGGCACGGCGCTGCGCGAGGCGCTGGAGGAGCAGACGGACCGCCTGGACACCGCTCCGTACGAGCACCTGGGCTCGGCGGGCGTCGAGCGCCTGACGGAGCTGGGCAAGGCCTTCCGCAACGCGGCCTTCCTGGCCGGCGCCTTCCCGGCGGACCTCGCCGACAAGAGCTGACCGGATCGTCGCGGACACGGCGGGGCCGGGGCACGTGCGGGGTTCCGGAGGGGAAGACGGCACAATGCACTCGCAAGCTTGAGGCACGAGAAGGCGAGTCGGGACACCGTGACGACGTCCATCGAAGGCAGGATCGCCGAGGAACTCGGCGTACGTGAGCGACAGGTGAGGGCGGCCGTCGAGCTGCTCGACGGCGGCTCGACCGTGCCGTTCATCGCGCGCTACCGCAAGGAAGCGACCGAGATGCTCGACGACGCGCAGCTGCGGACGCTGGAGGAGCGGCTGCGCTATCTGCGGGAGCTGGAGGACCGGCGGACCGCCATCCTCGACTCCGTACGGGAGCAGGGCAAGCTGACGGCCGAGGTGGAGGCCCAGCTCCGGGCCGCGGACACCAAGGCCCGGCTTGAGGACATCTACCTGCCCTTCAAGCCCAAGCGCCGCACCAAGGCGCAGATCGCCCGCGAGGCCGGTCTCGAACCGCTGGCGGAGGGGCTGCTCGCCGACCCGTCGGTGGAGCCGGCCGCGGCCGCCGCGGCCTTCGTGGACGCCGACAAGGGCGTCGCCGACCCGGCGGCGGCCCTGGAGGGCGCCCGCGCCATCCTCACGGAGAAGTTCTCCGAGGACGCCGACCTGATCGGCGAGCTGCGGGAGCGGATGTGGGGCCGGGGCCGGCTGGCGGCCAAGGTGCGGGAGGGCAAGGAGGAGGCGGGCGCGAAGTTCGCCGACTACTTCGACTTCGCCGAGCCGTTCACCGCGCTCCCCTCGCACCGGATCCTCGCGATGCTGCGCGGCGAGAAGGAGGACGTCCTCACCCTGGAGCTGGAGCCGGAGGAGCCGTCGGAGACGCCCGGGCCGTCCGCGTACGAAGGGATGGTCGCCGCGCGCTTCGGTGTGGCCGAGCGGGGGCGTCCGGGCGACAAGTGGCTCCTCGACACGGTCCGCTGGGCCTGGCGGACCCGGATCCTGGTCCACCTGGGGATCGACCTGCGGCTGCGGCTGCGGACGGCCGCCGAGGACGAGGCGGTCCGGGTCTTCGCGGCGAACCTGCGCGACCTGCTGCTCGCCGCCCCGGCGGGGACGCGGGCGACGCTGGGCCTGGACCCCGGCTACCGTACGGGTGTCAAGGTGGCCGTGGTCGACGGTACGGGCAAGGTCGTGGCCACCGACACGATCCATCCGCACGTCCCGGCGAACAGGTGGGACGAGTCGCTGGCGAAGCTGGCGCGGCTCGCGAAGGAGCACGCGGTCGAGCTGGTCGCCATCGGCAACGGCACGGCCTCCCGCGAGACCGACAAGCTCGCCGGTGAACTCATCGCCAAGCACCCCGAGTTGAAGCTCACGAAGGTGATGGTCTCGGAGGCGGGCGCCTCGGTGTACTCGGCGTCGGCCTTCGCCTCGCAGGAACTGCCGGGCCTGGACGTCTCGTTGCGCGGCGCGGTCTCGATCGCGCGGCGGCTGCAGGATCCGCTGGCCGAGCTGGTGAAGATCGACCCGAAGTCGATCGGCGTGGGGCAGTACCAGCACGACCTGTCCGAGGTGAAGCTGTCGCGTTCGCTGGACGCGGTGGTCGAGGACTGTGTGAACGGTGTCGGTGTCGACGTCAACACCGCGTCGGCGCCGCTCCTTTCGCGGGTGTCGGGGATCGGCGCGGGCCTCGCCGAGAACATCGTGGCGCACCGCGACGCGAACGGGCCGTTCCGCTCGCGCAGGGCGCTGAAGGACGTGGCGCGACTCGGCCCGAAGGCGTACGAGCAGTGCGCGGGCTTCCTGCGGATCCGCGGCGGGGACGACCCGCTGGACGCGTCGTCCGTGCACCCGGAGGCGTACCCGGTGGTGCGGCGGATGGTGAAGACGACGGGTGGCGAGGTCGCGTCGCTGATCGGCAACACGGGTGTGCTGCGGTCGTTGCGGGCGGACGACTTCGTGGACGACACGTTCGGTCTCCCGACGGTCACGGACATCCTGCGGGAGCTGGAGAAGCCGGGTCGGGACCCGCGGCCGGCGTTCAGGACGGCGACCTTCAAGGAGGGCGTCGAGAAGATCGGCGACCTGGTGTCGGGGATGGTCCTGGAGGGCGTGGTCACGAACGTGGCGGCGTTCGGGGCGTTCGTGGACATCGGTGTGCACCAGGACGGGCTCGTGCACGTGTCGGCGATGTCGAAGACCTTCGTGAAGGACCCGCGTGACGTGGTGAAGCCGGGTGACGTGGTCCGGGTGAAGGTCCTGGACGTCGACATCCCGCGCAAGCGGATCTCGCTGACCCTGCGGCTCGACGACGAGGCGACGGCGGGGGCGGACGCGGGGGCGCCTCAGAAGGAGCGGCGGGAGCGTGGGGGGCGTCCGCCGCAGCAGCGTCGGGGCGCGGGCGGTGGCCAGGGCTCCCGCTCGGGATCGGGGTCGGGTTCGGCTCCGGCGCCCGCGAACAGCGCGATGGCGGACGCGCTGCGGAAGGCGGGCCTGCTGAACGAGGGCGGCGGGGGTAAGCGGCGGAGCCGCCGACGCGGTTCGGGCCCGGCCTGACGGCCGGGCCCGCTGTTCCCACCCGCATCCCCCGTACAACGGAGTGAACACAGGTGCGGGCCTCCCCGCGGTGGGGGACGCGCCGTCGGCGACTGCGGGTGGAGCCACAGACCGCTCCGGGCGGAGGGGTTACGGGTTCGGGAGGAAGCGCAGGGCCCATTCGGCTCGGTTGGCCACCGTCAGGTCGTCGTCCTCCGTCAGGGGCTGCAGGAGGGCGCGGGAGCGGGACGGGTCGGTCTGGACCAGGTCGACGATCTCCGTCGCCAGGGCGTCCTGGTCGTCGCCGAGGTCGACCGAGGAGGCCCGCAGGAGCGCCGGCAGGGCGTCCGGGCCGCCGATCGCGGCGAGGACGCCGCCGAGGAGTTCGCGGGCGTAGGCGTTGCGCTCGACGAGGGCCCGGTCCAGTTCGGCCTGGAGCCGGGGCAGCAGCGCCGCGTCGCCCGAGGCGGCGATCTCGTCGGCGAGGTCGATGGTCTCGTCGACGTCGGCGTCGAGGTCGTCCAGCATCTCGGTGAGCCGGGTCAGCAGGTCGGTCATGGTGTCTCCTGGAATGCGCCGTCCCTCAGGACGGGGACCGTCTCCGAGGTGTCGACCTCGGCGGCCACCGCGACGTCCTGCGGATAGCCGTACTCGTACAGTTCACGCCCCGAATCGCAGCGGTGCAGCTCCGCCACCGGGTCCTTCGTCGCCTCCCACAGCGTGGCCGCCGCCCGCGCCTCGGCCGTCAGCTCGTACGCGCCCAGGGCGCACAGCGCCGACAGGACCGCGCCCGCGCCCAGCAGGTCCTCCAGGGCCGGGCGGAGGGAGCCGTCCGGATGACGTTCGCCCGAGGCGACGACGGCGAGCGGGCGGGAATCCCCGCCGTAGCCGTGTCCGGCCAGCCACCGGGCGACCGCCGTGCGGTTACGGAGCGAGGCGGCGACCACGGTCGCCTCCCCCGCCCCGGCGGCGATCGTGGAGCCGTTGGGGGACGGCAGGACCAGGCGCTCGGTCGGCGGGGCGGCCCTCAGAGCGGCCGGGGAGAGCGTCCACGGGGTCGTCGGTGAGGCCTCGCTGCGGCCGACGGCCAGGGCCGCGCCCCGGTCGGCCGCGTACCGCGCCGCCGTCTCGTCCCTCCAGCGGTACGGGAAGACGGCGGCACCGCCCTCCACGGCCACGCCGACCGCCGTCGTGAAGGAGAGGACGTCCACGACCACCAGGCACGCGGCGTCCCGGGCGAGGGCCGAGGCCTCCGTCGGGCCCCAGCCGAAGGTGACGCCCATCAGAGTTCGGTCACCTTGCCGGCCGCGACCTCGACGCGGCGGGTCGTACGGACCGCGTCGAGCATCCGCCGGTCGTGGGTGACCAGGAGGAGCGTGCCGGTGTAGGAGTCGAGCGCGGACTCCAGCTGCTCGATTGCCGGCAGGTCCAGGTGGTTCGTCGGCTCGTCGAGGACGAGGAGGTTGACGCCCCGGCCCTGGAGGAGCGCGAGCGCGGCGCGGGTCCGCTCGCCCGGGGAGAGCGTGGTGGCGGGCCGCAGCACGTGCGCCGCCTTGAGCCCGAACTTCGCCAGCAGGGTCCGTACCTCCGCGGGCTCGGTCTCCGGGACGGCCGCGCAGAACGCGTCGAGCAGCGACTCCGAGCCGTGGAAGAGCCCACGTGCCTGGTCGACCTCGCCGACGACGACGCCCGAGCCGAGCACCGCGTCGCCCGCGTCGAGCGCGAGCCGGCCGAGGAGCGCGGCGAGCAGCGTCGACTTGCCGGCCCCGTTCGCGCCGGTGATCGCGACCCGGTCGGCCCAGTCGATCTGGAGGGTCGCGGGCCCGAAGCGGAAGTCGCCGCGCCGGACCTCGGCCTCGCGCAGCGTCGCCACGACCGAGCCGGAGCGCGGGGCGGAGGCGATCTCCATCCGCAGCTCCCACTCCTTGCGGGGCTCGTCCACGACGTCGAGCCGCTCGATCATCCGCTGCGTCTGGCGGGCCTTCGCGGCCTGCTTCTCGCTGGCCTCGCTGCGGGCGTTGCGGCCGAGCTTGTCGCCGTCGGTGGCCTTGCGGCGGGCGTTCTTGACGCCCTTGTCCATCCAGGACCGCTGCATGTGGCCGCGTGCCTCGAGGGCGGCCTTCCTGCCCGCGTACTCCTCGAAGTCCTCGCGGGCGTGCCGGCGGGCGGTGTCCCGCTCCTCCAGGTACGCCTCGTAGCCGCCGCCGTAGAGGGTGATCTGCTGCTGGGCCAGGTCGAGTTCGAGGACCTTGGTGACGGTACGGGTGAGGAACTCGCGGTCGTGGCTGATGACGACCGTGCCGGCGCGCAGCCCTTGCACGAAGGCTTCGAGCCGCTCCAGACCGTCGAGGTCGAGGTCGTTGGTGGGCTCGTCCAGGAGGAAGACGTCGTAGCGGGAGAGGAGGAGGGAGGCGAGACCCGCGCGGGCGGCCTGGCCGCCGGAGAGCGAGGTCATCGGCTGGTCGAGGCCGACGGTCAGGCCGAGGTTCTCGGCGACCTCCTCGGCGCGCTCGTCGAGGTCGGCGCCGCCGAGGCCGAGCCAGCGCTCCAGGCTGACGGCGTACGCGTCGTCGGCGCCGGGCGCGCCGT
Organism: Streptomyces sp. NPDC054975; assembly: GCF_053609105.1. Taxonomy (NCBI): domain Bacteria; kingdom Bacillati; phylum Actinomycetota; class Actinomycetes; order Kitasatosporales; family Streptomycetaceae; genus Streptomyces; species Streptomyces sp. NPDC054975. The sequence goes on from NZ_JBSGWV010000054.1 coordinate 26,254, forward strand.
CCACCAGCCCCTGGGTGGCCTCGTCCATGGCGGCCTGCGCCGCCGCGACGCCCGTACGGCGGGCCAGGAACGCGCGGACCGTCTCCCCTTCGCGCCGCTCCGGCTCCTGCGGGAGGTGGCCGACGGTGGCGGTGGGCGGCGAGAGCTTCAGCTCGCCTTCCTCGGGGGTGTCGAGCCCGGCGAGCAGCCGCAGCAGGGTCGACTTGCCGGCGCCGTTGACGCCGACGAGGCCGATGACGTCGCCGGGGGCGACGACGAGGTCGAGGCCGGCGAAGAGGGAGCGTTCGCCGTGGCCGGCGGCGAGATCCTTGGCGACGAGAGTGGCAGTCATCAGGGGATGCATCGTATGTCACCGGCCCGACGCGCCATGGTGCGCCCGAACGGGTCCCGGTACCGTCCGGCCATGAGCGACGACGTGATCGTGGTGGGCGGCGGAGTCATCGGTCTGACGACGGCCCTGACGCTGGCGGAGCGCGGCCTTCGGGTACGGGTCTGGTCCCGGGACCCGGTGACGGCGACGACCTCCGCGGTGGCGGGGGCGCTGTGGTGGCCGTACCGGATCGAGCCTGCGGCGGAGGTGGGCGGCTGGTCGCTGGAGTCGCTCCGCGTGTACGAGAAGCTCGGCGCCGATCCGGTGGCGACGGGGGTACGCGTCGTGCCCGGCGTCCACGCCGACACGGCCCTCGCCGACCTGGGCGACTGGGCGCGGGAGGTCGCGGGGCTGCGGCAGCTCTCGGCCCCGGAGGTGCCGGGGCCGTACGGCACGGGGATCGCGGCGCGGCTGCCGCTGATCGACATGCCGGTCCACCTGTCCTGGCTGCGGGGGCGGCTCGAGGCGGCGGGCGGGGTCGTGGAGCAGCGGACGGTCACCGGGTTCGACGAGGCGGCGCGGTCGGCGCGGGTGGTGGTGGACTGCACGGGGCTCGGCGCCAGGGAGCTCGTACCGGACGCGGGGCTGCGGCCGGTGCGGGGACAGTTGGTGCTGGTCGAGAACCCGGGGATCGAGGAGTGGTTCACGGCGGCCGACGGGGCGTCGAGCGAGACGACGTACTTCTTCCCGCAGCCGGGGCGGCTGATCCTGGGCGGGACCGCGCAGGAGGGCGACGAACGGCGTGAGCCCGACCCGGCGACGGCGGCGGAGATCGTGGCGCGGTGCGCCCGGATCCGGCCGGAGATCGCCGGCGCGCGGATCCTCGGCCACCGGGTGGGCCTGCGGCCCGCCCGGGCGGGCGGTGTCCGCATCGCCGCCGATCCGCTGCCGTCGGGCGGCCGCCTGGTCCACAACTACGGTCACGGCGGCGCGGGCGTCACGGTCGCCTGGGGCTGCGCCCGGAACGCGGCGGACCTGGCCTGCGCCTGACCGCGCTGGAGGCGGGACGGCCGTACGCGGGACGGCCGTACGCGGGACGGCCGTACGCGGGACGGCCGTACGCGGGACGGCCGTACGCGGGACGGCCGTACGCGGGACGGCCGTACGCGGGG
>NZ_JBSGWV010000054.1:27829-42948 GCF_053609105.1 Streptomyces sp. NPDC054975
CGTACGCGGGACGGCCGTACGCGGGACGGCCGTACGCGGGACGGCCGTACGCGGGACGGCCGTACGCGGGACGGCCGTACGCGGGACGGCCGTACGCGGGGCGGCCTGTCCCGCCCCTGCCGGTCGGGCGGTCTCCGCCGGTGGGGCGGTGCAGGGCCGTGCCGTCGGCGGTCGCGCTTCGTGCGGTCATGCCGCCGCACGGTCGTGCGGTCAGCGGCCGCCGGTGCTGTCGCCCGGCGCGCTCGTGCCGGGGCCGATGCGGAGTTCGAAGTCGCCGTCGTACTTCTCGTGGCCCGCGATCACGGCGAGTTCGACGACCTCCTCGCCCACCTCGCCCCGGACGATGAGCGGGTCCTTGCGCAGGTCCCGCATCAGGGCCACGCACATGCCGAGCATCACGAGGACGAACGGCGCGGCCACCAGGATCGTGAGGTTCTGCAGGCCCGCGAGCGCGTCGCCCTGGCCGTCGCCGATCAGGAGCATGATCGCGGCGACGGCCCCGGTCACCACGCCCCAGAACACGACCACCGGACGGGTCGGTTCGAAGGAGCCGCGCTGCGACAGCGTGCCCATGACGATCGACGCGGCGTCCGCGCCGGACACGAAGAAGATGCCCACGAGGATCATCACGATCAAGCTCATCGTCCCGGCGATCGGGAACTCCTGGAGCACGCCGAAGAGTTGCCCCTCGGGCGTGGCCTCGGCCGCGAGCCGGCCCTCCTCGCTCAGCTTCATCGCGGTGCCGCCGAAGACGGCGAACCAGACCAGACTCACCACGCTGGGCACGAGGATGACCCCGCCGACGAACTGGCGGATGGTCCTGCCCCGGCTGATCCGGGCGATGAACATGCCGACGAAGGGCGTCCAGGAGATCCACCACGCCCAGTAGAAGACCGTCCAACTGCCCAGCCACGCGTGGATGTTGTCGCCGCTGGTGGCCTCGGTCCGGCCGGCGAGCTGGGGCAGGTCGCCGAGGTAGGCGAAGACCGAGGTGGGCAGCAGGTCGAGCACGATGATCGTCGGGCCCGCCACGAAGACGAAGACGGCCAGCACGAGCGCGAGCACCATGTTCGTGTTGGACAGCCACTGGATGCCCTTCTCGACGCCGGAGACGGCGGACACGACGAAGGCGACCGTCAGGACGGCGATGATGCCCACGAGCAGCCCGGTTCCGGTCCGCTCCATCCAGCCCAACTCCTCGACGCCGCTGCCGATCTGGAGCGCGCCGAGCCCCAGCGAGGCGGCCGAGCCGAAGAGGGTCGCGAAGATCGCCAGGATGTCGATGACCCGGCCGGGCCCCCCGTAGGCCGCCCGCTTGCCCATCAGCGGGACGAAGACGGCGCTGATGGTCTGCCGCCGGCGGCGCCGGAAGGTGGAGTACGCGATCGCGAGGCCGACCACGGCGTAGATCGCCCACGGGTGGAGGGTCCAGTGGAAGAGGGTGGTGGCCATCGCGATCTGCATCCGCTCGGCCGAGTCGACGGGGTGGGTGCCGGGCGGCGGGGTGCCGTAGTGGGCGAGCGGTTCGCTCACCCCGTAGAACATCAGACCGATGCCCATGCCCGCGCTGAACATCATCGCGATCCACGACACGGTCCGGAACTCCGGGCCCTCGCTCTCGTGGCCGAGCGTGATCCGGCCGTACCGGCTGATGGCGAGCCACAGCGCGAAGACCACGAAGCCGGAGGCGGCGAGCATGAACGCCCAGCCGCCGTCGCGGATCAGCCCGTCGAGAAGCTTGCTGGAGACGCTCTCCAGGCTGTCCGTGGCCGTGGCGCCCCAGACCACGAAGGCGACGGTGAGGACGGCGGTGACACCGAACACGATCCAGTCCGTCCGGGCCTTGGGGTGGTGCCCGGGGCGGCGCGGGAGGTCTGCCGTCACCGACAGCCCCTCCCGGCCTCCTCGGCCATCACCGCGCTCGGGCTCCCCCGCTCTCTGATCTTCCTGCGACACAGGTGGCACCTTTCACGGCATTACGGGACAAACTCACTCCGTAAGGCAGCAGTACCACAGGTGACGCGTCAGTTCCGGGACCAACTCAGCCCGTCAGCCCGTCAACAGACCTCCACCGGCCGTCCTGTGGTGAGCCGGTACTCCGCCCGCCCGTCGAGCAACAGGGGGACCAGCGCGCGCTGTGACTGGCGCAGAGGGACGAACGCCCCGTCGGCGTCCTGCCGGACCGTGACCCCGTGCAGGGCCAGCTCGTCGCCGAACTCGGCGTACTGCGCGGCGTCCAGGCGGTAGCCGCAGGGCGGGTCCTGGAGGATCTCGGCGGGTTCGGCCGGGTCGTTGTCGGCGCCGCCGAGCAGGACCGGCCCCCGGTCGGCGAAGCCCGTGTGGCGGGCCCCGGCCGTGGCCGCGCCGAGGAGCCCGCGCCGCTCGTCGACGTACGCGAACGCGCCCTTCAGCGCGACGAGTTGGGTGGTCACCCGGCGTCGCCGGTTGCGTGCCTCGTCGTCGGCCTCGGCCTGGGTGAGCGCCTCGGTCCGGGTCTCGACGAGGAGGCCCACGGAGTGCTTGACGCCGGCCGTGTTGCGCAGGATGCGCTCCTGGCCGTCGCCCGCGACCTGCTTGACGGGCTGCCCGGTGTGGGGGTCGGTCCAGATGCCGTAGACGCCGCTGCTGAAGCCGGCGACACCCGCCGCCGGCCGGACGTAGGACTCCGACAGGGTGTGGGCCTCGTCGTGCACATGGGCGTCGGTGTTGAGGTTGCGCGGCCAGAGGGCGAGCAGGTCCTTGTCGTAGTACGGCGAGGTGCCGTCGTACTCGTGCAGGTCGTGGACCAGTTCGGGGCGCCGGTCGCGGATGAGCGTGGCGAGCGCCCGGCTCTCGGCGGTCTTCAGGGCGAGGTGGTCGCGGTTGACGTCGACGCCGTCGGCGTTGCCCCGGGTGTCGGCCTCGCGCCCGTCGGGGTTGGCGGTGGGGACGACGAGGACGGTCGTACGGGCGAGGAAGCGCAGGGTCTCCTTGTCCCGTGCGTACGCCAGGTCCCGGACGGTGGTCAGGCAGGCCTCCCGGCCCGAGGGTTCGTCACCGTGCTGGGTGCAGACGAGGAGCACGGTGGTGACCGCGCCCTGACCTGGCCTGCCCCGGTCTGCCGCGCCCGGACTCTCCGCAGCGTGGCTGGTCACGCTCCTGCCGATCGTGGCCAGCCGGATCGGACGGCCCTGCTTCGTCGTGCCGACCGTCCGCACCGCGACCCGGTCGCTCGCCCGGTCGACGGCCGCGAGGAAGGACCCCTCCTCCGCCTCCGTCGTCCACCGGGCGCCGTGGCTGGTCTCGAAACCGGTCCGTGGGGGCGGCGACGGGGCCGCTCCGCCGTGCGCCTCGGCGGGCACGGCGACGAGCGGGAGGCCGAGGGCGGTGACGCCCGCGACGAGGGCGAGCGTGCGCCGGGAGCGGCGGCGCGGTGTGCGGGTCATCGGACCTCACCCGGAACGGGGATGTCCGACCGCGCGGGCCCGACACCGGTGAGCGGGGGCCCGGTCTGCGCCGAGCGTGCGTCGACCGTACCGGCTGTCGCCCGCGCGAAGGCCTCGGCGCCACCGACGAACGGCAGTTTCGCCGACGTCCTGGCGAGGTCGAGGGTGAGCGTCGGGGTCGTCGACGGAGGGTCCAGGAGGTCCTTGTCCGTACCGCCGACGATCAGGGCGAGCCGGTGGCCGGCCGGGACGACGTGGTCGGTGGCCGCCAGCTTCAGCGTGAGCGTGTACGCCCTGCCGGGGGTGAGGGGGCGGCCCTTCCGGGGGTCCGCCCAGGTGCCCAGGTCCGCCCAGCCCCTGCTGACTACCGTGTACCCGACGTCGGCCGTGCGGGCCTTGGTCTCCTTGAAGCAGGCGGAGTCGCCGTCGGTGCTCGCGCCCCAGCAGGACCGTTCGGTGAGGGTGGTGATGCCCTCGCCGGGCGCCGCGTAGTCCCGGATGGTGTCGGGGCCGAGGTCGACGAGTACGGCCGTCAGGTGCGCGGTCGAGGTCGTGGGGGTGGCGGTGACGGTCACCGTGGAGGAGCCGGAGAGCCGCAGGTCACGGGCGAGTGGCTGGGTGGTGAACCCGGCCTGGGCGGGGGTCGGGGCGTCGATCCGCGCGGCCCAGTCGGTCTCGCCCAGTGTCGGGTCGTCGGTGAACGTCTCCGTGGTGCCCGGCCCGGCGGGGGTCCGGCCGAGGGTGCCGGAGCGGGGCTCCGGGCCCGTGCCGGGGCGCAGGGTGGTGGACTCGGTGGCGCGCGGCGGCCAGACGCGGTCGGTGGTCCAGCGGTCCGGGGCCCGTTCGATGTCGGCCATCGGCTCGCGGTCGATGCCGTTGTCGTGGCCGAGGAGGTAATGGTCGAACCAGCGGTGCAGGGTTCGGACCCAGTCGGCGCGCCGGAAGTCGAAGGGGTCGACGTGGCCGGTCTGGGAGAGCCAGATCTTGCGCTCGACCCCTTGGGCGGCGAGGGCGTCCCACCACTGGCCGAACTGGTTGGCGCGGACGTTGAGGTCCTGCTGGCCGTGCACGACGAAGACGCTGGCCCTGACCTTCCGGGCGTCCGGGACGTGGTTCCGCTCGCTCCAGGCCGGGGTCCAGTCACCGCTGTACGGCGTCCCGGCGGTGATGCGCTCCTGGACGGCGCCGCAACGGGCCCTCGCGTCGGGGCTGTTGACGTAGTCGGAGAGCCAGCTGGGGTTGGCGTTGTAGAGCGGGGCGCCCTGGGAGTGGAAGTAGTCGTACCAGGAGGAGATCGCGCCGATCGGGACGATCGTCTCCAGACCCTCGACCCCGGTGGCGGCGACCCCGTTGGCGACGGTGCCGTCCCAGCTCTTGCCGATCATGCCGACCTTGCCGGTGGACCAGGTCGTGGCCCTTGACCGCTCGGAGCCCGTACGGGAGGTGTAGCCGGGGGCGCGGCCGTTCAGCCAGTCGACGACCGCCTTGGCGGACTGGACGTCGGAGCGGCCGCCGACGTCGTCGCAGCCGTCGGAGCGGTTGGTGCCCGCGAGGTCGACGGCGACGAAGGCGTAGCCGCGCGGCACGAAGTAGTTGTCGTAGAAGAGCGGGAACCGGACCGGGTTCCCGGCGGCGTCGTAGGTCTTCTTCTGGCTCTCGTTGCCGCGCCCGCAACAGGCGTAGTACGGGCTGGCGTCCATGATGACCGGGATCTTCCGGCCGGTGGCCGCGGTCTCGCGGGGTCGGACGATGTCGGCGGCGACCCGGTCGGTGCGTCCGTCGCCGTCGCCGTCGAGTCCGGTGTCCACCCAGACGGACTCGCGTATCGCGTCACCGTAGGAGTACACCGGCCGGGACTCCCGGGCCCCTGTCGCGGCGGCCTGGGCGGAGGCGCCGGACGGGGAGACGAGGGTGGCCACCAGGGCCGCGGTCGCGGCGACGACGAGGGTTCTGCACGACAGATGGGCTCCGCGGGTTCTCCGCACGCGTATCGGCATGGGGCGGAACGTACCCCCGTCAACTCCCGAGCAAAAGAGTGCCGTCGAGAGGCGGAGGGGTTCGTTTCGGCCGAATGGCGATCGTGTGAAGGAAGGTGCTCTGGACGTGACGGGCCGTCGGGTGCTGAATAGCGTCGCTAAGGACCGAACAGCATTCACGCTTCTTACACGTTAGGAGCTCTGCGTGCACCGCAGACTTGTCGTTCCGAGCGCGCTCGCGGCCTCTCTCCTGCTGGCGATCCCGGCGTCGGCCGCCGACTACGTTCCGGGCGCATCGGGCATCGGCGACCCCTACTACCCGGCCAGTGGCAACGGCGGTTACGACGTCTCCCACTACGACCTGCGGCTGACCTACCAGCCCGCGACCGACCTCCTGCAGGGCACGGCGACGATCCTCGCCACCACGAAGCAGAACCTCTCCCGCTTCAACCTGGACCTCGGCCTGAAGGTCAGCGAGGTGCGGGTGAACGGCAAGAAGGCCCGGTTCACCACCAGCGGCGAGCAGGAGCTGGAGATCACCCCGGCGGCCCCGCTGGAGAAGAACCGGACGATCTCGGTCGTCGTGCGCTACGCAGGCAAGCCCTCCGAGGTGAAGATCGGGGGCTGGACGGCCTGGCACCGCACGCCCGACGGCGGCGTCGCCGCCCAGGAGCCGGACTCGGCCGCCTGGTGGTTCCCGTCCAACGACCACCCCCTGGACAAGGCCACCTTCGACGTCTCGGTCTCCGTGCCGGACGGCACGCAGGCCATCAGCAACGGCGTGCTCCAGTCGCAGTCCTCGCGGCTCGGCTGGACCCGCTTCAACTGGCGTTCCAACAAGCCGCAGGCGACGTATCTGGCCACGCTCGCCGTGGGCAAGTTCGACATCACGACGGACACGACCGCGAACGGCCTGCCGGTCCTCAACGCGTACAGCAAGGACCTCGGCGACAACGCGGGGGCGGCGCGGGCCTCGATCGAGCGGACGGCCGAGGTCGCGGAGTGGCTGGAGGAGGTCTTCGGGCCGTACCCCTTCAACGCGCTCGGCGGCTACGTCCCCAACGTGACCAGCGGCTACGCGCTGGAGACGCAGACCCGGCCGTTCTACAGCCCCCGGCAGTTCGCCAACGGGGCGAACGTGTCGGTGGTCGTCCACGAGCTGGCGCACCAGTGGTACGGCGACAGCGTCTCGGTCGACCGGTGGAAGGACATCTGGGTCAACGAGGGCTTCGCCCGCTACAGCCAGTGGCTGTGGTCGGAGAAGGAGGGCGAGGGCACGGCGCAGGAGCTGGCGGACCACGTCTACCGGACCCGCGCCGCCGAGGACCCGTTCTGGACGGTCAAGCCGGGCGACCCGGGGCCGGACAACCAGTTCCACATCGCCGTCTACGACCGGGGCGCGCTGGCACTCCAGGCGCTGCGCAACGAGATCGGCGACGAGGACTTCTTCGCGATCCTCAAGGGCTGGCCGACGGAGTTCGCCTACGGCAACGCCGACGTCAAGGACTTCGTGAACTACGCCGAGCGCGTCTCCGGCAAGCCCCTGGCCGCGCTCTTCGACACCTGGCTGTACGAGCCGGTGAAGCCGGCCGCGTCGACGGCGGCCGAGGCGGGGGTGTCGGCGCGGTCGGCCGCGGCCGCTGCCGAGCCGGTTCGGCCGGTGCAGCCGAAGTCCTGGAAGAAGATCGCGGAGACGAACACGATCCACGAGCACGAGGGACGCGAGGGCCACGGCGGTCACTGAGCAACCAGCGTGCGCGCCTCGCCCTCCCTCCCGGGGGCGGGGCGCGTCCGCGCTCCTGGATAGGCTCCCGACGGTACGCAGCGGACAGTCGGGAGCGGACGATGGCGGTGGAGGCAGGGACCGAGCGGTACGGGGACCCGGTGGTACGGGAGGCCGTGGCGCGGCGGGTCGAGACGGCGTGGGGCCTCGAACTCCCGGAGTCCTACTTCCGGTTCACGGACTTCCTGGCGGCGCTCGCTCCCGAGGAACACCGGACGCTGAAGGAGCTCGAGCTGGCGCCGTGCGGGGTGACGGACCTGTTCGCGGACCCGTCGGCGCTCCCCCTGGACGGCCTCGACGTGCGGGTGCACGGGCGTTACCACCGTGATCCGCCGGAGTTCCTCACCTTCCTGCACGGGGGCTCCGACGGGCTGCACTTCGGCCTCTGGTCGGACGACGGGCGGACATGCGACGCGGTCGCCTCGTACTACACCCGTGACGGCGGGGAGATCGAACGCCGCCACCGCACACCGCTGGAGGCGGTACGGGCGCGGATCGAGGCGGCGGAGCGGGACTACGCGGACTACGCGGAGCCCGCCCGGCTCGCCGGTCTGGAACGGCTTCGGGCGGTCCTGACGGGCTTCGAGACCGGGGAACGCACGGAGACGGGGCTCGCGTACTCGCAGACGTACGTGTACGGGCGGCCGCCCGTCGACCCCGCCCGGATCACGACGCTGGACGGGGCGGGCGCCCTGGCCGCCGGGGAGACGGCCCTGGGCCGTCCGCCGCTGGGCGCGGCCGACCCGTACCGCTTCGGCACGTTCATGGACAAGCTCCTCGACGACGCCGAGGGCGTACGGGCGGCCCGTGACGAGGCCCTGCGGCGGGCGGGCGCCGGCGATCCGGCGGAGGCGCTGGCGCTCGGACGCGACCTGCACTGGGCGTCGTACGGCCGTGCGGAGCACGAGGAGTACGCGCACGAGCTGCTGGCCGTGGCCTATCGGGCCCTCGACCGTCCGGCGCTCGCGGAGATCGCGGCGGCCCACCATCGCCACCGCGCACTTCAGAAGGTGGACGTCCTGCGGCCGGCCGTGCGCTGAGAGCGCTTTCGCCCTCCGCCCTCGCCCGCCCCACCAGGAGTTACCCTCGACGCTGTCAGTACCGTCGCACCACCATGTACATGGGGAGCCAGCTTTGAGCGAAACGACGTCCGGGACGCGCCCGACCCTGGAAGCCGTCGCCGCGCGCGCCGGGGTGTCCCGGGCGACGGTGTCCCGCGTCGTCAACGGCGGCGCCGGGGTCCGTGAGGCGCTCGCGGAGAAGGTGCGCGTGGCCGTCGAGGAGCTCGGCTACGTCCCCAACCATGCCGCGCGCACCCTGGTGACCCGGCGCAACGGCGCCGTCGCCGTGATCATCGCCGAGCCCGAGTTCCGGATCTTCTCCGACCCGTTCTTCGAGCAGCAGGTGCGCGGCATCAGCCGCGAACTGACCGCGCACGACGCACAGTTGGTCCTGCTGTGGGTGGAGGGGCCGGGCGACCACGAGCGGATCGCGCGGTACCTCGGAGGCGGACACGTCGACGGGGCGCTCGCCTTCTCGCTCCACAACGACGACCAGCTCCCGGAGATCGTCCGGCGCGCCCAGGTGCCGACCGTCTTCGGCGGGCGGCCCGGCTGGACGGGGCCGGCGGGCGATCCACCGGTGCCGTACGTCGACTGCGACAACCGGGGCGGAGCCCGCGCCGCCGTGCGCCATCTGCGCTCGCTGGGGCGCCGGAACATCGCGCACATCACCGGCCCCGGCGACCAGACCTCGTCGCTCGACCGGCTCGACGGATACCGGGACGAACTGCCGGACGCCGGACCGGAGCTGGTGGCCGAGGGGGCGTTCACGGAGGAGAGCGGGGCTCGCGCCATGGCCGAACTCCTACGCCGACGCCCCGATCTGGACGCCGTCTTCGCCGCCAACGACCTGATGGCCTCGGGAGCCTTGCGCGTGCTCCACGAGCACGGCCGACGCGTCCCGGACGACGTGGCGCTCGTCGGCTTCGACGACATGCGCCAGGTGGCCGAGGCGACCGAGCCGCCGCTCACGACGGTCCATCAGGACATCGAAGGCATGGGTCGGTTGATGGTGCGGCTGCTCATGCGCACCCTCGACGGCGCGGGCATCCCCGAGCCTGTGATCACCGCCACCGAACTGGTCCGACGTGCCTCGGCCTGACCCTTCCCCCATCGGAATACGCCGTGTACGGCTCCTGAAGCGCGAGGACAAGTTCCCGCGGAGGCCGAGCTGTTACGCGTTCGACTCTTGACGGGAACCTGGGCCGGGAGGCACGCTCCAGACGCATTCCTGAGAGCGCTCTCAAACCGGAGGCTTCCCATGCCCACAGCCCGAGCCGCCAGAACGACCTCCGCCGTAAGGATCGGCGCGGTGGTCCTGACCGGGGCCCTGCTCGCCGCCTGCGGGTCCGGCGGATCCGACGGCACGTCCGACAGCGCGGGCGGAAAGGTCACGATCACCGTCGACCTCTTCGGCTCGTTCGGCTACAAGGAGGCCGGGCTCTACGCCGCGTACGAGAAGCTCCACCCGAACGTGACGATCAAGCAGACCGACACCGAGGACGAGCAGGACTACTGGAAGTCGCTCCAGACCCGGCTGGCCGGCGGCGGCGGGCTCGCCGACGTGCAGGGCATCGAGGTGGGCCGCATCGCCTCCGTCACCCAGCAGCAGTCGGACAAGTTCGAGGACCTGACCAAGTACGGCGCGGACGCGCTGAAGGGCGAGTTCGCCGACGCCAAGTGGTCCGCCGCGACCACCAAGGACGGCAAGGTCCTCGGCCTCGGCACGGACGTCGGCCCGGAGGCCATGTGCTACCGCACCGACCTGTTCAAGCAGGCCGGACTTCCCACGGACCGCACCGAGTTGGCGCAGAAGTGGTCCACCTGGGACGGCTATCTGGAGCTCGGTCGGCAGTACAAGGCCAAGGCTCCGGCCAAGAGCTCCTGGGTGGACAGCGTCGGCAGCCTGTACGCGGTCATGATCGGCCAGGAGAAGGAGCGGTACTACGACGCGTCCGGGAAGCTCGTCTACGCCGAGAACCCGGCCGTGAAGACGGCGTGGGAGACCTCGACGAAGGCCGCGCAGGAGGGTCTGAGCGCCAAGCTGGACCAGTGGTCGCCGCAGTGGAACCAGGCCTTCTCCACCGGCTCCTTCGCGACGCTCCCGTGCCCCGCGTGGATGCTCGGCTACATCAAGGGCCAGGCCGGTGACGCGGGCAAGGGCAAGTGGGACATCGCGAAGCTGCCCGGCGGCGCGGGGAACTGGGGCGGTTCCTACCTCTCCGTACCGCGCGCGGCGAAGCACAAGAAGGAGGCGTACGAGCTGATCAAGTGGCTCACCGCCCCCGAGCAGCAGGCCACGCTGTTCAAGAAGCAGGGCAACTTCCCGTCCTCGACGGGCGCCATCTCCCAGGTCGCGAGCGCGACGGACCCGTACTTCTCGGGGGCTCCGATCGGGCAGATCTTCGGCGACGCGGCCAAGGCCGCCCCGGTGCAGGTGCTCGGGATCCACGACAAGAACGTCGCCGACCAGATCACCAACGCCCTGAGCGAGGTGGAGCGCAAGGGCACCTCGCCCGACAAGGCGTGGTCCAACGCGCAGAAGGGCGTCGAGAACGCCGTCGGCTGACGCCGGGGGCGGGGGCCGGGTCTCCGGCTCCCGCCCCGCCCCGCACCTCCCGCACACCCGCTCATCCGACCTGAAGGGCCGCACCGTGACCCTGACCGCCTCCGGGCCGACGGCGGCGCCCGTCCCGCCGTCGTCGGCCCGGTCCTCCGGACCGGCGCGCCGCCGCCGACGGGCCGCGCTCGTCCCGTACGCCTACATCGCCCCGTTCTTCACCCTGTTCGCGGCCTTCGGCCTCTTCCCGCTGCTCTACACCGCGTTCGTCTCGCTCTACCGCGTCGAGCTGCAGACCCCCGGCGACATGGAGTGGCGCGGCTTCGGCAACTACACGGCGCTGCTCACCGACGAGTTCTTCTGGACCGCGCTGCGCAACACGTTCACCATCGGGGTCCTGTCCACCGTGCCGCAGCTCGCCATGGCGCTCGGCCTCGCCCATCTGCTCAACTACAAGCTCCGTGGCCGGACGTTCTTCCGTACGGCGATGCTGCTGCCGTACGCGACCTCCGTCGCCGCCGCAACGCTCGTCTTCGCCCAGCTCTTCGGGCACGACTACGGGCTGGTCAACTACGCGCTCTCGCTGGTCGGTCTCGGCCCGGTCGACTGGCAGAACAGCACGCTCGCCTCGCAGATCGCCGTCTCCTCGATCGTCGTGTGGCGCTGGACGGGCTACAACGCGCTGATCTATCTCGCGGGCATGCAGTCCATCCCCTCCGAGCTGTACGAGGCGGCGGAGATGGACGGGGCCTCACGCTGGCGGCAGTTCTTCCACGTCACCCTGCCCGGCCTGCGGCCCACGATCGTCTTCACCACCGTCGTCTCCACGATCGGCGCCACCCAACTCTTCGGCGAGCCCCTGCTCTTCGAGGGCTCGATCTCGGGCGGCATCTCGCACCAGTACCAGACGCTCGGGCTCTATCTGTACGAACAGGGCTGGGGCTTCTTCCATCTCGGCCGCGCCGCTGCCATCGCCTGGCTGATGTTCCTGCTGATTCTCGTCCTCGTCGGGGTCAACGCCCTGATCGTGCGGCGCCGTTCGCGGAAGGAGGGCCGGGCGTGACCACGCGTGTCGCCGGCCGTACCGGGCGCGGGGGCCGGATCACGTACGCGATCCTGATCCTCGCCGTCCTCGTCTCGGCCTTCCCGTTCTACTGGACGATCGTCGCCGCCAGCCGTTCCAACGCCGATCTCGCGCAGGTGCCGCCGACGCTGCTGCCGGGGCCGAACCTCTTCCGCAACTTCGAGGCGGTGATGGAGGAGGCGGACATCGGGAAGGCTCTGCTCAACTCGCTGATCGTCTCCGGGTCCATCACCGTCGGTACGGTGCTCTGCTGCACCCTGGCCGGGTTCGCCTTCGCCAAGCTGCGCTTCCGGGGCCGGGGCGCGCTGCTCGCGATCACGGTCGGCACGATGATGATCCCTCCGCAGCTCGGGGTGATCCCGCTCTTCATGCTGATCGCCGAGCTGGGCTGGGTGAACCAGCTGCAGTCCGTGATCCTGCCGGGCCTCGTCTCGGCCTTCGGGGTGTTCTTCATGCGCCAGTACCTGGTGCAGTCGCTGCCGGACGAGCTGATCGAGGCGGCCCGGGTCGACGGGGCCTCCTCGGCGCGGATCTTCTGGTCGATCGTCATACCCGTGGCCCGACCGGGCATGGCGGTGCTCGGGCTGCTGACCTTCATGGCCGCCTGGAACGACTTCTTCTGGCCGATCATCGCGCTGTCCTCGCAGGAGCCGACCGTGCAGGTCGCCCTGCGTCAGCTCGGCGGCGGCTACGTCCACGACCAGTCCGTGATCATGGCGGGCACCCTGCTGGGCACGCTGCCCGTGCTGCTCGTCTTCGGCCTGCTCGGCCGGCAGATCGTCGGCGGCATCATGCAGGGCGCCGTCAAGGGCTGAGCCCATGGCCGCCCCGGGCCGGTCTCCCCCGGGCGGCGCTGTCGTCTCCGGCCGACCGTCCCTTCTTCCTCTCACAGGAGTTCTCCCTCCATGAACGCTCTCTTCCCTGACGGCTTCCGCTGGGGCGCGGCCACCGCCGCCTACCAGATCGAGGGAGCCGCCGCCGAGGACGGCCGTACCCCGTCCATCTGGGACACCTTCAGCCGTACGCCGGGCAAGGTGCGCAACGGTGACACCGGTGACATCGCGGCCGACCACTACCACCGTGTGCGCGAGGACGTGGCCCTGATGAAGGAGCTGGGCCTCACGGACTACCGCTTCTCCCTCTCCTGGTCCCGGGTCCAGCCGACCGGGCGCGGCCCGGCCAACCAGAAGGGGCTGGATTTCTACCGGGCGCTCGCCGATGAGCTGCTGGAGGCAGGGATCCGACCGGTCGCCACGCTCTACCACTGGGACCTGCCCCAGGAGCTCGAGACCGTCGACATGAGCGGCTCCGCCGCGGGGGGCGGCTGGCCGGAGCGGGCGACGGCGGAACGCTTCGCCGAGTACGCGGGGATCGCCGCCGAGGCGCTCGGCGACCGGATCGCCACCTGGACGACCCTCAACGAGCCTTGGTGCGCGGCCTTCCTCGGCTACGGCTCCGGGGTCCACGCCCCGGGCCGTACCGACGACGCCGCCGCCCTCCGCGCCGCCCACCACCTCAATCTGGCCCACGGCCTGGCCGCCCGGGCGCTGCGCGCGGCCGTGCCCGCCTCGGCGGAGCTCTCGCTGACCCTCAACCTGCACGCGATCAGGGCGCTGTCGGACTCCCCCGAGGACAAGGACGCGGCCCGCCGGATCGACGCCGTCGCCAACCGGATCTTCCTCGACCCGGTCTTCCACGGCCGCCTCCCGGCCGATCTGGTCGAGGACACGGCGGGGATCACGGACTGGTCCTTCGTCCGGGACGGCGACCTGGAAGTGATCTCCACGCCGATCGACTCGCTCGGCGTGAACTACTACACGCCGGCCGTGGTCGGCGCCGGCGTCTCGGAGTCCCCGTCGCCGTATCCGGGTGCGCCGGAGCGGGTGCGGTTCGAGCCCGCGCCCGGGCCGCGTACGGCGATGGACTGGCCGGTGGACGCGGACGGCCTGCACGAGCTGCTGGTCAGGCTGCGCGACGAGCTGCCGGGCGTCCCGCTGCTGATCACCGAGAACGGCGCCGCGTACGACGACTACGCCGACCCGGAGGGTGGGGTCCACGACCCCGAGCGGGTGGCGTACCTGGACGCCCACCTGGCGGCCGCGCACCGCGCGCTCGCCGACGGCGCCGACCTGCGCGGCTACTTCCTCTGGTCGCTCCTGGACAACTTCGAATGGGCCTACGGCTACGGCAAGCGGTTCGGGATCGTCCACGTGGACTTCCCGAGCCAGCGCCGTACGCCGAAGGACAGTGCGCGCTGGTACGCCGAGGTGATCAGGCGCGGGGGTCTGTCGCGCTGAGCCCGGCCGCCCGGCGTGCCTCGTGGCGGGCCTTGCGGGCGAGGGGGAGGTAGCGGAGCCGTTCGGGGAGCACGGGCACCACGGCCCGTACGAACCGGGCGAAGCGGCGGAGCCTGCGCTCCTGTGCGTCGGTCCACTCCAGGCCGACGGCCTCGCGGGCGTCGGGGGGCATCAGGCCGACGGTGACGAAGGCGCGGAAGCGGGCGAGGCGGGGCAGGATCACCGGCCACAGCGCCCTGAGCAGCAGCCGTAGCGGCAGGGGGCCGCGGTCGGGCGGCGGGACCGACTGGTCGGTGGCGACCAGCTCGCGCAGCACGACGGTGGCCTCCAGCTCGCCGAGCATCTTGCGGTAGTACGGCCAGAACTCCTCGACCGTCTGGGGCATGTCCCGGTCGTGGATGCCGAGGATGCGCCCGACCTGGAGCCACTCGGCGTACAGCTGCCGCTCCTGGGCCTCGGTGAGCGGGCGGTGGAGCAGTCTCAGGCCGTGGTGGTAGACGGGGAAGCCGGTGGCGTGCACCCAGGCGTAGTAGGACGGGGTGAGCGCGTGGTAGCGGCGGCCGTGGGCGTCCGTGCCCTGGATGGTCCGGTGGAGCCTGCGGAGCCGGCGCCCTTCC
The DNA here is from genome assembly GCF_053609105.1 of Streptomyces sp. NPDC054975. NCBI lineage: Bacteria > Bacillati > Actinomycetota > Actinomycetes > Kitasatosporales > Streptomycetaceae > Streptomyces > Streptomyces sp. NPDC054975. Next base: position 42,633 of record NZ_JBSGWV010000054.1, read on the forward strand.
TCCGCCGCGGCCTCGCCGCCGTACACCCAGAGCAGTGCGGAGCGCAACGAGCGCTCGCCGCGGCCCCAGGGGTCGGTGCGGAAGACGGAGTGCTCGTCGACGCCGGCGCCGACTGCGGGGTGGGCGACCTGGAGGGCCAGGGCGGACGGCAGCATGAGGAGCCCCCGGACGTCCCCGGCGACGCTCCAGAGGACTCCGCCGACGGGGGGCGGCTGGGGCGGGGGCGGTTCGGTCATGGGGGCGTTCTCCTCACGTTCTCAGCCTGCCCCCTCGCGGACCCTTCCGGCAAAGGGCGCAAAGGGACGGGGCCGCGTCC
>NZ_JBSGWV010000055.1:0-13120 GCF_053609105.1 Streptomyces sp. NPDC054975
CGCACGAGTGCCCGGCCCACGACCCCCTCCCCCGGGGAGTGTCTATCCACTTCGAACCTCCGATTCACCCCTTCGGGCAGGCGCTCGGGGTGAAACGGGGGAGCGCTGGGGGGCGCGTTCGGCCGGTGTGGTTCTCGGAGTGATCACCGCCGACCTACCGTCGACACCATGGGACGCGGGGACCTCGGCACGCTGGTACGGATCTGCGATCCGGCGGGCCGACCGCGCGGAACGGGCTTCGTGGCCGACGACCGGGGAACGGTCGTCACCAGTCACGAGGCGGTCGACAGACTCGTACGGATCCTGCTGCGCGCCCCCGGCGAGCCCGACCGCCTCGCCGAGGCCCTCACCGTGCTTCCCGAGGCGGGCCTCGCGCTCGTACGGGCCGAGGGGCTCGGCGTCCGTCCGCTGCCGGTCGCGGCGCGGACCGAGGTGGAGGCCGGGACGTACGTACGGATCGCGGCGCACGGCTGGCGCGAGGCGCGGGTCCTGGGCACCGCCCCCGTCACGTACGCCGCCGGTGACCGGCGGCGCCCCCTCGCCCGGCCGGCCTGGGAGCTGGCCATCGGCACCGAGGGCGCGGAGGCCCTGCGGCTGGGCGGCCAGGCCACGGGCGGGCCCGTCGTGGACCCGGAGACCGGAGCCGTCCTCGCCGTCCTCGGCACCGCGCTGCACGGCGACCACCGGGCCGCCGGATACGCGCTGCCCCTCACGCCCGGGGGCCCGCTGGCCGAACTGCTGAGGCGCAACGCGGCGACCGCCCCCTGCTACGGGCGCGAGCTCAACCTGGCGGGCGTGGCGGAGCTGACCGCGACCGCCACCGCCACCGCGACCTGCACGGGGGTCGCCGCCACGACGGGGAGCGGGGCGGCGTGGCCACCGCCGGTCGAACGGGCGGACTGCGTCCGGGAGTTCGCGACCTTCGGCGCCTCGGACGCCCTGGTCCTCGCCCTCGTCGGCGTCCCCGGAAGCGGACGCACGACGGCGCTCGCCGCGCACTGCGCCGAGCGGGCCCGAGGGGCCGAACCCGCCCCCACCCTCTGGCTGCGCGGGGCGGACCTGCGCGCCGAGGACGCCTCGGTCGCCGACGCCGTCGACCGTGCCCTGCGCCAGGCGGGCCGGATCGTCACCGCGTCGGGCGTACGGGGCGACATGTCGACCGCCACCCCCGCACGGGTCGCCGCGCTCGCCCACGAGGCGGGGCGGCCCCTGCTGGTCGTCCTCGACGGCCCCGAGGAGATGCCTCCCACCCTGGCCCACCGCCTCCCGGCCTGGACGACGGGCACCGAAACCTGGCTCCGCGCCCACGGGGCCCGTCTGATGCTCGGCTGCCGCCCGGAGTTCTGGGAGCGGGCGGTCCGCCTCCACGCCCCCGAGTCACTGCACCGCGCCGCCGAGGCACAGGGCGCCGTGCCGCTCGGCGACCTCACGGAGGACGAGGCCGTGCTCGCCCGGGCGCGGTACGGGCTTGCGGCCGGCGATCTGGCGGCCGACGACGCCCGGCACCCGCTCGTGCTGCGGCTGCTCGCCGAGGTGCGGGAGGCCGTGCCCGGGGGAGCGCCGGGGAGACCCGGGCGGGAGGAGGTTCTCGGGGCCTACCTCGACCTGATGTGCCTGCGGGTCGCGGTGCGGATCGCCGCCGGGACCCGTCCCGTGCCGCGCGGTTCCGCCGTGCGCCGGCTCGCCGCCCGAGTGGCCGGGCAGGTCCACGAGGCGGCCCGCCGGTGCCTGGGCCCCGGGCAGGGGGAGCTGGACCGGGGTTCCTTCGAGGAGGTCTTCCCGTGGCGGACCGGCTGGGCCTCCGCCGTCCTGACCGAGGGGCTTCTCGTCCCGGCCGGCTCCGGCTACCGCTTCGGCCACGAGGAGGTCGCCGACTGGATCCAGGGCGCCCACCTGGACGTCGACGAGGCCCTGCTCGCGCTGGTCCACCGCCGGGGCGAGGGGGCGCCCGTCCGCCTCCCGGCCCGCCCCGGCGCCCCGCACACGGTCCTGGCACCGGACCCCCTCCCCGTACCGCGTCACCGGATCGGCCCTGTGGTCCAGGCCCTCCTCCTGATGGGCCGCGAGCACGGCTCCGAGGCGCTCGGGCGTCGGCTGACGGGGCTGGTCGAGGCCCTGGACCGGCTCCGCGCGGACGGCCGGGCGAGCACCGACGCCGCGTGGTGGGCCTCCCGGCTCCTCCACCGGACCCTGCACCGCCTCCCGGACCCCCGGCCCTACCTCCCGGTCCTCCGCCACCTCGCCGACCACCTGGGCACCCACCCGACCGCCCCACGCCCGCCCGACCAGGCCTGCGGCACAGGACCGAACACCGGCCCGGCGCGAGCCCCCGAGATCCCCGCCCCACGCCCCGCCCCGGCCCCCCCACCACCCGCCCGCCTCACAGAGCCCCTCGGCGCCGCCCCGACCCCCGGGCGGGTGACCGCCCCGACGCCTACCGCGGCCCCCGGGTGGGAGACCGCCACGACGCCTACTGCGGCCTCCGGACCGAGGCCAGCCGCGGTGCCCGGGTGGGTGACCGCCCCGACGCCTACCGCGGCCCCCGGGTGGGAGACCGCCACGACGCCTACTGCGGCCTCCGGACCGAAGCCCGCCGCGATGCCCGGGCGGGTGGCCGCCCCGACGCCTACTGCGGCCTCCGGACCGAGGCCCGCCGCGATGCCCGGGCGGGTGGCCGCCCCGACGCCTACCGCGGCCTCCGGACCGAGGCCCGCCGCGATGCCCGGGCGGGTGGCCGCCCCGACGCCTACCCCGGCCTCCGGACCGAGGCCCGACCCGACGCCCGAGCCGCCGCCCGCCCCTGCCCCCCGGCCGGAGACCGCCCCGGCTTCCGGCACGGGACCCAGCCCCGCGCCGCCTCCCGGTCCCCACCTGCTGCCCGCGCCCAATACGGCCACCGCCCCGCCCCCTCCCGCGCTCTTCGGCCCGGCGTTCTGGGTGGGGCTGCGGGTCGGGGAGGGGGAGCGGATCGATCTGCTGCGGCGGCTCGTGCCCGCGGACCCGCCGCCCGGAAGCCACGCCGCGCCCCGGTTCCTCGACGCCGTCGCCGCGCGGCTCGTCGCCGAGCCCCGGGGCGTACAGCCGTTGCTCTGCCGCTGGTTCGGCGACGGCCGCCCCCTGCGCGCGGCCCCGCACGCGACCGTCGGCACCGCCGCGCAGGCCCTGCTGCACACCCATCGCCACCTCGCCGTCGACGACCTCTGCGAGGCGCTCGTCGCCACCGCCCACCCCCTCGCCGACGGGCTGCTCACCGCGCTCGCCGAGGACGAGCCGTCCGCCGTCTGCCGGGCGGTCGACCGCTGGGCCCACGACGACGGTCGGGCGGCCCGCCGCGCCGCCGCCGCCACGTACGGCAGCCTCGTCGCCGCCCACGCCACGACCGGCCCCGACCGGGAACTCCTCCGCTACGCCGCCCTCGCCCTGCTCGCCCGCCCCGCCGACGCCACCCTGCACGGCGCCGCCCTCGGGATCCTCGTCCGCGACCCGCACACCCGCGCCCGCCATCTGCCCCGCGCCCTGGCCGACCGCCGCGTCCCCGCCGCGGTACTCACCACCGCGCTGGCCGCCCACCCCGAACCCGTCCTCGCCGCCCTCCAGGCACGGCTGGACGGCCCGGGGGAGGCCGCCGGAGAGACCCTGCGGGCGCTCGCCGAGGTCACCACGCCCGCCCTCGCCCGCCGCGCCGCCGCCCTCGTCCACGAGTACGTCGACCGCCACCCCGACGGCGCCCCCCACGCCGCCGCCTTCGTCGACCGCCGCCTCGAGGACGGCCCCGCCGCCCGAGCCGTCCTCTTCCCCCTGGTCTCCGGCCTGATCCGGGGCCGCCCCGCGCAGGTCCGCGGCGCACTCGCCCCGGTGCTCGCCGCGCCCGGCACCGGCGCCTCGCGCCTGCTGCGTACCGAACTCCTCGACGTACTCCTCGACCACGAGCGGTACGAGGCACGGGACCTCGCCGTCCTCGACGCCCTGCTCCGGGCCGCCGCCCTCGACTGCGCGCGCCGTCCCGAGGTCCGCACCCGCGAACTCGTCCACCGCACCGGCCTGCTCCTCGTCCGTACGGCCGAGGGCGCGACCTGCCTCGACCGGCGGCTCGTCGAGCTCGCCCGCGAGGTCCCCGCGTTCGCCGCCCAACTGGCCGGATGGCTGGCCGCCGACCCCGACCACTGGGCCCTCGTCGTCGGGCCCAGCACCTGCCGTACCGTCCAGCGCATCGGCAGTTCCATGCCGATGCGAGGCGACGGCCGTGGGCATGGCAGTCTTAGACCTGCGTAATCGGCGAACAGGCGGACGAGGAGCGGTCACAGTGCAGCGCTGGCGTGGCTTGGAGGACATCCCCCAGGACTGGGGGCGCAGCGTCGTCACCATCGGCTCCTACGACGGTGTGCACCGCGGGCACCAGCTGATCATCGGACGGGCCGTCGAGCGCGCCCGTGAACTGGGCGTTCCCTCGGTCGTCGTGACCTTCGAGCCGCACCCCTCCGAGGTCGTGCGGCCCGGCAGCCACCCGCCGCTGCTCGCCCCGCACCCCCGCCGCGCCGAGCTGATCGCGGAGCTGGGCGTGGACGCGGTGCTCGTCCTGCCGTTCACGGCCGAGTTCTCGCAGCTTTCCCCGGCGGACTTCATCGTGAAGGTGCTCGTCGACAAGCTGCACGCGAAGGCCGTCATCGAGGGCCCGAACTTCCGCTTCGGCCACCGCGCCGCCGGCAACGTCGCCTTCCTCGCGGAGCTGGGCGCCACCTACGACTACGAGGTCGAGGTCATCGACCTCTTCGTGAGCGGTACGGCGGGCGGCGGCGAACCGTTCTCCTCCACGCTCACCCGCCGACTGGTCGCCGAGGGCGACGTGGAGGGCGCCGCCGAGATCCTCGGCCGCCCGCACCGCGTCGAGGGCATCGTCGTCCGGGGCGCGCAGCGCGGCCGCGAGCTCGGCTTCCCGACGGCCAACGTCGAGACGCTGCCGCACACCGCGATCCCGGCCGACGGCGTGTACGCCGGCTGGCTGACCGCGGCGGGGGAGCGCATGCCGGCCGCGATCTCGGTCGGTACGAACCCCCAGTTCGACGGCACCGAGCGGACCGTCGAGGCGTACGCCATCGACCGCGAGGGTCTCGACCTCTACGGCCTGCACGTGGCCGTGGACTTCCTGGCGTACGTCCGCGGCATGCTGAAGTTCGACACGCTGGACGACCTGCTCGCGGCGATGGCCGGAGACGTCAAGCGCTGCCGCGAACTCACCGAGGCGTACGACAGCAAGAGCTGACGCGCCGGACCACCGCCGGCGCGCCTCGCCTCTCCCCGTCACCGGGTGACGACCGGCGTCACCAGGTGACGACCAGCTCCCGCGGGCCCCGGATCAGGCCCTTGGACTGGAACACCGTCTCCTCCGCCGGGCCCGCGAGCCGCAGCTCCGGGTAGCGCCGCAGCAGCGTGGAGAGCATCACCTCGGACTCCATACGGGTCAGCATCGCGCCCATGCAGTGGTGCGGCCCGTGGCCGAACGACACATGGCCGGTGCCCTCCCGGTCGAAGTCGACCTCGTGCGGGTCCTCGAAGACCGCCGGGTCGCGGTTGGCGGCCAGGTAGGACGCGTACACCGCGTCACCCGCGCGGATCAGCACCCCGCCGACCTTCACGTCCTCCGTGGCGATCCGCGGCAGCCCGACGCCGTTGCGGTGCGGGATCCAGCGCAGCAACTCGTCCACCGCCTGCGGCAGCAGCTCCGGCTCGGCCCGCAGCCGGGCCATCAGATCCGGCCGGGTGAGCAGCAGATACACCATGTTGGCGCTGTTGTTGCGGACCGCGTGCGCGCCGCTGATGAGGATCGCCATGGCCAGCGAGACGGCCTCGTCGACGGAGATCCGTCCCTCGGTCAGGGCCTCCGCGAGCTCGCCGGCGAGATCCTCCTGCGGCTCGGCGCGCCGCCGGTCGAGCAACCGGGTGATGTAGCCGTGGATCTGGGCCTTGGCCGCCCGGCTGTTCTCCGGGCCGGGGCCCGAGGAGAGGATGAGGTCCGGCCAGGAGGCCAGCTCCGCGCGGTCCTCCTCCGGGATGCCCAGCAGATCACACACCACGGCCATCGGCAGCGGGCCGTGCAGATGGCGCATCAGGTCGGCGGGCTTTCCCGCCTCCTCCATCGCGTCGAGCAGCCGGTCGGCGGTCGCCTGAGCCATCGGGCGCAGCCGCTTGGTGTTGTGCCCCGTGAAGGTCTTCGTCACGGCCTTGCGCAGCTGGGTGTGGTACGGCGGATCGGCGTAGTTCAGGGCGGCCTTCGAGGCGACCATGTGGCCGGTCATGCCGGTGACCATGCGGTCGAGGAGAGCCGTTCGGCTGAACCGGGGGTCGGAGGTCACGGCGCGTACGTCGTCGTACCGCGTGACCAGCCACGCCTCGTTCTCGGCGGCGAACGGCAGCCGGATGCGGGCCACCGGCTCCTCGTGGAGCAGTTCGATGAGCAGGGGGTCGAACTCAAGGGCGGGCAGGTCGTCGACCGCCCAGGTGTGGACCGGCCGGAGATCCGCGGCCGTCGGTTCGGAGGTCATCTCGGACGTCATGAGGAGGCTGTTCCCGGCGCGGGGCGGCGGCGACACGCCGAGCGATCACAGCCCCTCGGACGGAGCACGGCATCCGGGCGCGAGGTCACGCTCCGTATCACGCTCCGTGGGCTCCTGGTGACGCTCGCGGTTGCGGCGTGCGCGTCACCGGGTGAGTGTGGCGGCAGTTCGCGGTGTACGAGAACGAAGGAGCGACTGTCGTGGTGACTCTGTGCAAACCCGCGGTGTCCGTACCCGAGTACGTGATCACGAGGGAGGAGACGCTCGCCCTCGCTCGTTCGCTGCACGCCGACCACCCCCAACTCCCGTTGGCCCTCCGGCTGATCGAGAACACGGGCGTCACCCAGCGGCACATCGTCCAGCCCATCGACGAGACGCTGCGCCACCCCGGTTTCGAGGAGCGCAACGCGCTCTACGAGAAGGAGGCCAAGGCCCGCGTCCCGAAGGTCGTCGAGGAGGCCCTGCGCCACGGCGGGCTGCGCCCCGCCGACATCGACATGATCGTCTACGTGTCGTGCACGGGCTTCATGATGCCGTCGCTGACCGCCTGGCTGATCAACACGATGGGCTTCCCGAGTCACACCCGGCAGGTGCCGATCGCCCAGCTGGGCTGCGCCGCCGGAGGCGCCGCCATCAACCGGGCGCACGACTTCTGCGTGGCGTACCCCGACGCGAACGTCCTCATCGTGGCCTGCGAGTTCTGCTCGCTCTGCTACCAGCCCACCGATCTGGGCGTGGGGTCGCTGCTCTCCAACGGCCTGTTCGGCGACGCGGTCGCGGCGGCGGTCGTCCGGGGCAGGGGCGGCACCGGGATCGCCCTGGAGCGCAACAACTCGCACCTGGTTCCGGACACCGAGGACTGGATCGCGTACAGCGTCCGGGCCACCGGCTTCCACTTCCTGCTCGACAAGCGCGTGCCGACGACGATGGAGCCACTGGCACCGGCGCTCCGCGAGATCGCGGGCGACCACGGCTGGGACGCGGGCGCGCTGGACTTCTACATCATCCACGCGGGCGGGCCGCGCATCCTCGACGACCTCAGCCGCTTCCTCGAAGTCCCGCCCGAGTCCTTCCGGTTCAGCCGGGCGACCCTGACGGAGTACGGCAACATCGCCAGCGCCGTCGTCCTGGACGCGGTGCGCAGGCTCTTCGACGCCGGCGGGCTGCCGGAAGGCGCCCGCGGGATCATCGCCGGGTTCGGGCCCGGGATCACGGCCGAGATGTGCCTGGGCCGCTGGACGACGGCCGTCATTCCCTCCCTGGAGCCCGACCTCAAGGCCCGCCGCATCGTCGGCTGCCCGGCTCCCGTCCAGCCGGCGCCGACGACGAGCTGACGCCCGACCGGCCTCCCCGCGCACCCGGCGAGGCCGGTCCCGCGGCGTCCGTCCGGACCGCGTGGCCGGTCCCGTCCAGTCCGCCCGCCGGGCCCGCCCGTTCGCTCTTCCGCCCGTTCCCCGCTCTGCCCGTTTCCGCTTTGCCCGTTCAGCAAAGGAGACCCGCATGCCCGTTACGCCACCCTCCCTCCGTCGGGCCGTGCGCGGCCCGGCCGCGCTCACCGCGCTGCTCGCCGGCGTCGCCGCCGCGTCCTTCGCCGGTGCGCCCGCCCAGGCGGCGCCCCAGGGGAAGGTGCCCATGCACCAGTGCTGGATCAACGGCGTCTCCGCGCCGCCCGGAGAGCTGGTCAGCGGCACCGAGAAGGACGACCACATCTTCTGCGACAGCGACCTGGAGAACGTCACCATCTGGGGCGGTGACGGCAACGACATGATCGAGGTCCGCGGCCTCGTCATCGACTCCGCCATCAGCGGCGGGGAGGGCGACGACGTCATCCGCGCCAAGCACCTCGTGCCCCAGAACGGCTTCAGCATGGTCCGCGGCAACCGCGGCAACGACGTCATCAAGGTCGCCACGGTCGTCGGCGACGGGGCCAAGGGGGCCGTCGTCCACGGCGACGACGGTGACGACAAGATCACCACCGGCTCGGTCTCCGGCGCGCCCACCAAGTTCAACCGCGGCGGCGGCATCGTGACCGGCAACGACGGCGTCGACATCATCAAGGTCGGCACGATCGACTTCTCCGCCCGGGTCCTGGGCGGAAGCGAGAACGACACCATCGAGGCGAAGGCCCTCGGGCCCGAGTCCGGCGGCCTCATCCAGGCGGGCCCGGGCGACGACAAGATCAGCGGCCCCGGCGGCGCGATCCTGATCGTCGGCGAGCACTGGGGGAGCGTCGACGCCGGCGTCGGCAAGGACGACTGCAGGGTGAAGTCGGTCTCGACGCGGACCTCGATCAGCGGCTGCGAGATCCTGCCGAAGCCCGACCCGTCCCACTCCAACTCCGGCCACAAGCCCCCGAACCCCTCGGCCCCGCAGGCGGCGGCCGAACCCGCTGCCCAGCCCCCGGCCGAACCGGCGGCCGAACCCGCGGCCGACCCGGCGGCGGACCCCGCGGCCGACCAGGCTGCCGACCCCAACGGCGAGCACCCCGGGCCCTTCACCAACTGAAGCCCGTACGAACGGCACGCTCCCGGCTCCCGCCCGGTCCACCTGGGCGAGCCGGGAGCGTCCGCGCGTCAGGCGCCGCCCCAAGCCCCTTCCCGCACCCAGTGGCAGGCCACGTCCCGCTGTCCGCCGCCCGCGAGGACCGGAAGGTCCTCCGTACGGCAGCGGTCCGCCACCGGCGCCGCCTCGCCCGACGCGAGGACCTGACAGCGGGCGTGGAAGCGGCAGCCGGACGGGATGCGCGCCGGGTCCGGAGGCTCGCCCGTCAGGACCACCGGCGCGCCCTCCGACTCCGGCAGCACCGACAACAGCGCCCGCGTGTACGGATGCCGAGGCGCCGTCAGTACCGACTCCACCGTGCCGGTCTCCACGATCCGCCCCAGGTACATCACCGCCACCCGGTCCGCGATGTTCCACGCGAGACCCAGGTCGTGCGTCACGACCAGCGCCGAGAGCCCCAGTTCGTCCCGGAGCCGTAGCAGCAGCGCCAGGATCTCGCCCCGTACCGACGCGTCCAGCGAGGCCACCGGCTCGTCCGCGACGATCAGCTCCGGCTCGAGGACCAGTGCGCCCGCGATGACGACGCGCTGGCGCTGACCGCCCGACAGCTCGTGCGGATAGCGCAGGAAGAAACGCTCCGGAGGCCGTAGACCGGCCCGCGCAAGTGCCTCCGCGACCGCCGCCCGCTCGTCCCCCTCGTAGCCGTGGATGCGCAGCCCCTCGGACACGGCGTCGTACACGGTGTGCCGGGGGTTCAGCGAGCCGCTGGGGTCCTGGAGGACCAGCTGCGCGCGCCTGCGGTACGCCTTGAGGGCCCGGGAGCTGTACGAGAGCGGCTCACCGGCGAAGGTGACCGTCCCGGCCGTCGGCGGCACAAGGCCGAGCAGCGACCGCGCCAGCGTGGTCTTGCCGCACCCCGACTCGCCGACGAGCGCCACGATCTCCGCGTGGCCGATGTCCAGATCCACCCCGTCCACGGCGCGCGCGGCCGGAGCGCCCCGCCGCCCGGGGAAGGTGACGCGCAGCCCGCTCGCCGACAGCAGCGGCCCGGTCGCGGTCGCCGCGCCGGCCGACGCCCCCGCCCCGTCCTCGGTCAACGGGTTCATGAGCCACTCCCCACGTGTACGCAGGCCGCCCGGCGCCCCGCGCCCGCGTCCCGCAGTTCCTGGTCCTCGGCCCCGCAGACCTCCACCGCCACCGGGCAGCGCGGATGGAACGCGCACCCGCCCGGCAGGTCGGCCGGGTCCGGCGGGTCGCCCGGAAGGCCCCGCGGCGCCCGCCGGGACGCCGGGTCGCCGATCCTCGGGAAGGCCGAGGACAGCGCCCGCCCGTACGGATGCTCGGCCGCGTCGTACACCGACCGCGCCGGGCCCTCCTCCACCACCCGGCCCGCGTACATCACCGCGAGCCGGTCGCAGGTGTCCGCGAGGACCGCCAGATCGTGGCTGATCATCAGCAGACTGATGTCGTCGTCCGCCACCAGTCGCTCGATCAGCCGAAGGATCTGCGCCTGGATCATCACGTCGAGCGCCGTCGTCGGCTCGTCCGCCACGATCAGCCGCGGATCGCAGGCCAGCGCCATCGCGATCATCACCCGCTGCCGTTGACCTCCCGACAGCTCGTGCGGATAGGCCGCCGCCCGCGCCGCCGGAAGCCCGACGTGTTCGAGCAGCTCCCCGACCCGCTTGCGCGCCGCCGCCGGTGTCGGGCGCCCGTGCACGAGCAGCGGCTCCGCGATCTGGTCGCCGATCCGCCGCACCGCGTTCAGCGAGTGCATCGCGCCCTGGAAGACGATCGACGCGCCCGCCCAGCGCACCGCCCGCAGCCGCCCCCACTTCATGGCGAGGACGTCCTCGCCGTCGAGCAGGATCTGGCCGGTCAGCCGGGCCGACGCCGGCAACAGGCGCAGCAGCGCCAGCGCCATCGTCGACTTCCCGCACCCCGACTCGCCCGCGACCCCGAGCTTCTGCCCGGCGGCCAGGGTGAGGTCGACGCCCCGCACGGCGGGGACGGCGGACGCCCCCGACCCGTACGTCACGCTCAGGTTCCGTACCTCCAGCAGGCTCATCGCCCCACCCCCAGCTTCGGGTTCAGCACGGACTCGACGGCCCGCCCGCACAGCGTGAAGGCGAGCGCGACCAGCGCGATCGCGATCCCGGGCGGGGCGAGGTACCACCAGTGGCCGGACGAGACCGCCCCCGCCTCCCGCGCGTCCTGGAGCATGCCGCCCCAGGAGACCACCGTCGGATCGCCGAGGCCGAGGAAGGCCAGCGTCGCCTCGGTGAGGATCGCGGTGGAGATTCCGAGCGTGGTCTGCGCGAGGACCAGCGGCATCACGTTCGGCAGCACGTGCCGGCTCATGATGTGCCCGTGACCGCCGCCGAGCGCGGTGGCCCGCTCGATGTACGGGCGGGACTCCACCGCGATCGTCTGGGCGCGCACCAGCCGGGCCGTGGTCGGCCAGCTGGTGATGCCGATCGCGAGGACGACCGTCCACATCGAACGGGACATCACGGTGGCGAGCACGATCGCGAGGACCAGCGCGGGCATGACGAGGAACCAGTCGGTGATCCTCATGACGACCGTCGAGAACCAGCCGCCGTAGTGCCCGGCGATGATGCCGACGAGCGTGCCGATGGCGACCGAGAGCGCCGCCGCGAGCAGGCCGACGAGCAGCGAGATCCGCGCGCCCCAGATCAGCAGGCCGAGCAGGGAGCGCCCGAACTGGTCGGTCCCGAGCGGGAACGCGGCGCTCGGCGACTCCAGTGCCGTACCCGGCGCGTTCGTCACCGACTGCACGTCCGCGCCGACGATCAGCGGCGCGGCGAGCGCGAGCAGGGCGAGCAGGGCGAGCCCGGCCAGGCCGTAGAGCCCGGCGCGGTGGGTGCGGTACTGCTGCCAGAAGCGGGACACGGCGTTCTTGCGCCGCGTCCAGGTCAACGAGGTCGTCATCGGCCCACCCGGGGGTCGAGCAGCGGATAGAGCAGGTCGGCGATCAGGTTCATCACGATCATCGCCCCGGCGAAGACCACGAACAGGCCCTGGACGAGCGGCAGATCGGGCACGCTGAGCGCCTGGTAGAACAGCCCGCCGAGCCCCGGCCAGGAGAACACCGTCTCCACCAGGATCGACCCGGCGGCCACATGCCCCAGGTTGATGAAGATCATCGTCACGGTCGGCAGCAGCGCGTTCGGTACGGCGTGCCGGCGCCGTACGACGTCGTCGCGCAGCCCCTTCGCCCGCGCCGTCGTCAGGTAGTCGCTGCCCATCTCGTCGAGCAGCGAGGAGCGCATCACCAGCAGCGTCTGCGCGTAGCCGACCGCCACCAGGGTCACGACCGGCAGCACCATGTGGTGGGCGACGTCGAGGACGTACGCGAAGCCCGTCTCGCCCGTGCCCGACTCCATGCCACCGGTCGGGAAGAGCCCCGGGATCGGGCCGATGCCGACCGAGAAGACGATGATCAGGAGCAGCCCGAGCCAGAACGAGGGCACGGACCACAGCGTCAGCGCGACCCCGGTGTTCACCTTGTCGCCGAGGCCGCCGTGGTGCCAGGCGGAGCGGGTGCCGAGCCAGAGCCCGAGGGCCGAGTAGAGCACCACGGCGACTCCGGTCAGCAGCAGCGTCGCGGGCAGCTTCTGCGCGATGAGATCGCCGACAGGCGCGTGGAACTGGTACGACGTGCCGAGATCGCCGCTCAGCGCCTTGGCGCAGTAGTCGGTGAACTGCTGCCACATCGGCAGGTCGAGCCCGAACTGCCGCCGCAGGGTGGCCAACTGCTCGGCCGAGGTGGGGACGCCGTGGGTCATCGCCTTGACCGGGTCGCCGGGGATGATCCGGAACAGGAAGAAGCTGGTGACCAGCACGGCGAAGAGCGAGACGGCGGCGCCGCCCAGCTTGCCGGCCACGTAACGGAGGTACTGGAGGGTCGTACCGGTGCGGGGGGCGCCGTCCGTGGCGCGGGGCCCGGGGGGGCCCGCCCCCCCCGCCCGGGGGCGTGGGGGTCAATGACGCCTGACCCACTCCCCACTACGAACTGCAAAACCCGGGGTGGGGCGGGGGTGGGG
>NZ_JBSGWV010000055.1:13130-41184 GCF_053609105.1 Streptomyces sp. NPDC054975
GGTCACCTCCCCGGCTATGCGCGTCCGGGGGGCCCCCCCCTGCTGCCCGCCCACGAAAGGGCGGTCGTGGGGGGACGTCCGGGGGGGGGGGCGCCGCCGGGGGCGCGGCCGGGTTCGGTCCGCGCCACGTCGGCAGGGGTGCTTGGCGTACTTGCCGTCGTCACGTCGTCGCTCTTCGCTCGTCTACTCGCGGTCGTCGGCGGTGGAGCGGCGCCGCATGCCGAGGAAGATCCCGAACCCGACCACGACGACCAGGGCCGCGCCGATGCCGACGATCACTCCGGTGGACGATCCGCCGTCGGACCCGGACGGGGACCCGGCGGCGGAGGTGGCCGGCTCGGCCGACCACCAGCTCCAGTAGCCGTCCTGGCCCCAGAGGTTGCCGGCGGCCGCCGGCATGGTCGTGATGGACCTGATCTGGTCCGTGCGGTACGCCTCCAGGGCGTTGGGGTAGGCCATGATGTTCATGTACCCCGTGTCGTACAGCCTGGACTGCATCCGCTTGACCAGATCCGCCCGCTTGGCGGCGTCGTACTCCACCGCCTGCTGCGCGTAGAGCGCGTCGAACTGCTGGTCGCAGATGAAGTTGTCGGTGGCGCCGGTGTCCTTCGGGGTCGCGGGCAGGGTGCCGCAGGTGTGGATCGACAGGACGTAGTCGGGGTCGGGGTTGACCGACCAGCCGTCGAAGGCGAGGTCGTAGTCGCCCTTGGTCCATGGGTCGCCGACGTTGTCGAGGCACTCGACCTTCAGCCCGATGCCGAGCTCGCCCCACCACTCCTGGAGGTACTTGCCGACCGCCTTGTCGTTCGGGTCGGTGGCGTGGCAGAGGATGCGGAAGTCCAGCGGCTTTCCGTTCTTGCCGACCCGCTTCCCCTCGCCGTTCTTCTTGTACCCGGCCTGGTCCAGGAGCTGGGCGGCCTTGGCCGGGTCGTAGCCCAGTCTCTGCTCGGCGCTCGGCTTCCAGAAGTACGAGGCGAAGCGCGGCGGGATGTAACCCTCGCCCTCGACGGCGTGACCCTGGAAGACCTTGTCGACGATCGTGGTCCGGTCGACGGCGAGGAAGAGCGCCTTGCGGACGGCCGGGTCGAGCAGCGCGGGATGGCCGTTGCCGAAGGTCTTGCCGTCCTTCGCACGTGCGCCCGGGTTGGTGGCCAGAGCGAAGAAGCGCCGACCGGGCGCGTCGTTGACCTTGATGTTCTTCATGGACTTCAGGGCGGCGGCCTGAGCGGGCGTCAGGTTCGGTACGAAGGACACCTCGCCCTTCTGCAGCGCGGCGACGGCCGCGTCACCGTCCTTGTAGTACTTGAACACCAGCTCGTCGAACTTGGGGGCGCCGCGCCAGAAGCTCTTGTTCGGCTTCATCTTGATGTACTGGTCGACCTTGAAGTCCGTGATGACGAACGGGCCGTTGCCGACGATCGGGAACTGCTGGTCGTTGTTGAACTTCGAGAAGTCGCCGACCTTCTCCCAGACGTGCTTGGGCACGATCGGCACGTCCAGCGCCGTCATCGTCGCCTGAGGCTTCTTCAGCTCGATGACGAGCGTGCGCGGGTCGGGCGCGGTGACCTTCTTGAAGTTGGACGTGAAGCTGCCGTTCGCGGTGGCGGCGTTCTCGTCGGTCATCATCTTGTTGAAGGTCCAGGCGGCGTCCTCGGCGGTGGCCTGCTTCCCGTCGGACCACTTCGAGTCCGTACGGATGGTGTACGTCCAGGTCAGCTTGTCGGGCGAGGGCGACCACTCGGTCGCGAGGCCCGGGATCGGCTTGGCGTCCTTCGCGTCGTAGTTCGTCAGGTACTCGTACGCCAACCGGTGGATGCTCGTCGAGACGAGCTTCTGGGCGAGGAACGGGCTCAGGGAGTCGACGCTCTGCGAGACGGCGACGGTGAGGGTGGTGCCACCCCTCTTCGCGTCACCCTCGGCGGCGTGGGCCGTCTGGGGGACGGCGGTGAGTGTGGCGGCGGTGACGCCTGCGGCGAGGAGCAGCCGGGGGAGTCGTCGAGGAACGCTTCTTCGGGGGGCTGCGGGGCGGGGCGGGACCTTCGTGACCATGACCATAGGACGTACCTCGCGTCGTGGATCTTGGGCGCCAACTGGTGAAGCGAAGGTTTATCAGCGGTGGACGAGGGTCGTCAACGATGACTCAAACCCCTTGTGGGCTGCGGGAATAGCAGAAGGCCCCGCACCGGGGAGCCGGTACGGGGCCTCATTGGTCTACTCCTGTGACGCCTTACTGCTGAGGGGCTGGCGGAGCCTGCGGAGGCGTCTGCGGAGCCTGCTGCGGCCAACCGGGCGGAGGCGCCGGAGCGTTCGGATCCGCGGGCGGCTGCGGGTGCGGCTGCGGCTGGCCGGGCGGCTGCGGAGCCCCGGGCTGAGCCGGAGGCTGCTGCCAGCCCTGGGGCGGGTAGGGCTGCGGCTGCTGGGGCTGGGGGTACGGCTGAGGCGCGTACGGCTGTCCCTGCTGCGGGGGGTACGGCTGCTGGGCGGGCAGGGGCTGGCCGGGGTCGGCCTGTCCGGGCATGGGCTGTCCGGGCATCGGCTGTCCCTGCTGCGGCGGATACGGCTGCTGACCCGGCATGGGCTGCCCAGGCGCGGGCTGACCCGGCATGGGCTGCCCAGGCGCGGGCTGACCCGGCATGGGCTGAGGCGCGTACGGCTGCTGCCCGGGCATCGGCTGACCGGGCATCTGCTGGCCCGGGACCGGCGGGGCCATCTGCGGCGGTACGCCGCCGGCCTGGCCGCCGTCGCCCGTCCACAGCCCCTGCACCTGCTGCGCCCGGGCGAAGTCCTCGGCCACCATCGCCGACAGGTGGAAGTACGCCTCGCGCGTCTTCGGCCGCATCATGTCGAGGTCGACCTCGGCGCCCGCCGACAGGTGCTCGTCGAACGGTACGACGACGACTCCCCGGCAACGGGTCTGGAAGTGCTGCACGATGTCGTCGACCTTGATCATCTTGCCGGTCTCGCGGACCCCGGAGATGACGGTGATCGAGCGCTGCACCAGCTCCGCGTACCCGTGCGCGGAGAGCCAGTCGAGCGTGGTCGACGCGCTGGAGGCACCGTCGACGGACGGTGTGGAGATGATGATCAGCTGGTCGGCGAGGTCCAGCACACCGCGCATGGCGCTGTAGAGCAGACCGGTACCGGAGTCGGTGAGGATGATCGGGTACTGCTTGCCCAGGACGTCGATCGCCCGCCGGTAGTCCTCGTCGTTGAACGTCGTCGAGACGGCCGGGTCCACGTCGTTGGCGAGGATCTCCAGACCGGAGGGCGCCTGCGAGGTGAAGCGGCGGATGTCCATGTACGAGTGGAGGTACGGGATCGCCTGCACGAGGTCACGGATGGTGGCCCCGGTCTCGCGCCGCACCCGGCGGCCGAGCGTGCCGGCGTCGGGGTTGGCGTCGATGGCGAGGATCTTGTCCTGCCGCTCGGTGGCCAGGGTCGCGCCCAGCGCGGTGGTCGTCGTGGTCTTGCCGACACCGCCCTTGAGGGAGATGACCGCGATCCGGTAGCAGGACAGGACGGGTGTGCGGATCAGGTCGAGCTTCCGCTGCCGCTCGGCCTCCTCCTTCTTCCCGCCGAGCTTGAAGCGGGCGGAGGGGCTGGGGTTCCGGCTCGACTTGGCCTTCTGCTTGTTGTTGCGCAGCAGCCGGTCGGAGGAGAGCTCGACGGCGGCGGTGTACCCGAGCGGAGCACCCGGCACGGACCGCTCGCGCTGGTCGTGCGCGACGGGCGTGGGCCACGCGGCCCCGCTCCGGGGATCGGCGGGCACCTGCGGCGGCATCTGCCCGTCGTGCTGCGGCTGCCCGGGCACGGGCGCGGGCATGCCCCCGTGCGGCGCCTGCGGCGCGGGCTGCGCCCCGGGGTGCGGGAACCCGTACCCACCCGGCGCCTGCGCCTGCGGCGGTACGGGAGCGGCCTGCGGCTGCGGCTGGCCGGGCTGGGGGAAGCCGTAACCGCCTTGCGGGGCCGGGGCGTCGGCCGGCTGAGGCGCGGCGGGCTGAGGCTGCGCCGGTCCGGGCTGGGGGAAGCCGTATCCGCCCTGCGGGGCGGGGGCGTCGGCCGGCTGGGCCTGCGGCTGCGGCTGGCCGGGCTGCGGGAAGCCGTAACCGCCTTGCGGGGCCGGGACGTCGGTCGGCTGAGGTGCGGCGGCCTGGGCCTGCGGTTGGGGCTGGCCGGGCTGGGGGAAGCCGTAACCGCCTTGCGGGGGTACGGGAGTCGGCTGCGGCTGGCCCGGCTGGGGGAAGCCGTAACCGCCCTGAGGCGCAGGGGCGTCGGCCGGCTGAGGCGTGGCGGGCTGAGGCTGGGCCGGTCCGGGCTGGGGGAAGCCGTATCCGCCCTGCTGGGCGGGGGCGTCGGTCGGCTGGGCCTGCGGCTGCGCCTGGCCGGGCTGGGGGAAGCCGTATCCGCCCTGCGGGGCGGGGGCGTCGGCCGGCTGGGCCTGCTGCTGGGGCTGTCCCGGCTGCGGGAAGCCGTAACCACCCTGCGGCGGTACGGGAGTCGGCTGGGCCGGCCAGCCCGGCGGCTGCGGTACGACGGACTGCGGCGGCGGCGCGGGCTGGTCGCCCGTGGGCGCCTGGGCGGGCCACTGCGGTACGGCGGCGGGAGCCGCGGGCTGGAACGACGGCGGCAGCGGGGGCAAGCCTTCGGCGCCCTGCGGCGCGACGGGGTTCGAGGGCGGCGCGGGCGCCGTCGGGACGGCCGACGGCATCGCGGCGGGCGGCATCGCCGCCAGGGGAGCGTCCTGCGGCTCGGCGGCGGCGGGTGGCACGGCGGCCGCGTCGACCGGCTGGGGCTCCTGCTCCGCCGGCGTGGAGTCGCTCGGAGTGGAGTCGCTCGGCGTGGAGTCGCTCGGTCCACCGTCCTCGTCGGACGGCGCGGCCGCAGCGTCGACCGGCTGCGGAGCCTCGTCCGCCGGGGCGGGGGCGGGCAGCGCGAGCGCGTAACCGCTCTCCGGCTGAGGGGCCTCGTCGGCGTCTTCGAGGGCGGCCGGAGCCGCCTCGGCGGTGCCGCCGAGGTCAGGGCCCGTGGTCTCGTCGGCCGACTTCGCACCTGGTGCCGACGCCTCACCGGCCGCAGCGCGCTCGGTGATCTCCGCCATCTCGCGCCGGAGCGCGGCAGAGGAGAAGCGCATCGTGGCGCCACTCTCCACGTCCCCGTTGCCGGGTGACCCGCCGTCGCCAGGCGCGGCGGAGGCGACCGGAGGAACGGGAGCAGAGCCCGGCTGTGCGGCTCCAGGCTGCCCCGCACCGGGCTGAACGGCACCCGGCTGCGCCGCACCGGGCTGCACAGCACCCGGCTGTACCGGCCCAGGCTGGCCGCCAGGCGGTCCCGGCTGAGTCCCCGGGGGCGGCGGCGGAACCGCGGTCGGCTGAGCGGGCGGCGCCGGCGGGACCGGAGTCTGCGGGGTCGCGCCGGGGGCGTTGGGTTCGAAGCCGCTGCCGGCCGGGAGACCCGGGACGGCAACGGGCGCATCGCTCGGCGGCGGTGAGGTCGCACCGCCCGCACCACCTGAACCCCCCGCGTTCTGCGTGTACCAGGCCGGAGGGGTGTAGTCGATGGTGAACTCACCCGTCATCTCGGCGGGATCCGCGTCGGACTGATCATCGGCGGGTGGATTCCAACCCCCGTGGATCTCGTCCCGATCGCCGTTCACTTTGCCTCCTGGTGTGGTCGCGCACCCTTGTGCTGTCGTGGGCGGGCCCTCCCACCCTAATCGCCAACCGCGTCTGCCGGGCAGGCCCGACCGCCCGCGCACGCCTGTCCCGTAGGTCACGTATCGCCCCCAAGTGACCTGCCCGCGCCACAGAGTGAACTCCTCTGCGTCAAGAGGCGCGCCAAATCCATACAAAAACGGACGGACTTGGTGTGGCGTTCACGCGTCAGTCCATCCGGCGCGCGCTGCCCAACAATCCGGTCTCGGCATCCGTCGCCTGCGTCATGACGAACTGGCGGTCACCCGGCGTGCACCACAGGGTCACCCCGTCGGCCAGTGTCGACAATGCCTCCGACTCCGCGCCCGGCAGCCCCATGAGCCGGCCGATCTGCGTGGCCTCGTCCGGCGAGACCCGCTGGATCCCCACGAGGGAGGACTTCTCCAGCAGGCGGGGTGCCACCGGGCTCAGGTACGGCAGCAGTGTCACCACCGACTGCCAGGGCCCCGACACGACCCGGCCGCGTGGCGGGCGCATGCCGCAGTCCCGTACCACGACCACCGGGCTGCCGGCCGACGCGCCCTGCGGCGGGACCCGGCCGACGTCGTGCAGCGTGATGCACGGCTGGCCCCCGCCCGCCGCCTGCGCGAGCGTCGTCCAGGCTTGCGCCCGGCCGGTCTCCACCGCGACCCGCGCACCCGTCGCGGCCGCGCGCAGCGCCATCACCTGGGCCGTCCAGAGTCCGCCGATCAGCGTCACGTCGTACGGAGTGGGCCGGTTGATGCCCAGGACGGCGGGCCGCCCCTCGGCGTCCACGCCGATGACCATGCCGTCGTCGCCCACCGGCACGCTCAACGCGTCGAGCTGCTCCACCGGTACGGAGTGCCGGTCGCGACGCGGCCCGATCAGCCCGAAGCCGACCCGGGGCCGTGCGCCCCGACCCGTACCCCGACCGGACCGACCACGCCGCCCGGCACCGCCGCCGGCGACGCCGGGAGCGCCCTGGCCGGACGGACCCGCAGGACCGGAGCTCGGTCGGGAGGCGGAGCTGGCGGAGGAGGGGGAGTTCGCGGAAGCGGAAGAAGGGGAGTTCGCGGAAGAAGGGGAATTGAAGCCCGCAGGAGAGAAGGACATCAGCGCGCACCCCCGAGCGGCAGCGAGGCCAGCATTCCCGGGACCTGTTCGCGGTCGAGCCGCACCAGACCCGTCTTCACCCCGCGCGCCACACGCTCCAGTTCGTGCCGCGCCGCCACCAGCTCCTCGTCGCTGCGCCCGGTGATCCGTACGTGCCCGGCCACCGTCACCTCCTGGCGGTCGCCACCGCTCAGCGTGAGGCTGAACGTCGTCGCGAGCGCCGGAAGCGAGGTCAGCAGGGCGATCAGCTGCGGCATCGACGCGCCCGGCCCGCCCGCGCCCCCGAGGTGCGGCCAGCGCCCCACCCAGTACGTCGTGTGCCGGCGGTCGTCGACCCGCCAGGTCCGCGCCGTCTCCTGCGTCCGCCGGGCCTGCGCCTGGCCGCGTCCCCCCTGCGTGATCGCCATCGGGCTCGCGCAGGTCGACGTGGCGAGCGCGGCCGTCAGCTCCTGCTCCGTGAGCACGGTCGCCCGGAACCCGGCCCCCGCCAGCCGGCTCGCCAGCTGGTCCGCGGCCCGCACCACGCACTTCTGCGCGCCCTCCAGGCCGCCACCGCGCGCGGCGACGGCCTCCGGGCACAGCTCCGGGTCCAGCTTCAGCGCGATCCAGGTCACCCGTACCGCCGGAGAACCCGTCTGCGCCTGCAGCGGGGCGTAGTTGCGCGCGGCCATCGACTGCGCGGGCAGATGCGGGGCGGGCGCGGGCTGGGTGTGCTGGACGATCTGCGCGGACTCCAGCCGGATCCCGTCCACCTCCAGGACGTCACGGACGACCCCGAACGGCAGCGGCCGCGCCGAGCGGTCCGCGCGCAGCGCCGTGGCGCCCGAGTCGACCCGTACCAGCACCGTGAGGAACGTACCGTCGCCGATCATCCCGACCGGCCGGCGGTCCCGGTCGCTGTAGGTGGACGTGCGCAGCGCCGGATCGCACTCCACGACCGGGGCGAGACCCGGCTCCGTACCCTCCGGGACGACGAAGGACGCCGCCCGGCGCGTGCGCGCCCTCAAGGTGAGGAACGTGCCGAGCCACTCCGGCATCGAGCGGCGGTGCCGGCGCACCACCGCGAGCAGGACGAGCACCGCGGCGAGGAGTCCGGCCGGGACCAGGAGCATCGGTTCGACGACCCAGGCCACGAGCAGCGACGCGACCGCGACCTCAATCAGTACGAGTTGTTGCAATCGGAACGATCCGAAGTGTCCCGGACGCGCCTGGAGGCGGGGCGAGACGGCGGACGGCGCGCCGGTAGGAGGGATGGCGGAACGGGAGGAAGGCCTGGCCGCGGCGGACCGCGTCCGCGTCGCGGATGCCATCATGGCGAATCCCCCCACATTCGTCCCGATCACCCTGGCTCGCCAGGTTTTTGGCGGCCCGATCACCCTACCCGCCCCCCAAGCGCCGGAGGACAGCAGGCATAGTAGGGGGCCGGTCCGACAGCCGGAGCCCGGGTGCCACGCCCCCCGGAGGCATCGGTCACGACTGAGCCTGACGAAAATGGGGACTCATGGCATCACGGCGGGATGAGCTCAACGCGTACACCTTTGCGAAGAAGCGCACGGTGGCCGCATTCCTCCAACCTTCTCCCTCCGGTACGGAGGAAGGGGCGCCGAGGCCGCTGCGCGCGGTCGTGCCCGGACTCATCGTCGGTGCGCTGGTGCTCGCCGGTTTCGGGGCCTGGGGCATGTTCAGCCCGAAGGCACCCAAGGGCTGGGACAAGCCCGGTACCAAGGTGATCGTCGGAAAGCAGTCGACCACCCGCTATGTCGTACTCACCACCGGCAAGGGCAAGGACAGCAAGACCCTGCTCCACCCCGTCCTGAACCTCGCCTCCGCACGGCTCCTCCTGACACCCCAGTCCTTCTCCGTCATCCAGGTCGCCGACGAGGTGCTCGACGGCGGCAACCCGCCGCGCGGCCCGATCCTCGGCATCCCCTACGCGCCGGACCGGCTTCCCTCCCCGGGCGAGGCCGGCACCGCCAAGCGGTGGGCGGTGTGCGAACAGCCCGGCGGCGGCAAGGGAGGCAGCGTCCAGAAGGCCGCCTTCGTCTTCGCGCAGCGGGACTTCAGCCGCACCGAGGGCTCGGGGCAGCTGAAGGACGGGCAGATCATGTACGTCAAGGGGCAGAAGGGCAGCGCCCGCTACCTCGTCGACCACCGGGGTACGAAGTACCTGATCCCCGGCGCGCCCGACGAGTCCGCCGGCCTGACCACCGCCCTCGTCGGCCTCAACAAGGAACCCCAGCAGGTCACCGACGACTGGCTGGCCACCCTGCACACCGGCAGCCCCCTCGCTTTCCCGCAGATCCCCGGCCGCGTCGGCACGTCCGCCGGTGTCGGCGGAGGCCTCAGCCAGACCGAGGACCGGGTCGGCATGGTCCTGCTCGCCCAGACCGGTTCCGGACCGCAGCACTACGTCGTCCTGCCGGGCAAGGTCCAGCCGGTCTCCGAGTTCACGGCCTGGCTGCTCATCAACTCCCCGCAGACCGACCCGCTCGACATGGACGGCCGGGTGACCACCGTCGACGCGGCCTCCTTCACACCGGACTCGACCACCTTCGGCACCCAGTACCGCTGGCCGACCCGTAAGTCGGAGCAGGTCAACACCACGACCGGGGCCGGCGCCCGGGACACGATCTGCAGCGTCCTGAACAGCGTCGACGACAAGGGCGGCACCACCCTCACCACCTGGGCCGGTACGAAGTACCCGGCGGAGATCACGGCCGGCGGCACCAGTACGTACGTCACCCCCGGCAGCGGACTGCTCTACACCCAGGTGCAGGGCAACCAGAGCAAGCCCGACGGGTCGCTCTTCCTCGTCACCGACACCGGACTGCGGTACGCGGTCCAGGCGAACGGGGACAGCGACGCCGCCCGCTCCGACATCGGCACGGGCGAGGGGACCAAGCAGCCGACGGACGGCCGCCCGGAACCGAGCGAGGCACAGACACGTCTGGGCTACGAGAAGGTCACACCGGTCCTGGTCCCGATGGAGTGGTCGGAGTTCCTCTCCAAGGGCCCGAGGCTCGACACCAACAGCGCGCGCCAGCCGCAGGGTTCGTAGGAGCGGGTGACACAGGTGACGCACCACAAGGCAGCGGCCCTCCTCGCGGCGACGACCCTGACCGCCCTCCTCACGGCGCCGCACGCCGAGGCGGCCCCGGTCGACCTGGACGGCAGCGGCGAGTGCACGTTCCCGATGAAGAAGCAGATCGAGGGCATCCCCTGGTCGCTCCAGCGGGTACTCCTGGACGAGCTCTGGCAGGACACGAAGGGCAAGGGCGTCCGGGTCGCGGTCATCGACACCGGCGTGGACGACGTCAACCCCCAACTGAAGACGGCGGTCGACGCCGAAGCAGGCAAGGACTACCTGAAACCGGACAAGAACAACCCGGGCGCGGGCGACGACAAGCGTGGCAGGACGGACGGCACGGTCGACGAGGTCGGCCACGGCACGAAGGTGGCGGGCATCATCGCGGCCCGCCCCCGGGCGGGCACGGGCTTCGTAGGACTGGCTCCCGAGGCGACGATCATCCCGATCCGCCAGAACGACGAGAAGAACAGCGGCAAGTCCGACACGATGGCCCTGGCGATCGACCACGCGGTCGCGCAGGACGCCGACGTCATCAACATCTCGCAGGACACCACGCAGCCGCTGAGCCCCGACTCCGCGATGGGCAAGGCGGTGGCCCGCGCCCTGGCGAAGGACGTCGTCGTGGTCGCCTCGGCGGGCAACGACGGCATGGACGGCAAGCTGAAGAACACCTACCCGGCGGCCTTCCCAGGCGTCCTCGCCGTGGCCTCGTCGGACCGGAACAACGAACGCGCGGAGTTCTCCCAGTCCGGCACGTTCGTGGGCGTCGCGGCGCCCGGCGTCGACATGGTCTCCACCGTCCCCGGCGGCGGCCAGTGCGTCGACAACGGCACCAGCTTCTCGGCGCCGTACGTCTCCGGCGTCGCCGCACTCCTGCGGGCCAAGCACCCCAGGTGGAGCCCGGCGCAGATCGTCGCCCGCATCGAACAGACGGCGGTACGGTCCGTCAACGGCCGTGACAACCACGTGGGCTGGGGCGTGGTGGACCCGGTCCGCGCCCTCGCCGACGCCCCGGAACCGGCACCGACCGAACCCACCCCCGACCCGGGCCCGCCCAAGCCCCCGGCCCCAGAGCCGGCCCACCTGGCGATGACGGAGACGTCCCAGGAACGCGCGGAACGCCTGGGCACCTACGCCCTGGGCGTCGCGGCCGTCCTGGTGGCCGTGGTCGCGGGCACCGCGACGGTGATTCGCGACAGCCGGCGGCGGCGACGGGGGATGTGACTTTGCAATTGGAACTGTCGTACCAAATGGCTAGAGTGGTGTGCGGGTTCACGAGCCTGACGAGGGGGCGCTGACGTGGGAGAGCCGGCCGGGGGCGGCAAGCAAGGGCTGGAAGTAGGAGAAGTCACTCTCCAGAGCTTCTACTCACGCATGCAGAAGCTCGTCGAAGAACTGAAGGGCTCACCCGCCGAGCACACGAAGATCGGCGAGCAGAAGGTCACGGCCGCGTCGTACGGCACGGGCTTCGCGGCAGCGACGGAACTGCACAGCGCGTACGAAAAGGTACGCACGCGCCTCGAAGAGCTGACGAGGACGTTCGGCGAGACGATCGAGGGCATGGGCCTGGCGGCCACGATCGCCGACAAGGGCTACACGGGCGTGGACGAGGAAGAGCGGGAGCGGTACGCGGCGATCCGGAAGCGCACCAAGGAAGAGTACGACGAGCATCACGGCGATCGCGGCCAGACCGACGGCAACGGCAGGAACGAACCGCAGCAGCCCGCCAAGGGCACGGATGACACCGGCGATTCCGGCGGATTCAGCTAACGGGGGTAGGAAGAGATGGCAGGAGAGTTCGAGGGGAAGTCCCTGGACGCCCTGTACGCGATGATCGCGTCCGCCAAGCCGGAGGAAATCACCACCACCGGCTCGGCTCTGGCCGCGGCGGTGCCGAAGATCCTTGAGATCGCTGCCGATCTGCGGCAGTACATCAGCCGCGTCCAGTGGGAGGGCGAGGGAGGCGACTCCTTCCGCACCTGGGGCGCGGGCATGGTCTCCGAAACCCTGGTGCTGGGTGACTTCACCAAGGTCGTCGCGGACGAGATGCAACGCGCGGGCCAGGCCCTCTCCGAGGCGAAGGCCGCAGTGCCGAAGCCGGCGGGGATGTGCTTCGCGGACCCGGAGAAGGAGAAGGCCCGCATCGAGGCGGAGACGGGCCCGAAGCTCCAGGAAGCGATCCACCAGATGGAGCGGCTGTCGTCGTACTACGACGCGACGCGGACGCGGATGCAGGCGGAGCGTGAGCCGGAATTCAAGCCCGTCGACCTCGACGTCGGCGCAGGCGAACGTGCATACGGGTCGGGGAGTACCGGTGGCGGGACTACCTACGCGGCTTCCTCCGGGGGAGGGCCCACCCATGCCGATCGATCGTCGTCCCGTACGCCCGATGAGGCGACACCGAGCCGACCGACCCCTGACGTGACGCTGCCTCCGACTGCCACGCGGCCGCCGGAGAACGAGGTGAACACGAACCTCGACTCCGTGACCATCACGCCAGACGTTCCGACCCGTCCCGCAGTGCAGCCGCCCGCGACCCCGCCGATGACGACGGGTGGCCCGCCGCTCCTTCCGTTGCCGCCTCTCGCTCCACCGGTCGGTCCCCAGCCGACGGCTGGCCCGCCGCGTGCGAACCCGGGTCTCCCGGGCCCTGCGAACGGCGGTCTGAAGGGGCCCAGCCCTCTCGGCGTGCCACCCCGCGCCGAGGGCATCACCGGAGGCCGTCAGGTGCCTGGGCGTACGGGCCTGCCCGGTCAGGGGCCTCGGCTGCCCATGGGCCCCGTGATCGGCGAGGAACGCGCAGGCCAGTACGGTCGCGGTGCGGCAGGAATGCACGGGCCTGGCGCCGGCATGCACGGCGCGCCGGGCGGCAACACGGGCGGTTCGGCGGGTCGCCGCCTGGCCATGCAGCCGGGCGGGACCGTCGGAAACCCCACCGGGGCCGCCGGACGGGCGTTCACCCCTGGCGGCACCGGCCTGGTCCGTCCGACCTCGACCGAGCGGGGCGAGGATGAGCGTCGTACAAACCGTTCCCGCCCTGACTATCTGACCGAGGACGAGGAGACGTGGGCTCCCGGCCAGCGTCAGATCGTCCCGCCCGTCATCGACTAGGAGCCCTTCGCTCATGTCCCCGTTTGCCCGTGTCCTTCGCCGCCGTGCGGTCGGCCTACTCGGCGCCATGACTGCCGTCGTCGCGACATGGACCGTTGCGGCGCCGACCGCGCAGGCGGAAGACATGCGCGCGCGTCAGTGGTACTTGGACGCGATGAAGGCGGACCAGCTGTGGAAGGTGGCCACGGGCAAGGGAGTGACCGTCGCCGTGCTCGACACGGGAGTGGACTCGACGGTGTCGGAACTTCGCGGAAAGGTGCTTCCCGGCGCGAACTTCTACGACGCCGGCGGGGGTGATGGCCGTACGGATACCGAACGCCACGGTACGAACATGGCCATCGCCATTGCCGGCAGCGGGTCCAACGGGGGCGTGAAGGGGATCGCACCCGACGCCAACGTCTTGCCGGTGAAGGTTGGTGAGCGCGCCACGTTCGGTCTCGTGAAGCACACCGCGAAGGCCATTCGCTATGCAGTGGACAGTGGTGCACGAGTGATCAACATTTCCATGGCCGGCGTAGCCGACGAGGCCGAGGTCGCCGCATGGCAAGCGGCTGTGGACTACGCTGAGGACAAGGACACCCTGATCTTCGCGGGAGCCGGTAACGATGGTCGCGAGAGCCGGGAGTACCCCGCAGCGATCCCCGGAGTCGTAGCCGTCGGTGCCCTCGACACCAATGGCAAGGTCGCCAAGTTCTCCAACTACGGCCCCCACCTTGCCCTCGCCGCACCAGGCGTCGAGATTCCTGGCCTCTGCACCGCCGACAAGTCTCGGTACTGCGCCCACGAGGGCACAAGCCAAGCCACCGCCATCGCCTCCGGCACCGCCGCCCTCATCTGGTCCGCGCACCCCGACTGGACCGCCAACCAGGTGCTCCGCGTCATGATGGAGACCGCCGGTCACGTCGGCGAGGTGCCGAGCAAGTACATCGGGTACGGCTCCATCCGACCCGCCCAGGTCCTTCTGGAGGGCAAGGGCAACCCCGGCGACCCGAACGTCAACCCGCTGCTCGCCGCGCAGCAGGCACAGTCGAGCAAGTCGCCCACACCTCAGACTTCCCCCTCTCCTGACAGCACGGGGGCAAGCGGCAACAACGGGCCGGCCCAGGAACCGAACAAGCCTGAGTCGGCGGCCCGGCCCGACGAGGGCGGGTTTCCGCTCTGGGGCATCGCCGTGAGTGCCGTCGCGGTCGTCGTCGTCATCGGCGTCGCCGTGGCAGCAGGCAGACGCAACAGGAGAGCGTAGCCAGGAGCTACGCGCACGCGCACGAGCACCTTCCCGACAACGAGGAGCGTCACATGACCAGCCCCGCAGGTGGGTTCGGGCTTGCCGAGGATCCGGTAACCCAGGCCAAGAACAAGATCATGCAGACCGGTGAAGAGGTCTCCAAGCAGGCCCGCGAGATGGCCAACATCCTGGAGACGGTCCACGCGGGCTGGACGGGTGCCGGTGCGGCTGGCTTCAAGACGGCGCAGTCGGCCCTCAACGAGGACCACGACACCATCCGTCGGCTGCTCAACGTGCTGCTCAACGCGGTGAACGAGACCAAGAACCTCAGCACCGCGAACGACTACGAGGTGTTCCAGACCCTCAAGGCCAACAACTCCGCGCTGAACAACCTCTGAGTCCGAGGGAGCACACGATGTCCGGCATCGATCAGAACACCAAGGTCAGGTACGAGAGCGTCCAGGAGATGGCGAACCGTCTCCGGGTCGTCTCCTCGAACATCATCAAGGACCTCGAGGAGATGAACGCCGCTCTCCGGGTCGTCACCGACACCTGGGACGGTGAAGCCCACGCGGAGTACGTGATCCTCCAGGGCAAGTACAAGAAGCGCGCCGAGGACATGAGGAACCGGCTCGAGCTCGTCGCCAAGCAGATCGAGCAGGGCAAGGACAGCTACCGCGGTACGGACATCAAGGCGTCGCGCCTGTTCACCGAGGGCTTCTGACCCCTCCCATCCGTGCAGCGGAAGGGGCCCGTTCCAGCCTGGAACGGGCCCCTTCGCGTACGTCTCGCGCACGACCTACTTCAGGTCGAACTCGCCGTCCTTCGCGCCCAGGACGAACGCCGTCCACTCGGCCTCGGTGTAGCGCAGGACGGTGTCGCGGTCGAGCGACGAACGCATCGCGACCGCCCCACCCGGCAGATGGGCGATCTCCACGCGCTCCTCGTCGGGGCTCGTGCCGGGAGGGCCCTGCCACTCGACGTCGCTGATGTCGAGCGCGTACAGCGCGTCCTTCTCCTGCTGAGTGCCCATCAGTCTCTGCTCCTTAGTGCGGGTGGAACGTCGTCGCAGCTCAATGATCGACCCCTGACGAGTGCCGTGTCAGACGGAATCGGCAGATTCACTTCGCCTGCGCCGCGAAGGACCGGGCGAGCTCCAGGACCTGATCGGGCTTCAGGGCGCTCTTGCCGTCCTCGCCGACGGTGAGCAGCAGAGCGACGTCGCCCTTGCCGCCGGAGTCGAGCCGAACGGTCACCACGTTCCCGCCCTTGCTCGCCACCGCCTCGCCGGGCTTGGCCTTGAAGGCCTTCTCGCCGTAGGTCTTCAACTCCTCGAGGGGCATGTCGCCGGCGGACTGAGCGGTGGGCAGGAGGTGGTTGGTCGCGCTCCCCGCCTCCGTACCGACGGTGTGGACCGTCAGATCCTCACCGCCCACGTGGTAGGAGCAGGTGATGATCCCGCCGGCCTTGCCGGCGAACGGCGACTGCGGATCCGTCGTCTTCGCGCCCTCGCCGGTCGCCATCGGCTCGCCCGCCTCGGACCCCGCCGCGCCGGCGCCGATCCCCTCGCCGACCTTCGCCGCGTCGGCCGCCTTGTCGGCGTCGTACGCGATCGGGCACGCGTCGGCCCCGTCCTTGCCGATCCCCTCGGCGAGCTCAATCACCCGGTCCACGCTCAGGGAGCCCCCGGCGTCCGCCCCCTCGCCGCTCCCGCAGCCGACGAGGGTGGCGAGAAGAACGGCGCTCGCGGCGGCCGTGGTTGCGTGCTTGGCTCGGATCATCACGGGGTGCTTTCTGGGAGGGGCTTCACGACAGGGTCCTTCGCCAACGGCTTGTTCTCGCAGCCGAGGGACTCTGTTGCCCTTCGTGTCAAGAGATACAGCAGTGTCATCTGCTCGTCCTGTGTTCCGTGATCGTGGACTGGACCGAGATTGACGGTGTACGACGCTTCGGCACGCAGGGAGACCTTCGCGGACCGTTCGCGTAGATCTCCAGGCATGACACAGATGACGTCGAGCGTCGAGGTCACGTCAGAGGATGTCCCGAAAGCGTTGCCGAAGTCGTAGGAGAAGGTCCCGCGCTCCTGTGACGGCTTGCTCGCGTCGACCCGTGGGACCCACTCGTAATCGATGCTGGTCCGGCCGACGCCCCTCTGGCCGTTTGGGAGGTACTGACATGCCGACACCGCGTACATCCTCGTATCATCAGGGAACAGTTGGAGATTTTCAGTCATCTTCTCCGCAAACCTGGACTCCCTATTGTTGAGGTTTGTCGTGAAGTTGTCCGCCCGCATGATCTGCCGCAATAGTGTCTCTTCGGTCGACTTCGACGAGATGTCGCAAAGGTAGTTGTCCGGGCGTTCTGCCTGCGGCGGCGCCTCGTTGGTGCAGGACGTCACGGCCAGCAGTGTGGCGATGGCCCCACAGAGCCAGAGGTGTGTCTTCTGCATGGTCACACCAAGTATCCCTTGGCGGCGCCGATTCCGGCGTCGTGTCCCTCGCCCGCCGCATCCCTCGCCGAAACGAACGGACCGTTGCCGAGGTTCTCGCGCTTGTTCCACTCGTCAAACATGCTATTCAGGCCGTCCTTTCCAGAAGAGTACGTGTCGCTCGACCCCTTCCGTGCCTGTTCCTCCGCCAGATCCTGCACGCCCTTGACCCAGTCGAATTTAGCGGCGTCGATCAACGCTCCACCTGCGGTACCTACAAAAGGAATTTCGCCGATCAGAGCGTTCCCAGCGATGGCCGTGTACTCGCCTGTTTCCTCCGCCCAGTCCGCCTTGTCCTTGCCCTTGTCCATGTAGACATCGGCGCCGATTTCGTCGAGGGCGCCCCTCGCCATACCGATGTTCCGTGAACGATGGTCCCAATCAGCGCTCTGTCCGTGCGTAGCGTTGGCCTCGAAGGGCGGAGCTTCCGCGAGTTGTTTCGCGGAATACGCGCGCTCGGCTTCGTAGAGCAAGGCGTACGACGGGCCGTCGTCCGCGATTCCGCGCATGACTCGGATCAGACTCTCCTGGCCAACCGCGATGTGCGCGTTATCGCCCGTGCCGGTGATGTCGTCCTTGCCCGCCGCCCCGCCGTACGCCGATTCCTGACCACTGAACGTGATGTGCGTGTCGGCCACGTAGTCCGCGAGGGCTCGCGCCATGGGCTGCTGCAGGTTCTTCAGGTCGTCCTTGGCCCACTCGGCACCTCCCTTGTCCTCGTCGAGGAACCTGATGGCGTTGTGCATGACCCGCGCCTGCCCCTCGGTGTGCGCACCGACCGGGCCGAGCTTCTCGCCGGGCTCGTGACCCGTCGCCGCCGCCTGAATGGCATTGCCGAGACCCATGGCCTTGGAGGGGTCGTCCATGAACTGGGGAGGGCCGTAGATGTTGTTCAACCCCACCTTCGGCCATTCACGATCGGTGAGAAGGAACTTCAGGTGCTCGTTCTCGTTGCCGGGAGCCTTGGGGTCCAGGAAGTACTGCGCGTCCGCGGGGTCCTTGCTCATGATGTTGAGCAGCCCGTCGAGCGGGTCGGCAGCGATGTTGGGACGCAAGACGTCTCGGAAGTGCTGCCAGCGGTCAGGGTCCTTCTTCTCGATCTCGATCATGTCGTGACCGAGCTCATTGAGGAACTCCTTGCCGTAGCCGTCCGGGTTCCCCTGGTTCATGAGCGTGACGAGAACCTGGTATCCATGTGTCGGGACGTTGTCGCCACGAGGGCCGGTCTCGTTGGTGACGACAGTGCCGCCAAGGCGCTTCAGGCCGTCAACGAACGGTCGGTAGGCGTAGCTGTTCGGGTCCTTCGTTCCCGAGGCGATCGTGTCAGCGAGTCCTGCGTTGATGGAGTTGTAGAACTTCTTGTCGGCATCTGAGACGCCCCGCTCATTCGCCGCCAGATTCATTCGGTCCGCGATCGTCAGAGCGGCATCAGCGCCCAGCGCGTGCAGGTACGCCTCACTGAAGTGCTTGTCCTTGGCGTTCTTCTCCAGGATCTCGCGGTACTGCTCCAGCTCCTTCTTCGAGGCGTCGCCGTTGCGCACCTTCTCGGAGAGGGCCAGGGCCTCCACGGCCTCCACGTCGCCCACCGGCTTGGAGTTGAAGCCCAGCGGCGCCGTGCCGTCCGCGCCCGAGGCGTTCAGCAGGGCGGTCTTGACGTCCTTGTCGAACTCCGTGACCGCATTGACCGCGTCGCTGATCTTCTTCGTGTACGACTGCTCCACCGACCGCAGGTCCGGGTCGTGCCGGATGGTGTAGGCCTCCTTCTCGGAGACCTTGCTGAAGTCGTAGCTCGCGACGCCCGACTCGGAGACCTTCATGCCCGCGTCGACCGCCTCCTTCACGGCCGTCGTCACCCGGCCCTTGAGCTCCGTGAACGTGCTGTGGGCGTCGCGCAGCAGCGACTCCATCGCCTTCGCTTCCTTCTGCGCCGCGTCGAGCTCGCCACGGGTGATCCCGAAGTTCACCGCACCTATCTGCTGGGCCTGACCGGTCCACAGAGGGCCGCCCGAGGCGACCTTCTGGACGTCCTTCTCGTACAGGTCCTCGACCTTCTTGAACTTCTCCGCCATGGTCTTCCAGCCGTCGGCGGCGGTGCTCAACTTGCCGAGGTCGGTCTGCAGGATCTCTTCGTACGTCGGCATCGCGCTCTTCCCCCTACAGTCCCGAGATCTTCGACTGCGCCACGAGGCCGTTGCCGGTGACGATGTCGTTGCTCTGGAACAGCGACGACGCGCCCCGGAGCGCGCCCTTCTCCGATTCCAGCCGCGCGTTCAGCCGCTTCACCTGGCCGTCCCAGTGCTCGTGGGCCTGCTTCAGGCCGGCGGCCGTCTCCCAGCCCTTGAAGGTCGTGATGGCGCCGGTGGTGCCCTCGTCGGCCGCGTCGGCGGCCGTCTTCAGGTCAGGCTGGATGTGGGTCTCGATGGAGTTGGCGGCCTGCTTCTTCTTCGCGGGCGTCGTCGCCAGATCGGGAGCGGTGCCTCCGCCGCCTCCCCCGTCCGCGGGGAGCTGGTTGAGGCGCATGCTCGCCGACTGATTCTCGATCGCCGCGCTCTTGGCCTGGGCCCACTCGTCGTTGAACGACATTGATTCCCCCTCGCTGGGTTAGGGCGATGTGTGCAGTGATGAAGTGTTCACGTCCACCGGCGACGACGCCGTGGGCCGTCCCCAGGTTCTCGGCGTGGGGCCGGCGTCCGCCCGCCCCCGCCTCTCCGCAGAACTCTCGGCGTGGCGGCCGGCACCCGCCCGCCGCCTCTCCGCTCCGCTCTCTCCGTTCTCATCGCTCCGGCATCCGCCCCGTCTGCACCAGCGTCGAGCCGCCCCGGCGCCCCACGAAGTAGCCGCGCCCCGGCGGCATCGGCCGCGGCCGGGCGCTGCCCAGGAGGTCGCCCTCCTGCGGGTCGCCCGACAGGACCACGCCCTGCGCGCCGAGCTCCTTGATGCGCTGCATGAACGCCTCGTACATGGAACGGGAGGCCCCCGCGCTGTTGCGCGCGATGATGAAGCGGACGCCCGTGTCCCGGGCGAACGGCAGGTACTCCGCGAGGGCGGCCAGCGGGTTGCCTCCGCTCGTCGCCACCAGGTCGTAGTCGTCGACGATGATGAAGACCTGCGGACCCGACCACCAACTGCGGTCCCGCAGCTGCTGCGGCGTCACGTCCTGCGGCGGCTGGCGCCGCGCGAAGACCCCGGCCAGCGCCTCCATGTGCATCTGCATCGAGCTCGCCATCGGGGCGTACTCCAGGAGGTGCTCCTCCGGCAGGCTGCCGAGCAGCGCACGCCGGTAGTCACCCACGACGAGCTTCGCCTCGTCGGGGGAGTAGCGCTCCGCGATCTGCTTGGCGATCAGCCGCAGCAGGTTCGTCTTGCCGGACTCGCTCTCGCCGAAGATCAGGAAGAACGGATCGGTGTCGAAGTTGACGAAGACGGGCTCCAGCCGCGTCTCGTCGATACCGATCGCGATGCCGTGCTGCGGGAACTCGAACCCCTTCGGCAGCTGGTCGGCCGGCAGCTTGTGCGGCAGCAGCCGGACGGCGGGAGCCACCGGGCCCGTCCACGCGCCCCGTACGGCAGCGACGAAGTTCTCCGTCCCCACCGAGAGGTCGCTCGACGAACCGGACCCGTCGATCCGCGGCAGCGCGGTCATGAAGTGCAGCTTCTCCGGCACCTGGCCGCGGCCCGGCACGCCCGTCGGGACGTTCGCCGCCACCTTCCGGTCGAACTCGGAGTCCATCACGTCACCCAGACGCAGCTCCAGACGGCTCAGCATCTGGTCCTTGATCGCCGCGCGGACCTCCATGTACCGGGCGGCGGTGATGACGACGTGGATGCCGTAGCCGAGACCGCGCGCCGCGATGTCGGAGACGATGCCCTCCAGCATGTCGTACTCGTTGCGGAAGCCGCCCCAGCCGTCGATGACCAGGAACACATCGCCCCAGGGCTCTCCCGGCAGTTCACCCGCGGCCCGCTTGCGCCGGTAGGTGGCGATGGAGTCGATCCCGTGCGAACGGAAGAACTCCTCGCGCCGGTTCAGTACGCCGAGGACCTCCGCGACCGTACGGCGGACCCGTTCGGGGTCGAGCCGCGACGCGACCCCGCCGACATGCGGCAGCTCGGCCAGCGACGCCAGGCCGCCACCGCCGAAGTCCAGCGCGTAGAACTGCACCTCGGCCGGGGTGTGGGTGAGCGCGAACGACGAGATCAGCGTCCGCATCAGCGTCGACTTGCCCGACTGCGGACCGCCGACCACCATCATGTGGCCCGCCGCGCCGGAGAAGTCCCGGTACAGCACCTCGCGCCGCTGCTCGAAGGGCTTGTCGATCAGACCGAGCGGCACCGTCAGACCGCCGGGACGGGTGTACTCGGTGGCCGTAAGACCGCGGTGCGCCGTCGGCGCGAGCCCCGGAAGCAGCTGGTCCAGCGAGGGCGCCTGGTCGAGCGGCGGCAGCCACACCTGGTGGGCGGGCACACCCTGCCCCTCCAGCCGGCGCACGATCACGTCGAGGACGGTGTCCGCGAGCGCGTCGTCCTCCTCCTCGCGCCGCGCCGCCAGATACGCCGGGTCGGGCGCCGCGTACACGACCGGCACCGGGGTCGCCGTGAAGACCGCCGGACGCCGCTCGATCGGCAGCGCCCCCGCCTCCAGGCGCGGCCCGCCCGTCCGGTACGTCCCCGAGACGTACGCGGCCTTGAACCGCGTCATCTCGTCCGTACCGAACTTCAGATACCCCGAACCCGGCACCGACGGCAGGTGGTACGCGTCCGGCACACCGATGGCCGTCCGCGACTCGGCCGCCGAGAACGTCCGCAGACCGATCCGGTACGAGAGGTACGTGTCGAGGCCCCGGAGCTTGCCCTCCTCCAGGCGCTGCGAGGCCAGCAGCAGATGCACACCCAGCGAACGGCCGATCCGGCCGATCTGGATGAACATGTCGATGAAGTCCGGCTTGGCCGTCAGCAGTTCGGAGAACTCGTCGATGACGAGGACCAGCGAGGCCAGCGGCTCCAGCGGGGCGCCCGCCGCCCGCGCCTTCTCGTAGTCGTGGATGTTGGCGTAGTTGCCCGCCGACCGCAGCAGCTCCTGGCGGCGCTGCAACTCACCGCGGATCGCGTCGCCCATGCGGTCGACGAGCGTCAGGTCGTCGGCCAGGTTGGTGATCACGGCCGCCACGTGCGGCATCTGGGACATCCCCGCGAACGTCGCACCGCCCTTGAAGTCCGCGAGGACGAAGTTCAGCGTCTCCGAGGAGTGCGTCACCGCAAGACCGAGGACGAGCGTGCGCAGCAGCTCCGACTTGCCGGAACCAGTCGCACCCACACACAGACCGTGCGGCCCCATGCCCTCCTGCGCCGCCTCCTTCAGGTCGAGCATGACCGGCTGGCCGTCCTCGCCGACACCGATCGGCACCCGCAGCCGCTCGGCCACCGACCGGGGCCGCCAGGTCCGCGCCACGTCCACCGACGCGGCGTCGCCCAGGTTCAGCAGGTCCGTGAAGTCCAGATTGGCCAGCAGGGGTTCGTCGTCGTCCCCGCCGCCCATCCGCAGCGGCGCCAGCTGCCGCGCCAGCGCCTCGGCGGCCAGCAGCGAGATCCCGTCCGGCACACCCTCGTACGCGAAGCCCCCCGCGGACTCCAGACGCAGCCGCCCGGGCCGCACGATCACCGAAAGGCCACCTCGCGGCTCGTCCAGCTCACCGTGGACCACCTCGACGATGGTCACGCCCTGCAGCCCCTCGGGCGCCGCGAAGAGCGAGTCCGGCGGCACCATCCCGCCGTCCAGGACCACGACCACGTGCGGCTGGTCCAGGACCGGCTGGCTGTCCCGGCTGAACCGGGGCCGCCCGTCGAGCCGCGCACGGACCAGCGACTCCAGCTCACCGAGGTCGTCGCCGAACAGCCGCCTCGTGCCCGCCCCGTCGACCTGGCCCGGCACCTGCGCGTGCGGCAGCCACTTCGTCCAGTCCCAGCGCTCCTGCGCCCCGCCCGCCGCCACCACCGCGAGCATCAGGTCGTCGGGGGAGTGCAGCGTCACCAGCTGCGAGACCAGGGCGCGCGCGGCGGCCTGCGCCGACTCCGGCTCACCGGAGACCGTCACGTGGTAGAAGGCCCGCATGGATACCGCCATCGGCAGCCCGTCCAACGAGCCGTGCACCGCGAGGAACTGCTGCATCGCGCCCGCGCACAGCGGCTCCAGCTCGTCCACCGGCGCGGTGTCCGGCGCCGCCAGCGGCGTCGCCAGCTGCTGGGCGCCGAGCCCGACCCGTACCTGCCCGAAGTCACTGTCGCCCACCCGGCGTTCCCACACCCGCGAGCCCTCGGCCACCACCGACCACAGCTGCTCGGGGGAGGGGTGCAGATACAACTGCGCGTCCCGCTGCCTGCGCGCCGTGCGCCGGACCGTACGCCGGGTCTGCGCGAGGTATTTGAGGTAATCACGCTGGACATCCGCCATTTGCCCCTGCGTACCCTTGCGGAACCGCACGAGCTGCGCGATGACCATGCCGACCGTCGAGACCAGCATCAGGATGCCCATGATGCGCATGAACGGATGGGCGCCAGGCATGAAGAAGAAGACCACCGACGAACCCATGCCGAGCATCGGCAGGAGCTGCATCAACATGCCCTCCTGCTGCCCCCTAGGAAGCTCCGGAGGAGCCTCCAGGACCAGTTCCTCACTGGGTACTTCCGGAGGAAGGGACCTCGGCGGGCGTTTGACGACGATCTGGCTCACCGGCGCATCAATCCCTCGTTACGGGCGGACTCCCCGCGGGAGTTCCGCACCGGCGCCCCTGCGCGACGGCCTCCCCCACGAGACCGCGATCCTACTTGCAGGCGCTCCGGCGCGTCCCCGGTAGGGTGGCGCGCGCACCGTGCGCAACCGCGAATCAGGGGGTCCACACACGTGAGTACGACCGCAGCGACCGGCTTCTGCCGCGTCACCGTCGTGGCGCCGGACAGCCGTATCGACGTCGCACTCCCCGAGGACATCGCCGTCGCCGACGTCTACCCGGAGATCCTTCGGCTCACCGGCCAGACCCAGGCGCCCGGCACCCCCACCGGCTACCACCTGGTCCGCCGCGACGGCACCGTCCTCGACGGCGCCCGCACCCTCGTCGCCCAGCAGGTCCTCGACGGCGAGATCCTCTCGCTGCGCCCCTTCGCCCAGTCGCTGCCGCCCGCCGTCTTCGACGACGTCTCCGACGCCGTCGCCTCGGCCGTCACCCGCGACCGCCACCTGTGGAGCGACGACCTGCTGCGCGGCGCCGGACTCGTCGGCGGCGTGCTGCTGCTCGTCCTGATGGGCTTCGTCCTCTGGTTCGCCGACCCGGTACGCCACGACATGCACAGCCTCCCCGGTGTCGTCGCCGGCGCCGTGGGCGTCCTGCTCACCGCCTTCGCGGGCGTCCGCGCCCGGGTGTACGCCGACCGGGCCACCGCCATCGCCCTCGGCCTCGGCGCCCTGCCCCTGCTGCTCATCGCGGGCTCCGGCATCGTCGCCCCCGACGCCGGCCACGGCCCCGGCCGCCTTCAGTTCCTGCTCGGCTGCGTGACCGTCCTGGTCGCCTCCGTCACCCTCGTCGCGCTCACCCCCAGCGGCGACGCCCCCTTCGTCGCGGCCACCTTCCTGGCCACCGTCGGCACCCTCGCGACCTTCCTGGCGATCGTCGCCGAGGCCTCCGCGACCGAGACCGCCGCCGTCTGCGCGCCCGTCGCCGTCGGCCTGGTCGCCTTCCTGCCCGGCCTCTCGGCCCGCTTCGCCCGGCTGCCCATCGGTTACGCCTCCCCGCGCAGCGCGGCCGACGACGAGTTCCACGCCGAGCCCGGCCGCGGCGGCGACGAGGCCCAGGCCGTCGACGGCGAGCGCATCGCGCTCCAGGCCCGCCGCGGCCACGAGATGCTCCTCGGCCTCGTCGGCGGCTGCGCGGCCGTCGTCGTCGGCTCCGCGGCCGTCCTCGGCTTCGCCGGCAACGTCTGGGGCCAGCTCCTCGCCCTCGCCGCCGGCCTCGCGATGCTGCTGCGCGCCCGGCTCTTCCGCTACACCTCCCAGGTCGCCTGCGCCCTGGTGGCCGGCCTCGCCGCCATCGCGCTGCTGATCCTCGGCCTCTCCCTGAACCCGCCGGCCGACCTGGTCAAGGACCTGCTGATGTACGGCGACCGCGGCGGCCTGGACATCCGTACGATCTGGCTCACCGCCACCGTCGCCGCCGGCGCGGCCCTCGTCACCGCCATCGGGCTGATCATCCCGAAGAAGGGCCTCTCGCCCTTCTGGGGGCGCCTCCTCGACCTGACCGAGGGATTCGTCCTGCTCTCTCTCGTCCCGCTCTGCCTCGCGGTCCTGGACGTCTTCATGGCGGCCCGCTCGCTCACCAGCAAGTAAGGGCGCTCCGCTCACCTGGTACGCTGTGTGACGGCCGTTTGTGTACGCGCTCCCGGATTCTCTGGGAGCTGCGCTCATCGGACCTTCGCCTCCGAGTCACGGAAGCTCCCCTGAGACCAAGACCAGGGGCACTCGTGGGCGCACGAACACCAAGAGGAGTACCGAGTGTCTCTCGACGCCGCTACGAAGAAGCAGATCATGGCCGAGTTCGGCACCAAGGAGGGCGACACCGGCTCCCCCGAGGTCCAGGTCGCGATGCTCTCCCGCCGCATCTCGGACCTGACCGAGCACCTCAAGCAGCACAAGCACGACCACCACTCCCGCCGTGGTCTGCTGATCCTGGTCGGCCAGCGTCGCCGCCTCCTGCAGTACCTGGCCAAGAAGGACATCCAGCGCTTCCGTGCCCTGGTCGACCGCCTCGGCATCCGCCGCGGTGCGGCCGGCGGTGCCAAGTAAGGACGCCGTGAAGGGAGCGGTTCCCACTTTTAGGGGGCCGCTCCCTTTGCTGTACGTGCGCGATGTACCGACCGGCACTTACTCTGGTCGCAACAACGCCACATCTCATGAGCGAGGAGCCGCCGGCACGCCGCCGGTCCTCGGTAGTGGCCCCCGGACCCCACAATCCCCGGGTGCTTCGATCGAAGACCGGCCCGCATCCGAAGGCGCGCTTC
Organism: Streptomyces sp. NPDC054975; assembly: GCF_053609105.1. Lineage (NCBI taxonomy): Bacteria > Bacillati > Actinomycetota > Actinomycetes > Kitasatosporales > Streptomycetaceae > Streptomyces > Streptomyces sp. NPDC054975. The sequence goes on from NZ_JBSGWV010000055.1 coordinate 38,873, forward strand.
TCCTCCACCACCGTCCCCGGCCACACGGGCCGACGGACGAAAAGACGAACACGTAGGAGAAACCAATAGTGGAGAACGAGACCCACTACGCCGAGGCCGTCATCGACAACGGCTCCTTCGGCACCCGCACCATCCGCTTCGAGACGGGCCGCCTGGCCAAGCAGGCCGCCGGCTCCGCCGTCGCGTACCTGGACGACGACACGATGGTCCTTTCCGCGACCACCGCGTCGAAGAAGCCCAAGGACCAGCTCGACTTCTTCCCTCTCACGGTGGACGTCGAGGAGCGGATGTACGCGGCCGGCAAGATCCCCGGCTCCTTCTTCCGCCGGGAAGGCCGCCCCTCCGAGGACGCCGTCCTCACCTGCCGCCTGATCGACCGCCCGCTGCGCCCGTCCTTCGCCAAGGGCCTGCGCAACGAGATCCAGATCGTCGAGACGATCATGGCGCTCAACCCCGACCACCTCTACGACGTGGTCGCCATCAACGCCGCCTCCTGCTCCACGCAGCTGGCCGGCCTGCCCTTCTCCGGCCCGATCGGCGGCACCCGTGTCGCGCTGATCAACGGCCAGTGGGTCGCGTTCCCGACGCACACCGAGCTCGAGGACGCCGTCTTCGACATGGTCGTCGCCGGTCGCGTCCTGGAGGACGGCGACGTCGCGATCATGATGGTCGAGGCCGAGGCCACCGAGCGCACGATCGAGCTCGTCAAGGGCGGCGCCGAGGCGCCGACCGAGGAGGTCGTCGCCGCCGGTCTCGAGGCCGCGAAGCCCTTCATCAAGGTCCTCTGCAAGGCCCAGTCGGACCTCGCCGCCAAGGCCGCCAAGCCCACCGGCGAGTTCCCGGTCTTCCTCGACTACCAGGACGACGTCCTGGAGGCGCTCACCGCCGCCGTCAAGAACGACCTCGCGCAGGCGCTCACCATCGCCGGCAAGCAGGAGCGCGAGACCGAGCTCGACCGCGTCAAGGAGCTCGCCGCCGAGAAGCTCCTCCCGGCCTTCGAGGGCCGCGAGAAGGAGATCTCCGGTGCGTACCGCGCGCTGACCAAGAAGCTGGTCCGCGAGCGCATCATCAAGGACAAGGTCCGCATCGACGGCCGCGGGATCACGGACATCCGTACCCTCGCCGCCGAGGTCGAGGCCATCCCGCGCGTGCACGGCTCGGCGCTCTTCGAGCGTGGCGAGACCCAGATCCTGGGCGTCACCACCCTCAACATGCTCCGCATGGAGCAGCAGCTGGACACCCTCTCCCCGGTGACCCGCAAGCGCTACATGCACAACTACAACTTCCCGCCGTACTCCGTCGGTGAGACCGGCCGCGTGGGCTCGCCCAAGCGCCGCGAGATCGGCCACGGCGCGCTCGCCGAGCGCGCCATCGTGCCGGTGCTGCCGACGCGCGAGGAGTTCCCGTACGCGATCCGCCAGGTGTCCGAGGCTCTCGGCTCCAACGGCTCGACGTCCATGGGTTCGGTCTGCGCCTCCACCATGTCGCTGCTGAACGCCGGTGTGCCGCTCAAGGCCCCCGTCGCCGGTATCGCCATGGGTCTGATCTCCGAGGAGATCGACGGCAAGACCCACTACGTCGCCCTCACCGACATCCTCGGTGCGGAGGACGCCTTCGGCGACATGGACTTCAAGGTCGCCGGTACGAAGACCTTCGTCACCGCGCTCCAGCTCGACACCAAGCTCGACGGCATCCCCGCCTCGGTCCTGGCCGCCGCGCTGAAGCAGGCCCGTGACGCGCGTCTGCACATCCTCGACGTGATGAACGAGGCGATCGACGTTCCGGACGAGATGTCCCCGAACGCGCCGCGCATCATCACCGTCAAGATCCCGGTGGACAAGATCGGTGAGGTCATCGGCCCCAAGGGCAAGATGATCAACCAGATCCAGGAGGACACCGGCGCCGACATCACGATCGAGGACGACGGCACCATCTACATCGGTGCCGCCCAGGGCTCTCAGGCCGAGGCCGCCCGCGCCACGATCAACGGCATCGCCAACCCGACCATGCCGGAGGTCGGCGAGCGCTACCTGGGTACGGTCGTCAAGACCACCACCTTCGGTGCCTTCGTCTCCCTGATGCCCGGCAAGGACGGCCTGCTGCACATCTCGCAGATCCGCAAGCTCGCCGGTGGCAAGCGCGTGGAGAACGTCGAGGACGTGCTCGCGGTCGGCGCCAAGGTCCAGGTCGAGATCGCCGAGATCGACCAGCGCGGCAAGCTCTCCCTCGTGCCGGTCATGGCTGACGAGGACGCCGCGGCCGAGGACGCGAAGGACGACACCGACCAGTGACGTCCCGTAGTTCCGTGACGA
>NZ_JBSGWV010000056.1:0-40615 GCF_053609105.1 Streptomyces sp. NPDC054975
GGAGCGTGAACGCCTTGAACGCGAGGCTGAACAGCGCCGCGAAGCCGAGCGTCTCAAGCGTGAAGCCGACGCCCGCCGAGAGCGGGAGGCGGCGGCGGAGCGGGCCGCTCGTGAACGGGCCGCGCTGCTCTCGGGCGGGCCGGTGGACGAGAAGCTGACCGAGGACCGCGCCCGCGACGTCGTGCAGGCAGCGTTCATTGAGGGCCTTCCGGTGCGGGCGGCTGTGGAGCTGTGCGGCTGGTCGGTCGGCTGGGTCTCCACCCGCTACCAGGAGCACCGCGAAGCCGCCGCCGGGCGGATGCTCGAAGGCGCCACGTCGTGAGCGCGCTGCCGGTCTACCGGTGGCGCCTCGCCCCGGATGGGCTCGCCACCCGACGGCAGCTCCGGGCGCTTGGCCTGCGGCCGGGCGGACAGGACGTCGTCGCCCAGGTCGAACGCCCCCGGCGCCGCCGAGGGCCGCTGGTCGCCTACCTGTACCGGATCGACCGCGCCCAGCCCGTGCGGCCCATGACCCCGCGTCGGACTGCCGCCCTGGCGAAGGCCAACGCCGCGCGCCGCTGGTGCCCGGCCTGCCGACGCGACGCCGGATACGTGATCCCGGCCGCACTCGGCACGTGCACCCCGTGCGCGTACCCCGAACCGATCAGCACGCCTGACGCACCCGAGCACTGGAAGGAGGAACTGCCATGTCCGGGATCGACTGGGACGAGGAGTTCACCCGCATGAATCCCAAGGCCCCTGAGGCCCCCGAGAAACTCAGCACGCCGTCCAAGGTCTCGGCCAAGATCGGCGGTGTCCGCCGCAACCCGGCCGCTCTCGCCGTGTGCGGCACAATCGCCGTCCTCGCGGTGTGCGGCACGGTGGTGGCCGTCACCAGCATGCAGGGCGAGCAGGCCGCCCAGGAGCGTGCGCGGGCCAAGGAACAGGCTGCGAACGCCCTGGTCGAGGCAGAGGCCGACGAGAAGCGGGCGCAGACCGAGGAAGCCGCCGCCAAGACCCTGTACGAGCGGGAGATGGCCGTCTACCTGGAGTGCATGAAGGTCCGGGCGAAAGCGGTGGCCAAGGCCGCCTCCTACGACGTCGCGGAGATCCCCGCGTGCGACGCCCCGACCCTCGGCGGCGCAGCCCCCAAGCAGCAGGAAGCCTCCGGGTCCGGCGGCGGGTTCACGTCCAGCCCGTGGCTGTGGGTGGCTCTTGTCGGCGGCGGGGGGCTCCTCGCCTACAAGAAGCTCTCCACGCCCTCCGGTTCGAGTGCGGTCGCCCCCGCGAACAACAAGGGATTCACCTTCGAGAAGGGTGCATGAGAATGACGCTCCAGTTTTTCGCCCTGGCCCTGTTCTGCTGGGCTCTGTTCTTCACCTTCAAGAAGACCAAGGGAAAGCAGATGGCGATCTGCCTGATGCTGATCGTCTCCGGGATCTTCCTGCCGTACACGCCGTTCAGCGACCCGGTCCGCAGCACGCTGGAGTCGGTCTTCAGCACGGCGAACGACACGGTCAGCAACATCGGAGCCTCACGCTAAGCGAGCGCCCGTACCGGTTACCGGTTACCGGTTACAGGACCCAGACGGCCCCCCGCTCCGGGCTGAGCGGCCCGAACCGCCGTTCGCAGGTGCTGTAACCGGTAACCGGTAACCCCCGACAACTACACAGTGTTACGGAAGGAGGCTCGTGGATCTCCTCATCCTGCTCGCCATCACGTACCTCATCGGCGTGGACAACACCCACGGCAAATACGAGCAGGCGGGCATCAAGAAACCCCCGCCGAAACCGAAAACGAAATGGCAGCCGACCAAGGCTCCGGACACCTTCCGAAACTCCTCCTACAACGCCGCAGCGAAAGCGCATTACGGGCTGCTCGCGGGTGCTCACTGGGCCGGAGGGCTGCGTGACGGGTGGCGTTCCGCCTACCTGAAGAAGCCGGGCCGTAAGCCTTCCGGTTCGCCCTCCGCCGCACCTCCTCCGGGGCCCTCCGCGCCCACCCCGGGACCCACCGTCCCGCCGAGGCCCACCACACCCCCGCAGCCCCCCACGCCGCCGACCGCTCCGCCGCCGTCGGCCGCCGCTCCTCCCACACCTGCGCCGGGGCCGACCGTCCCGCCGCCCGGCACTGTCCCCCCGCCCCCGGCCGTCACTCTCCCCGAGCAGTTCAGGAAGGACCCCGCGATGCAGCCCAACCCGCCCATCCCGCACTCCGCGACCGTCGACGACAAGGGCATCCATGTCACGACCGCTGCGGGCAAGTCCCGTACCTACAGCGGCGGTGAGGTCATGACCCTCACGCAGGTCATCGACCTCGCCGAGGGAGCGGCCACCCTGTGCCAGTCCAGCACCGAGGCCTGCCTGGAACTCGTGGACGAGTCCGCTCAGCTGGCTGCGGACTGCGACGTGCTGATCGCTGAGATCACGGAGAAGGGCGTCGGCGAGAACCTGATCGGCAAGTGCGAGCAGCTCAAGGAGCAGCTCGACCTCCAGGCCGCCGCCGCGAAGAAGCTCCACGAGCAGATCCAGGGCGGTGAGGAGGCGTGCCGGACCGCGTCCGCGAACGCGGAGGTCCGCCACGGCCAGATCTTCCGGGCCGTGGCGGACTCCCCGCTGACCAAGCCCGCCGAACGCGACTTCTACAACGCCCGATAGCAGAGGAGCAGCCCCCGTATGACTGCCACCGAATCGCTCAGGGACGCCGCGACGTATGCGGCCCTGCGGACCAAGCTCGCCTGGCTCACCCATGAGGTCCACACCCACGCCGAGACCGTCACCCAGCTCACCACCACCGTGGACGAGACGGCGGAACAGATGCAGGACGCCTCCGAAACGATGAAGGCGCTGGCCGTCGATGCCGCCACGACCGCCGAGTTCGCCGACGCCGCCCTCGTGATGAGCGGGGCCAGGGAAGCGGCGGGCGCCTACACCGCTGCGGCGGACAGCGCGGCGGCAGCCGCCGACGACGCCAAGAGCACCGTCGAGTCCGACCACGGCGGCATCGCCGACGCCGTGGACACCTCGCCCGTCGACATGGCCGAGGCCGCCTTCTACACCCAGCAGTAAGGAGAGCAGGATCATGGGGCCGACCCGAGCACAGTTCATCCAGTACGCGCCCGCCGCCCTCGCTCTGGCATCCACCACCGTCGGCCCCTGGTCCGCTCTCGCTGCCGCAGCGGCCGGAGCGGGGGCGTGGGCCATCAACGCCTCCGCTCCCGCGCTGCGCTCCCTGATCGCCTGCGGCATCACCACCAGCGGATGCGGCATCGCCGCCCACCAAGTGCTCGCGTCCGGTATGGACCCGCTGTTCGCCCTCGGGCTTGCCGTACCGGCCGGGGCAGCTGTCCTCGCCCACCACCGCAACACCGCCGACCAGCTCCCCGCGCTCCCCGTCATGACTGCGGCGGCGGGTCAGACCTCCCAGGCGCAGCTCATCACCGCCTGGTGGGCGGAGTTCATCTCCGGGCCGACCCAGACCGAGGGCCGCAAGCTCATCCAGCCCGGGGCCGACCTCGCGCACCTCGCCATCGATGCCGGGGACGACAACGTGTCGTTCACCGGGATCATCACCCTGCCCCAGGGCCAGCAGGTCCGGGTCAAGGCCGCCGACATCGCTGCCGTCTACCAGATCCCCGTCTCCCAGGTGGAGTTGGGCGACCCCAAGCACTACGCGCCGAACGCCCTGCCCGTCACCGTCCACCTCAAGAAGCCGTCGGCGGCACCCGAGATCGCGGCCGGTACCCCGACGACTCCCGAGGAGCTGTGGGCCGCACACGTCGCCATCCCGGAAGGAGCGATGCCCGGCACCACCCTGGCCCTCACCCGCTACGACGGGCCCCTGGACTGGGAAGGGATCGCCACCCGCGACCGCAAGGCCATCGGCACCGTCAACATCCAGGACCTCGCGGGCAATCTCGACCTGGAGACCATTCAGATCGCTCTCGCCCCGACCGACAAGCCCTCGCAGATGGGCGTGCGCGTGATGAAGGAACACGCGCTCATGCACGGCACGATGCTCTCGGCGGTCGTGGACGAACTGGCCATGGACGCGCGCGGATACATCCGCCTGGGCACCTACATCGACGCCCGCCCCGCCCTGGTCCCCCTGGCCCAGCCCGGCTCCGGCGCCCGCCACCTCTACCTCGTCGGCGGGTCACGGTCGGGCAAGTCCGGGATCCTGGAACAGATCCTGCTCTCCGCCCACCGCTCCCGCATCGGCGTGATCCTGGCCTCCCCGCAGGCCGGAACCATCGCCGGAGCCTCCCTGGCCGCCTACTGCGGCGACGGCCTGGACGAAGCAATGGGCGCCCTGCGCCTCGCCTACGCGCTGATGCTCGACCGCGAAGCCCGCTACCGGTCCCCGGCCTTCCCCTTCACCGACCCACTGATCCTGGCCGTCATCGACGAAGCGCACATGCTGCTGTCGGTCTCCTCGCCCTACCACGCGGAGGCCAAAGCGATCGTCGAGCAGCTCACCCGCCGGTCCCTGAAGCGGGGTATCGGGGTCGTCCTGGCAACGCAGACCCCGCTGGCCGAAGACCTCGGTAACTCAACCGTCATCCGCTCCCAGCTTCTGATCGGCGGAGGCGCGGTGTTCCTGCGCTGCGCCAAAGGACAGGGCTCCCTGGTCGGCGCGAACGCCGTCGAAGGGGCGGAGGGCATCGACCTGTCGAGGATCCCCTCCTCGTGGCCCGGCCAGTACGCCAAGGTCGCCGAACGGGACATGAGCGGCCTGAACACCGAAGCCGCAGCCGAGCCCGAGGACGGCACCTTCGGCCTCGGCTACCTCCTCACCCCCGGCTCCCAAGCCGTCCAGTTCCGCTCCCTGCACCTCGACGTCCCGCCCGCCACCCTCACCCGAGGCCTGCCCCCGGTCGCTGTCGAGGACTGCGACGCCTGGCGCCACCAGGAGGCGATCACACGCACACCGATGGTCGACCAGCGCGGCAAGAACCTCATCGGCAGCCTCGCCGACCTCCTCGCTGCGGCCCAGAAGAAACCGACCGCACTGCAACAGCAGCGGCCCGAGACCGGCCCCGCCAGCCCGGCCGGGCCTCCGGACGGACAGGAGCTGATCAAGCCACGAATCCTCGAACTCCTCCGCGACGAATCCATCCCCATGACCGCCGAAACCATCGCCCGAAAGCTCGGCACCACCGCCAGGAACGTCAAACCGCGCCTGTCCGAACTGAAGAAGCGCGACGAGATCACCAACGAAAACGGCCTGTGGAGGGCAGCATGACCACCCGCACCCAAAGCGACTTCACCCCCATCGACCACGACCTGTATGCGAGGGCGTTCCAGCTTCTCGACCCCGCCCCGGAACCCGTCGCCCCCGCGGCTCCGGCCGCGCCCTCACCGGGCCCCGTCATCCCCACCGCCCCGCCCGTGCACCGGCCCGGCCCGGTCGAGAAGACCCTCACCGACGCGCTCGCCTTCCTCGACACCCACGGCTGGGCCAGGTACAGCCTCATCCACGCCGACGGCGCCCGCTGCTCCATCGGCGCCCTACGAGCAGCCGCAGGAGCCCGCAACGCCGCCTACCGCGACGCCGGAAACCTCCTCCTGGACGAAGCCCGCCGCCAGCACGGAAAGCGGTGGGAGTCGATCCCATCCTGGAACGACACCCACACCGGCGCACAGGTACGCAGCGTCTGGGAGGCCGCCATCCGGCACGCACACCACCACAACCTCTGAGCCTGGAGCCAACCCCCTTGTCGTTCTCGTTCACCGACCCCCGGCCGAACAACGACCGCGCCTTCTCCTTCACCGAGCCGGACCCGGAAGACCTGGAAAAGCAGCTCCAGACGATCGCCGACATGGCCCACGAAATCCTCCGCCTCGTCGCCGAGGTCCGCAGACAGATCAGCAACTGAGCACCGCGCCCGGCAAACACAAAGAGGGCGGCCCCGTCTCGCCAAAGTCCGGGCCGCCCTCATCCACACCTAGTCAACAGACCTGTGGAGGACTCCAGCATGACCCAACCCACACCCTCCGCGCAGCTCCGCGCGGCCCTCGACCTCGCCCAGCGGGGCATTCCCGTGCTGCCGTTACGCGCAGGCAAGGGCCCCATGGGCAACTGCCGCGCCTGCCAGAAGAACGCCTGCGGCGGACGGCCGAACATGAAGACCCCCGGCAGCTGCCAGTGCGCGGCGCCCTGCCACGCCTGGGCCGCCGCCACCACCGACCCACACGTTCTCACCTCCGCCGCCTGGGCCCCGGCCTGGCGCCAGGCTGCCGCCGTCGCCTACCACCCCGGCGGTGCGGGGCTCACGGTCGTCGACCTAGACAACACCAACGCGATCGCCTGGGCCCGGCAGAACCTGCCCACAACGCGGATCGTGCCCAGCACTCGCGGGCAGCACTGGATCTACCAGGGCACGATGCAGTCCGCCAACGCCGTACGGCCCGGCGTGGACATCAAGTCGACCATGTCCTACGCCCGCTGGCTCGGCACCGGCGATGGCACCCTGGCACCGCTTCCGGCGTACGTTCGCAACCTGATCGTCCGGGCGCCCTCTGCCGTCCGTCCGGTGCCGTGCACGGTGTCCGCTCCTGCCGGAGGCGGGCAGTGCCCCCACCGCTCGCCCGCCTTCCTGGAGCGCGGCATCGCCATGGCCGAACAGCGCGTCACCGAGGCCACCAATGCGATCCACACCACCGTGTTCCGGACGTTCCTCGCGGTGCTGTCCGCCCACGGCAGGTGCGGCTGCCTCACCGAAACGCACGTCGCTCGGCTGTTCACCGCCGCCCAGGCCAAGGGCGAATCGCCCCGGCACTGCGCGGACGCGTGGGCCAACGCCCGTACGAGCTTGGGACTGTGACCATGGCCGACGACGAGAAGAACCCCGCCCGCGAGGTCATCACCGACTACGCACAAGCCAACTTCCGGTACTTCCGCACCGCCGACGGCACCGTCTACGCACAGAAGAACGGCCACCCCGTCGCCCGCCCCATTCGCTCCCAGGGCATCACCGGCAGCCACCGCCAGGAACTCATGGTCGGGCTGTTCCGTGACGGTCTAGGCGTCTTCAACGGCACCGCCTTGAAGGAGGCACTCGACTTGATCGAAGCGCTCGCGCTCTCCGAGGACGTACAGACCACGCACATCCGGGTCGCCCCGGGATTCGGCGGAGCGACCTGGCTGGACCTGGGCCGCGACGACGGCAAGTCCGTCCGTATCCACCCCACCGGCTGGAAAGTCCTCACCCCCGACCCCCGCGAGGTCTGCTGGCGACGCACCCAGCTCACCGGCGAACTACCCCTGCCCGCCGAGAAGACGGACGGCAAGGGCATCGACCTCCTGATGCGGCTGTGCAACTTCGCCAGCGCCCAGGGCGAGAGCCTGGCCCTGGCGTGGCTGATCGGCTGCCTGGGGCCGTCCGTGCCAGTCCCCGCCCCGTTCCTCACCGGCCCCCAAGGCGCGGGCAAGTCCACCGCCGGACGGATGCTTGTCCGCATCATCGAAGGAATGGGCGGGGACCTTCGCCGGGCGCCGAAGGACGAAGAGAACCTGATCACGGCCGTGGCCGCCGGATGGATCACAGCCCTGGACAACCTCTCCCACCTGGGACCGGACCTGTCCGACCTCATGTGCTGCATCGTCACCGGAGCCGAGACCGTCAAACGCGCCCTGTTCAGCGACGGTGACGTCTACCTCTCGCGCTACCGCCGCCCGATGCTGCTCACCGGCATCGACGTCGGCGTCATCCGCCCCGACCTCGCCGAACGACTTCTTCCGCTGCGCCTCGAACGGCCCAAGGTGCGGCGCACGGAAGCGGAACTGTGGGCGGAGTACGAGGAAGCCCTGCCAGTCATCCTCGGCTCCCTGCTCGACCTCACCGTCACAGTCCGCGCCACCCAGGCAGACATCCCCACCGACCTGCGCATGGCCGACTTCGCGCACCTGTGCGCGCAGCTCGACGCGGCCACCAGCCTCGGAGCCCTGGACGCATACCGGGCCAGCCTCGACGACCTCAACGACGACGTCATCGAAGGCGACCTACTCGCCCAGACCGTCCTCAAGCACGCCGCCGGACTCGCCCCGGGAGCCGAGATGCGGATGACGTCCTCGGAGTGGCTCCACGCCCTCACCGGCCTCTACAACGGCGAAGAATGCCGTCCCGTGCCCAAGGGATGGCCCACCACCGGCAAAGTGCTTTCCGACCGCCTCAAGCGCCTCCAGCCCACCCTCGCCGCCCGGGGCGTCCTCATCGACTGGGGCCGCACCGGAGCCGCCCGTTACATCGAAGTGACCCGACCCGCCACCCCGGCCCCGGAGCAGCCGGACCCGATGTTCTGACCCGCGACGCCCCCTTGGCGACCGAACAGGCAAGAGGAGCACCCCGGGCCAAGCAGAGGGGTGCTCCTCTTGTTGTTCGGCGGCTCGCCGCCGCCTGAAGGACGTGCCGCGTAGCGGCTCCTTCTTCACTTTCTGAGGCACGCACAACTACAGACCCCCCTCTTTTTTCCTAAGAAGGAAGAACTGCGTCACCTGCGTCACGACACCCCCGCACTCGCCCCGTGACCTGCGGATACGGCGATGACGCAGACGCCAATCTCTGCGTCATCTTGCGTCACCTGCGTCATCGCATGACGTAGGCCGTGACGCGCCGATGACGCACGCTGCTGCCCCTGCGTCACGCAAATCCGCAGGTCAGGCGCGCGAAAGACGCAGATGACGCAATGACGCAGAAATTCCAACCTCCGACAGGTGCGACCCGACAGGGGCCGTGCCCAATCCCGCTGCTGACCCAGTGACAGGAGAGCCACAGTGCCGACCGCACTCCAGCCCACGCCCCTCCTGCTGACCGTCCCGGAAACCATGGCCTTACTGAAGGTCAGTCGGCACTCCGTCTACAACCTGATCCGCTCCAAGCGACTCCCCAGCATCACCATTGGCCGCTCCCGCCGCATTCCCGCTGACGCGGTGCACCGTCTCATCGACACCGAACTGGAGGCCGCCGCCTGATGGCAGGCAGGAAGAACCCCAACGGCGCTGGCAGCATCTGGCAGCGCAAGGACGGCAGATGGGAGGCCCGGGTGTACGTACCGCAGCCGGACGGCACCCGCGCCCGAAAGACTGTCTACGGCAAGACCTGGGAAGAGTGCGACTCCAAGCGTCAGGAGCTTGTCCTGCGTGACAGACAGGGCGTCCCGACCCCCACACGATCGGCCCGCCTTTCGGAGTGGCTGCCGTACTGGCTTGAGCAGCACGTCGAACCCCGGCGCAAACTCAGCACCTACGACAAGTACGAGGCGCACGTACGTCTCCATCTGCTCCCGCTGCTGGGCACACGCAGCCTGGAGTCACTCAGCGCGGCCGATGTACGCCGCTTCCTCACCCGCGTACAGAAGGAGAAAACGGCGGCCACGGCCAAGGAGGCACACCGCGTCCTGCGAACCGCGCTTTCGGGAGCGGTGCGGGATGAGCTGATCACGCGGAACGTCGCGTCGCTGGTCGAGCCTCCGAGGGCCAAGCAGCGGGAAATCCGCCCGTGGACGCTGGAGGAGACGCTGAAGTTCCTGGAGGCCGCGAGGGGCGAGTCGCTCTACGCGGCCTTCGTTCTAGCCATCGCGATGGGGCTCCGTCGGGGAGAGTTGGTTGGGTTGAGGTGGTCGGATCTCGACCTAGAGAACCGGGTGCTACACGTTCGGCAGCAGACCCAGCGCCGTCGAGGAAAGCTCTACCAGGACGATCCCAAGAGCCGACGTCGGCGGGTTATCCCGTTGCCTGCACTGTGCATCGCTCCTCTCCGATGGCACCGGCTCAAGCAGCGCGAGATGTTCGCGGCGACCGGCGTCACCTGGTCGGAGGACGGTCCCGTCTTCGCGACCAGGAACGGCCGGACGGTGGAGCCGAGGAACGTCTACCGAGCGTTCACCCGCGTCGCGGCCGACGCAGGACTCCGTGTGGTCCGGCTGCATGATGCCCGGCACGGGTGCGCCACCTTGTTGACCGCCGCAGGGGTCGCCCCCCGGGTGATCATGGAGATCCTCGGTCACAGTCAGATCAGCATCACCATGGAGGTCTACACACACGTTGTGGACGACACGAAGCGGGAAGCGATCAGTCACATGGATCGGATGCTGAGGCGCCAACGTCCGGGTGCCTGACCCGGTTGCCGTCAGTTGGTGCAGTCAAACGGCCCGGAGCATGATCGCTCCGGGCCGTTTTGCCTGGTGCCCCCGGCAGGATTCGAACCTGCGACACCCGCTTTAGGAGAGCGGTGCTCTATCCCCTGAGCTACGAAGGCCGGTGGTGATCAGCCGGTGAGGCCGTTCGCCGCCGCCAGTGTAGCGGGTGGCGTGGGCGGCGTACTGGTGGAGGGGAGGGGTGGTGGGGGTGGTTGCTGTGATTGTTGGGGTGGCCGGCCACGCTCGTGGGCGGGTATCTGGCGGCAGCATCAGGACATGGACATTAATCAGTCACTCGATCGGCTGGATATGTACTAGGTGGGGGATTTCCCTGGCCTTGAGTTGCGACTTGCGTCGTTGATGGAATCCCGGTTTCCTCTTTCTTTACTCAGCGCTGCCTCGTCATGCGCTTTCTATTCACTGTCAGTGATCCGAGGGCTGGATACTGTCGCAAATCGGGCGGAAGTGGGGGGTGGAGGTCCCCGGAATGGGGGATTCCCTGTTCTTGATCTTTATCGAATTGGGTTCCGGGGGTGGTGGTACTCGCAGGTCATCGGCGTGTGTTCGGTATTCCGTTTCAAGCTCCGGATGTGCAAAATCGCGCCTCGGTGCCCTCTGTATTTCCAGAAGCGTTGACAGGGGGAGTTCCGGACTGTTGTATGACTGCCATCAAGGGGGCGCGATGGCAAATGGGCGCCGGTCGGAGGGCTCAACTCCGCAGATGCGTTGATTCAATCTTTTGCCATCTCCAGTTGGGGGAGATGTTTTGAGCAAAATCAAGCACACGCTTCCGATAGCTGCCGCAGCCATTGTGCTGACGGCTGGGGGCATCGCCGGCCCGGGCTTCATACAGGCCGAGTTGGCGGGCGCGAGCGCGACGACCACGACCACGACCACGACCACGACCGAGGATCCCTCGACCACCGAGGCTCCGGCGGAGACCGAAACCGGGGCGGCGGGCGTGGACAAGCGGACGGTCGCGAAGACGCCCGATCAGTTGCTGCAGCTACTCGGGGAGAGGATCAAGGCCAAGGACGTCGACGGGATCATCGCACTGCACGAGCCCGAGGCGGCGATCGTCAACTGGGACGGGTCGATCATCCGGGGGCACAAGGAGATCCGGGCGTTCTACATCGACTGGTTCAAGTCCGACCCGGTGCTCACCGTCAACCCACGTCAGACCGTCCTTGCGGGCGGAAAGCGCACCGGGGACGGAAAGGTGCGCAACCGCTCGGCGGCCATCATGGGCGACTACAGCCTGGAGCAGAACGCGGCCGACGGCACCCGCGAGCGCTTCACCGGCAACTTCTGCGACACCGTGCAGGAGCAGCCCAACGGAACGTGGCTGTACATCCAGGACAACCCGTACCCGCCGCACGGTGGGCCGGCGCCGACGGCCGCCCACCACTGACCCGACCGCCTCTGCGGGCGGTCTCGGCTTCTTTTGCTCAGTCGGCCGGCCGGTGAAAAACCCGTGCAGAACGGGACTGTGATCCGCCGTGCCGAAATTCAAGCATTCCGAGGAAAGTCCTGCCACCCATGCGATTTCACCGTCGTCATGGGTGGCCGGCCATCGGTCATTTCATGCGCGGACAGCCATGTGCCGACACGTCGGAGGTTTTGAGCAACTTGAACGTCACCTCGCTCGAAGTTTTACAGGCCCCGGTTGCGCAGCAGCAGCCTCAGTGGGGAGGCTCGGCGGAGATCCGGGAGGTTCAGGAGGTCCGGGACGCGCTGGCCGCCCTCCCTCCGCTCGTGGAGGCCGAGTCGCTGGGCAGGCTTCGCGGGCTGCTCGCCGAAGTCGCCGCCGGGCAGGCGCAGGTGATACAGGCGGGTGACTGCGCGGAGGATCCCGCGGAATGCACCGCCGGCGACGTGGAGCTCAAGGCGGGACTCATCAGCCTGCTCGCCGGCGTCATGAGCGAGATCACTCGTCAGCCGGTCGTGCGGGTGGGCCGGATCGCAGGTCAGTACGCCAAACCCCGGTCCATGAACACCGAGTTGGCCGACGGCGTCGAGATCCCGGTGTACCGAGGGCACATGGTGAACGGCCCGGAGCCGGAGCCGGGCGCACGACGGCCCGACCCTCTCCGGCTGCTGGCGGGGTACCGGGCGGCGAGCCAGGTCATGGCCCACCTCTGTCCGACGCCCCAGGCGCGCGTCGACCCTGCCGTGTGGACCAGCCACGAGGCGCTGCTGCTCGACTACGAGATCCCCATGCTGCGCCCCGACCGGAAGGGCCGGGTCGCGCTCACGTCCACGCACTGGCCGTGGATCGGCGAGCGGACCCGCCAGCTCGAGGGAGCCCACGTCGCGCTGTTGGCGGATGTGGTGAACCCGGTCGCGTGCAAGGTCGGGCCGCGTATGACGGTCGCCGAGCTGCTCGGGTTGTGCGAGCGGCTCGACCCGGAGAAGGAGCCGGGCCGGCTCACCTTGATCGCCCGGATGGGCGCCGACGCGACCATGGATCTGCTGCCGCCGTTGGTCCGGGCCGTGCGCGCCGCAGGACACCCGGTGATCTGGCTGGTCGACCCCATGCACGCCAACACCGTGACCACCGCCGAGGGCCGCAAGACGCGAGTCGTGGAGACGATCGTCCGTGAGGTCACGGCCTTCCAGGCCGCCCTCCGCACAGCCGGCGGAACACCGGGCGGGATGCATCTGGAGACCACCCCCGACGCGGTGACCGAATGCGCCGACGCCACGGACGGCACCGACCGGGTCGGGGAGAAGTACACGACGTTGTGCGACCCGCGGCTCAACCCACGCCAGGCGGTAGCGGTCGTGTCGGCCTGGCAACCGCCGGCGCCGGCGCCGGAGGCCCAGGCGCAACCGGGTACCCACGCGCAGGCGGAGGCCCAAGCCCAGGTGCAACCGGGTACGCAGGCGCAGACCATGACCGACCGAGCCGAGGGAGAACCGTGCCGGGCATAGCCCCGATCTCCGCCTATCCACTGCCCACGGCGGCTGAACTGCCCCTCAGCACGGCCCAGTGGAAACCCGACGCAGACCGTGCGGCCCTGCTCCTGCACGACATGCAGCGTTACTTCCTCGCGCCGTTTCCCCCGGCTGTACGCGAGCCGTTGGTGCGCCACTGCGCGCTGCTGCGGGAGCGCTGCGTCGCACTCGGGGTCCCGGTGTTCTACACCGCGCAGCCCGGCGGCATGACGGACGAGGAACGCGGCCTGCTGAAGGACTTCTGGGGTCCGGGCATGAGGGTGGACCCTGTCGACCGCCAGATCGTCACCGAACTCGCGCCCCGGCCGGCGGACCAGGTGCTCACCAAGTGGCGCTACAGCGCGTTCTTCCGCTCGGACCTGCTGGCGCGGCTGCGCGCCCAGGGCCGGGATCAGCTGATCGTCTGCGGGGTGTACGGGCACGTGGGTGTCCTGGCGACGGCCCTTGAGGCGTTCACCAACGACATCCAGACGTTCCTGGTCGCCGACGCCGTCGGTGACTTCTCCGCCGAGTACCACCGGCTGGCCCTCGACTACGCGGCCGCCCGCTGCGCGGTGGTCACCACCACCGAGGAGGTCTTCCGATGAACGCGACGCACTTGCTCGCGCACGTGCTGGGCCCCAACCCGGGGGCCTTCGCCCTGCTGCACCGCCCCGAGACCCTGGGCCCGGACCGCGTGGAGATCCTGCTGGGCCAGGTCACTACCCCCGCCCGGCTCGCCGACATCCCGCTCGCAGCCGACCAACCGCCCGCCGCCATCCCTCGGGCCGCCGGCCTACCGCCCGCCACCGACCTCCCACTGTCCGACCGGAGTCGGCGGCCCGGCGAGGCCCGGCACGAGACGCTGGTCCTGGTGCCTCACCAGCAGATCGCCGAGCGCGGTTTCGCCGCCGCCGCGGACGGCTCACCGCTGCTCGCGATGTCGGTGACCGACCAGGGGCGGATCACCACGTCCGAGGCGCTGAGATCCCTGCCGGACGAGCCGATCGCCCTGACCGGCGGGTGTTTCGACACCGACGACGAGGCCTACGCCGACACGGTCCGCGCGGTGCTCGACAACGAGATCGGCACCGGAGAAGGCTCGAACTTCGTCATCAAGCGCTCGTTCGTCACCACCATCACCGGCTACTCGACGCGCAGCGCACTGAGCCTGTTCCGTCGGCTGCTCACCCGGGAGAGCGGCGCCTACTGGACCTTCCTCGTGCACACCGGCACGCGCACCTTCGTCGGCGCCACACCGGAGCGCCACGTCAGCCTGCGCGACGGCGTCGCGGCGATGACCCCGATCAGCGGCACCTACCGCTACCCGCCCACCGGACCGGTCCTGTCGGAGGTCATGGAGTTCCTCACCGACGGCAAGGAGACCGACGAGCTGTACATGGTCCTGGACGAGGAACTGAAGATGATGGCCCGGGTCTGCCGGGGCGGCGGCCGCGTGCGGGGACCGTTCCTGCGGGAGATGGCCTGGCTCGCGCACACCGAGTACGTCATCGAGGGGCGCAGCGACCTCGACCCCCGGGACATCCTGCGGGAGACGATGTTCGCCCCCACGGTGACCGGGAGCCCGCTCGAGAACGCCTGCCGGGTACTGGCCCGCTACGAGCCGCGCGGCCGCGGGTACTACGGGGGCGTCGCGGCCCTCATCGGCCGCGACGCCGACGGCGCGCGCACCCTGGACTCGGCCATCCTCATCCGTACCGCCGACATCCGGCCCTCGGACGTCGACGGCAGCGGCCACGTGGAGGTCGGGGTGGGCGCGACCCTGGTCCGGCACTCCGACCCCGACGCCGAGGTCGCCGAGACCCGCACCAAGGCCGCGGGCGTGCTCTCGGCGCTCGGTGCCAAGGAGCGGCTCGCCGAGCACCCGCTGATCCAGGAGGCGCTGGGGAGACGTAACGAGACGATCGCCGGCTTCTGGCTCGGTGACGCCGAGTCGCCCGCACAACCCCACCCGGTGCTGGACGGCCGTAAGGCGCTGATCGTCGACGCCGAGGACACCTTCAGCTCGATGCTGGCCCACCAGCTGCGCGCCATCGGGCTGACCGTGGAGCTCGCCGGCTTCGACGCCGCCCACCAATTCGACGACCACGATCTCGTCGTCATGGGCCCCGGGCCCGGCGACCCGCGCGACACCGACCATCCCCGGATGGCCCATCTCACCTCGGCCATCGAGGAGTTGCTGGCGCGGCGCATCCCCTTCCTGGCCGTGTGCCTGAGCCATCAGCTGCTGTGCCGGCACCTCGGTCTCGAGCTGAGACGCCGGGAGGTGCCGAACCAGGGCACCCAGCGCGAGATCGACCTGTTCGGCTCACGGGAGCGCGTGGGCTTCTACAACTCCTTCGTGGCCCGCGCGCGGGCCCGGCAGCTGGAGTTCCCCGGCGTCGGCGAGGTGAAGGTCAGCCTCGACGCCGGCACGGGCGAGGTGCACGCCCTGCGCGGGCCGCACTTCGGCTCGGTCCAGTTCCACCTCGAATCCGTGCTCACCCAGGACAGCGAGCGCGTCCTGGCCGAGCTGCTCGTACCGCTGATGGAGAAAGCGGAGGTACTGAACGTATGAAGGCCACCTTCTCCTGGTGGGACCTCTCCGGGTCCGACCAGACCATCGACTCCCTCCGCGACTACCTGCGTGAGGAGGGCGTGGATCCGTGGACCGAGATCCACGGGCTGCGGTTGAAGTTCTGGATCTCCGACCGCGGGACCAACCGCTGGGGCGCGGTGATGCTGTGGGATTCCGCGGCCGACCTGACGGCACCGATGCCGCCCAACCGGGCCACCGAACTCATCGGCTACCCGCCGACCGAGCGGATGTCGACCGACATCGAGGCCATCGTCGAAGGCCTCCACTCGGGCCAACTGGCCGAGCGAGGCCTGGCCTTCGAGCCGATGAGGGAGGCGTCGTGAGCGCATCGCCCCCACCGCGGGCGGCCGAGGAGTTCTCCACCCCGCCCGCCGAGCCGATGAAGCTGCTCCAGGCCTGGTTCGACAGTGCGGTCGCGGACGCCGTCCGCGAGCCGGGCGCGCTCGCGCTCGCCTCCGCCGACGCCCGCGGCCAGGCCTCCAACCGGATCGTGCAGGTGCTCGCGGTGCGCGACACGGGTCTGGTGTTCGCCAGCCACGCCGACAGCCGGAAGGGCCGGGACCTGGCCGAGACGGGCTGGGCGTCGGGGGTCTTCTACTGGCGCGAGGCAGGCCGCCAGGTCATCGTGAGCGGCCCGACCGGCCCGTTGCCCGACGAGGAGTCCGACGCCCTGTGGGCCGCCCGGCCGGCCGGCGCGCACCCGATGTCGGTGCTGTCGCATCAGAGCGCGCCACTGCTGGACGAGGACGCGTTGCGGGAGCAGGCCAGGGAGCTGGCGCGGGCCGGCGCGGCGCTGCCGCGCCCGGACCGCTGGCTCGGCTATCTGCTGGAGCCGGCGTCGGTCGAGTTCTGGCAGGCCGACCAGGAGGACCGCTTGCACCGGAGGCTGTGCTACCAGCGCGACGGTTCCGGCTGGCGTACGGGCCGGCTCCAACCCTGACCCTGCTCCGGACCATGGACCCGAGAGAAAGAAAGGCACGTCGATGTGTGGAATTACGGGCTGGGTCTCCTTCGACCGGGATCTGACTCAGCAGCGCACGCAGCTGGACGCGATGACGGAGACCATGGCCTGCCGGGGACCGGACGCCTCAGGCGTCCGGCTCGACCGGCACGCGGCGCTCGGTCACCGAAGGCTCGCGGTCATCGACCTCGAAGGTGGCGTCCAGCCCATGGTGGTGCCCACCGACGACGGCCCGGTGGCGATCACGTACAGCGGTGAGGTGTACAACTACACCGAGCTGCGGAGTGAGTTACGGCGTCGGGGTCATCGTTTCGAGACCCGCAGCGACACCGAGGTGGTGCTCCACGGCTACCTGGAGTGGGGCGAGGCGGTCGCCGAACACCTCAACGGCATGTTCGCCTTCGCCGTCTGGGACTCCCGGGCCGAGAAGCTCGTGATGATCCGCGACCGGATGGGCGTCAAGCCGCTCTACTTCTCCAGCACCGACGACGGCGTGCTGTTCGGCTCCGAGCCGAAGGCGATCCTCGCCAACCCGCTGGCGGACCGGGCGGTCGACCTCGCCGGACTGCGGGAGCTGGTCAGCTTCACCCAGACCCCGGGGAGCGCGGTGTGGTGCGGGATGCGCGAGGTGGTCCCCGGTGGCGTCGTCACCGTCGACCGCTCCGGCCTGCGGGAGCGTCGCTACTGGACGCTGCCCACCCGTCCGCACACCGATGACCGGAAGACCACCGTCGCCACCGTGCGCGACCTGCTGGAGGACATCGTCAGCCGTCAGCTGGTCTCCGACGTGCCGCGCTGCACCCTGCTCTCCGGCGGTCTGGACTCCAGCGTGATCACCGCACTGGCCGCCGCCAAGCTCGGCCGGCCCGGGGAGCACGGCGAGGCCGGCGAGAAGGTGCGCAGCTTCGCGGTGGACTTCGTCGGGCGGGAGGACGACTTCGTCGCCGACGAGCTGCGGGGGACGACGGACGCCCCCTACGCGCGTGAGGTGGCCGCCCACGTCGGCTCGCAGCACGAGTCCATCGTGCTCGACCACGCCGCGATCGCCGACCCGGGGGTGCGCCGGGCCGTCATCACCGCGCGGGACAGTCCGCTCAGCCTCGGCGACATGGACGCCTCGCTCTACCTGCTGTTCCAGGCCATCCGTCAGCAGTCCACGGTCGCCCTGTCCGGGGAGTCCGCCGACGAGGTCTTCGGCGGGTACCGGTGGTTCCACCAGCCGGAGGTCCAGGCCGCGCAGACCTTCCCCTGGATGGCGGTCTTCGTCAGCGGCGCGCGGGCCCAGGTGTCCGACCGGTTCAACGCCGACATCACCGCCGCCCTCGACCTGCCCACGTACATTCGGGACCGCTATTCCGAGGCGGTCGGCGAGGTCGAGCGGGCCGAGGGGGAGAGCAACCACGAGATGCGGATGCGGGTGATGTGCCACCTGCACCTGACGCGCTTCGTCCGGATGCTCCTGGAGCGCAAGGACCGGATCAGCATGGCCGTCGGGCTCGAGGTCCGGGTCCCGTTCTGCGACCACCGGCTCGTGGAGTACGTCTACAACACCCCGTGGTCGATGAAGACTTTCGACGGCAGGGAGAAGAGCCTGCTCCGTGCCGCGACCGCCGACCTGCTCCCCGAGTCGGTGCTGAACCGGGTGAAGGCTCCCTACCCCGCCACCCTGGACCCGCACTACACGGCCTCGCTGCTGCAGCAGTCCAAGGAACTGCTCTCGACCGACGACCCGGTCTTCGACCTGGTCGACCGCAGCTGGCTGGAGGACATCACCCGGCAGGACTCGGGCACCATGCCGATCGACGTCCGCAACGGCATGGAGCGCGTGCTCGACCTGAGCACCTGGCTGGACCTCTACCGCCCCGAACTCCGGCTCTGACACGGAGTTTCCGCACCCCGTGCATTTCCCCGCCCACATCGCGAAACGAGGGATCGAGATGGGAACGGACAACACTCGGCCGGAGGGGCTCCAGGCCGACCTCGACCTGCGCGCCCGGCACCGTGCCGTCGTCGCGGACTACATGAGCCGCAAGGGCGAGAACCGGCTGACGCGCTACCTGCTCTTCACCGAGGACGGCAGCGCCGGTCTGTGGACCACCGACACCGGCACACCGGTCGCCTCCCAGGGGCACGAGAAGCTCAAGGCGCACGGCGAGTGGTCGCTGCGTATGTTCCCGGACTGGGAATGGAAGAACGTGGAGATCTTCGAGACACAGGACCCCAACAGGTTCTGGGTCGAGTGTGACGGAGAGGGGAAGATCCTCTACCCGGCCTATCCGCCCGGCCACTACAAGAACCACTTCATCCACTCGTTCCTGCTGGAGGACGGCAGGATCAAGCAGCAGCGCGAGTTCATGAACCCGTTCCAGCAGCTGCGCGCGCTGGGTATCGAGGTGCCGAAGATCGATCGCGGCGGAATCCCCACGTAGAAGACTTCGTTCCGCTCGTTCACGTCGTTCGCACGGACAGCAAGGAGCATCAGGTGGGATCTCAGCTCAACCCGTACATCGCCTTCGACGGAGACGCACGCCAGGCGATGGAGTTCTACCACGACGTCCTCGGCGGCAAGCTGGAGCTGGGCACGTTCGGCGACTTCGGCTCGACCGAGATGCCCGACGCCGACAAGATCATGCACGCCACCCTCAGCACCGCGGACGGCTTCACGGTGATGGCGTGGGACGTCCCCGAACGGGTGCCCTTCAACCCGGGCACCAACGTCGCGCTCTACCTCGGCGGCGACGACGCCCGTCTGCGCGAGTACTTCGAGAAGCTGTCCGCCGGCGGCACCGTGACGATGCCTCTCAAGAAGCAGATCTGGGGAGACGAGGCCGGCACGCTCGTGGACAGGTTCGGGATCACCTGGATGTTCAACATCCGTCGGCAGCAGGCCTGATCGCCTTGAGGGATGAGGTCTCCATGACAGCCGACGTGCAGGCCACGCGAGACGTGGTCGACATCATCACCGGTGGATGGCGGGCGCAGGCGCTCTACACCGCGGTCAAACTCGGCCTGCCCGACCACATAGAGGCCGGCCGGGACTCCGCCGCCGAACTCGCCAAGGCGACCGGGGCGAACGAACAGGGCATCCTCCGCCTGATGCGCCTCCTGGTGGCCATGGGCGTCTTCCAGGGCACCGAGTCCACCGGCTACCGCGGCACGCGGGTGAGTGCCGCACTGCTCGACGGCCCTCAGTCCCTGCGGGACATGTGCCTGCTGTACGGCGAGGAGTTCTACTCCGCGTGGGGCCACGCCCACCACGCCATCAGCACGGAGAGCTCGGGGTTCGAGGTGGCGTACGGCGAGTCGTTCTACGACTACCTCGGTCAGGACGCGGCCACCGCCCGGCGCTTCCAGGCCACCATGAACGCCGCGAGCATGTTCTTCCACCAGGTGCCCGAGGTCTTCGACTTCTCCGGCGGCAGGAGGGTCGTGGACGTCGGCGGAGGAGGCGGGCACCTGCTCGCCACGATACTGGGCGCCACACCCGATGCCCGAGGCACGCTCTTCGACCGCGAGCACATGGTGCCCAAGGCGCGGGAGCACCTGGCCGCCACCGTCGGCCTGGACCGCGTCGAGCTGGTGGGCGGCGACATGTTCAAGGACGTCCCGGCGGGCGGGGACGTCTACATCCTCTGCCGCGTCCTCGCCGGCTGGGACGACGAGGCGGTCGTCGGCGTCTTCGAGAACTGCCGCCGCGCCATGGCGGACTCCTCGGCCCGGCTGCTGGTCCTCGATCGTTTCGTCGAGGACGAGAACCCCACGGTGCTGCCCGCCCTGTGGGATCTGCACCTCCTGGTGACGACGGGCGGCGAACACCGCACCCTCGACAGGATCACTCGGCTGCTGAACCGGGCCGGCCTCGACGTCGCCGGGACCGCGGAGCTGCCCATGGAGACGACGGCCCTGATCGCGGCGCCCCGCACCCCGCCGCACGATTGAGGGGTACGCAGTGAATCCGACCGGGAGCGACAGCGCGAACAGGAGATCTTCGGTGCTCACGTTGGCAACGATCGGCGTCTACGGTTTCGACGGCGATTCCTTCCTGAAACGACTCCACCAGGCGGACGTGCGTCTGCTGATCGACGTACGTCAGCGCCGCGGTGTCCGCGGTCCGGACTACGCCTGGGCGAACTCACTGCGGCTGCAGGCGGCCCTCGCCGAGGCCCAGATCGCCTACGAGCACCATCGCGAGCTCGCCCCGACCACCGAGCTGCGTCACCTCCAGTACGCCGAGGACGACCGTCAGGGGGTCGGCAAACGCTCCCGCCGCGAGCTGGCCGCCGAGTACACCCGCCGCTACACCGCCGAGATCCTCGAACCCGCCGACCTCGATCCGATCGTGGCGGCGCTGCCGAGCAGCGGGATCGCGGCGCTGTTCTGCGTGGAGACCGACCCCGAGGCCTGCCACCGGTCGCTGGTCGCCCAGCGGCTCGCCGAGGAGCACCCGCTCACGGTCGAACACCTGCGGCCGCTGTGACGGGGGCGGCCAATCCTCCGGGCGGCGCGCCACGACCGCGGATAGCGGTGTTCGCCGGGCCGACGGCGACGGTTCTGAACACACCGGACCTGGTCACCTCGAACAAGGCGCGCGTACGGCACGGTCTGCCGCTGCGCCCCTCCCGCTTCGACGTCCTGCGTCCTCAGCGGCTCGCGGCGCCCGTGACGCTGTACGTCGAGGCGTTCAGCGCGCACCCGCTCGAACGGGACGCGGCCGGGCTGTACGCCCCGCCGGACGGCTGGCTCGACAAGGACGGCACCTTCCACCAGGAGCAGCCCTTCGACGACGCCACAGCGGTGTACGTCGTCGAACTCGATCCCGCCGACGGCCTCTATCCCCTTCCCTACATGGGCAGACAGGCGGACGGATCGGCCTGGGAGGAGACCTCGACGGCGCCCTTCGCGCCACCGGGAGCGGCTCGGCAGACGTTCTACCCCGACGCCCGCCGTCTGTACGAGGAGATCGAGCGGTTCGGCCTCGCCGACCACGGGACCCCCGTCGACCTGGGGTCGATCGCCGACTTCGACTTCTTCCGCGCCGCCCCGTCGGGCGGGTACACCACGGGCCCCGAGGCCGAGCGCCTCGGGCAGGACTTCTTCGTCTACTACCCCTACCACCTGCAGAGCGAGCCCGGCCTGGGGAACCTCGCCCAGGCGACCAACCAGGTCCAGGCCGTCCTCGCCACGGGCGAGTACACAGGCGTCCAGTGGCTGGAGGGGAGCCCGACCGTCGACGAGACCCTGTACTGGCTCGGGCTGATGGTCGACACGACGGTGCCGCTCGTCGGACACGCGGCTCAACGCCGCCACCAGTCCCTGAGCGCGGACGGCGACCGCAACGTGGTGGACGGGGTGAAGTTCATCGCCTCGCGTGTCGCCCTGGACGAACGGGGCGAGGACCGCGTCGGTGCCTGCGTGATCGTCGACGAACTCGTCTACGCGGCCCGGGACGTGACCAAGGTCGACGCCCGGCCGGGCGGTTACGAGGTCACCGGCGGGCACGGGGGAGTCGTCGCCGACCTCGGTGGCTACGGGCCCCCGCAGCTCACCTACCTCCCCGCCCGCCGGCACACCCACCGCTCGGAGCTACGGCTCACCGTGCTCCCCGACCGGGTGCCCGGCGTCGCCGGGGCCCTGGACACGGGCGTGTCCGTGGTCGACGTCGCGACGAAGGACGCCGACGGACTCGTACCCGCAGCCATGCCGCACGTGTCGATCACCAAGTACAGCCGGTACGCGGCGACGGGCGCCGGCGCCGACGGCCCGCCCCCCGCCGACGAGGAGGTCGAGATCCTCGCCCGGATCGACGCGAACCTCGCCCACGCGCCCCTGGCCGGATTCGTCTGTGAGGGCATGTCGCCGTTCGGGATGGCCGACCCGACGAGGAACGCGGCGCTGAGCGTCGCCCTCTTCGCCGGCATGCCGGTGGTCCGCACGGGCCGCGGCAACACCGGAGGCATGGCGTACCGGACCGACCCGGCGTTCATCTCGGGCAACAACCTCACGGCCACGAAGGCGCGCATGCTCCTCATGGCCGCGCTGCTCAAGCTCGGCGCCCTGCCCCCGGCCGCGGATCCCTTCCACCCGACGCCCGTCGAGCGCGCGGCCACGGAAGAGGCGGTCGCTCGCTACCAGGCCCTGTTCGACACCCACTGACGGGAGAACGGAACCCATGGGTACGTACGAGTACGTGGTGGCCGACGTCTTCACCGATGTCCCGCTGGAAGGAAACCCGACCGCGGTCTTTCTGGACTCCTCGGGCCTTTCCGCCGAGCGCATGCAGCGGATCGCGCAGGAGATGCACCTGTCGGAGACCGTCTTCGTCCTCCCCGCGGAGGACGACGGCGACGTGCGGGTCCGGATCTTCACCCCGGTGAACGAGCTGCCGTTCGCCGGACATCCGACGCTCGGTACGGCCATCGTGCTCGGTGAGTTGAACCCGGCGAAGGAGCTCCGGATGGAGACCGCCATGGGCACCGTGGCGTTCGAACTCGAGCGTGACGACGACGGCCGGGCCGGCGCGGCCGGCATGTGGCAGCCCGTCCCGACATGGGAGCCCTACGACCGCGCGGAGGAGCTGCTCGCCGGGCTCGACCTGGCGGCCACCGGCAGCACCCTGCCGGTCGAGGTCTACCGCAACGGGCCGCGGCACGTGTTCGTCGGCCTGGACGGCGTGGCCGCGCTCTCCGCCGTGGAGCCGGACCAGCGGATCCTCGCGCGGCTGCCCGACATGGCCGCCAACTGCTTCGCGGGATCGGGCACTCGATGGAGACTGCGGATGTTCTCGCCCGCCTACGGCGTGGTGGAGGACGCGGCAACCGGCTCCGCCGCGGGGGCGCTCGCCGTACACTTGGCCCGGCACGGCCTGATCGCCTTCGGAGAGTGGATCGAGATCCTCCAGGGCGTCGAGATCGGCCGTCCTTCGACGATGCGCGCGCGGGCCATGGGGACGCCGGAACGGATCGACGCGGTCCAGGTGGCGGGGTCGGCCGTGGTCATCGCCCGCGGAACCATGTACGCGTAGTCGCCGAGCACATATGCGTGACCCACGTGTGCTCCGTGCCCAGGGAAGGGTGGAGTGATGGCTGCCGAGGACGACGGGCTGTTCGCGTTACCGACCCCCGACGACACCCCGCCCGACGACACCCCGCCCGACGGCACCCCGCCCGCCGAGCCCGTGACGTGGGCCGACGCGCCGCTGGCGGTGCGGATGCGGCCGCGTACGCTCGCCGAGGTCGTCGGCCAGGCGCACCTGCTGCGCCCCGGCGCGCCGCTGCGGCGGCTGGCGGAAGGGGGCGAGGCGGCGTCGGTGCTGCTCCACGGCCCGCCCGGCACGGGGAAGACCACGCTCGCGCGCCTGCTCGCCACCGTCGCCACCCGGCACTTCGTCGCCCTCTCGGCGCTGTCCAGCGGGGTCAAGGAACTGCGCGACGTGATGAACGACGCGCGCCGGCGCCGAGACCGTCAGAACCGGCAGACCGTGCTCTTCATCGACGAGGTGCACCGCTTCTCCAAGACCCAGCAGGACGCCCTGCTCGGGGCGGTCGAGGACCGGCTCGTGCTGCTGGTCGCCGCCACCACGGAGAACCCGTCGTTCTCGGTGGTGTCGCCGCTGCTCTCCCGGCTGTTGGTGCTGCAGCTCCGGTCGCTGGACGAGGACGAGGTCCGCGAGCTGCTGCGGCGGGCGGTGAAGGACGCGCGCGGCCTCGACGGTGCGGTCTCGATGTCCCCCGAGGCCGAGGACGCCCTGGTGCGCCTCGCGGCCGGCGACGCCCGGAGCGCGCTGACCGCGCTGGAGGCGAGCGCCGACGGGGTGACCGACACCGGCGGCACGGTGATCGACGTACCGGCCGTGGAGCGGGCCGTCGCCGAGACGACCGTCCGCTACGACCGGCAGGGCGATCAGCACTACGACGTCATCAGCGCGTTCATCAAGTCGATCCGCGGTTCGGACCCCGACGCCGCGCTGCACTACCTGGCCCGGATGCTCGTGGCCGGGGAGGACCCGCGGTTCGTCGCGCGGCGCCTTGTGGTGCACGCCAGTGAGGACGTCGGGCTTGCCGACCCCACGGCGCTGCAGGCCGCCGTCGCGGCGGCGCAGACGGTCCAGCTGGTCGGAATGCCCGAGGCCCGTCTCGCCCTGGCGCAGGCCACCGTGCATCTGGCGATGGCGCCGAAGTCGAACACGGTGATCGTCGGGATCGACGAGGCGATGGCCGACGTCCGGGCGGGCGCCGTCGGCGAGATCCCCGCCCACCTGCGGTACGGCCGCTACGCGGGGGCCAGGGAGCTGGGCAACGCGATCGGTTACCGCTACCCCCACAAGGACTCCGACGGAGTCCTGGAGCAGCAGTACCCGCCGGACGAACTCGTGGGAAAGGACTACTACCGCCCCACCCAACACGGCGGGGAACGCGTCCTGCACGAGCGGCTCACGAAGCTCCGCCGTGCCGTCCGCGGCGAATAGCGGCCGGATTCCGGCGAGAAGTCGAGCGCGACCTGCCCGCTGCTCGTGCCGGTTCGGCGGGCACGAGCAGCGGAGGGGACGCGATCACATCACGCGACGGCGGTGCCCTCGAGCTCGACCATCTGGCCGGGGATCGCCAGGCGCGTCACCCCGAGCATCGTGGTGGTCGGCGCGACCTGGGCGGCGCCCAGGCGTCCCGCGAGCACGCCGTAGTGCTGGAAGAGCAGGTCGACGTCGGTCGTGTAGACGTTGAGGCGGACGAGGTTGGCGAGGGTCATGCCGGCCTCGGCGAGGACGGCCTCGATGTTGTCGATGCTCAGCGCCAGCTGCGCCGCCATGTCACCGTCGTGCTCGGGCTTGCCTTCGCTGCTCATCGCGGTCTGGCCCGAGATGTACAGGGTGCGCGAGTGCCCGGAGACGACCTCACCCTGGTTGAAGCCCATCTCCACCGACCACGACACCGGGTTGACCGCATTGCGTTCCATAGTGGCACTAGCTCCATTCGCTTCACCGACAGTCCGTGCGTCCAACGGCTCGGCAACCGCCAAGCTTTGACCGCGTGAAGGAGCCTTCCACCAATACATGACACCCTTGGTCATGTATTTTGCTAGCGTTTTCATATGCGCGCCGACCGGCTGGTTTCCTTGGTGCTTCTCCTGCGCCAGCGCGGACGGATGACCGCGGACACCTTGGCCCGTGAGCTCGAAGTTTCCACCCGTACGGTGCTGCGCGACATAGAGGCGCTCTCGGCGGCCGGTGTCCCGGTCTATGCCGAACGCGGCCGGCACGGCGGTTTCGCGTTGTTGCCCGATTTCCAGACGGCGCTCACCGGACTGAATCACGACGAGGCGCTCGCCCTGCTGGTCGCCGGATCGCGGCGCGGTGCACAGTTGTTCGGCCTCGGCTCGGCGCTCGCCTCGGCCATCCTCAAGGTGGTCGACGCGCTGCCCGAAGACCTTCGGGACACCGCGGCCGGCGCGGCGCGGCGCTTACTCATCGACCCGGAGACCGACCTCCTCGCACGCCGCGTGGCCGCGGACGAGGTGCCCGACTCCGTCGTGGCCGAGGTACGGCGCGCGGTGTTCGCCGGACACAAGCTGCGCATCCGGTACGCGGCGGTGGGCCAGACCCCGAAGTGGCGCACGGTGGACCCGATCGGCCTGGTCACCGTACGGGAGCAGGGCTACCTGCTTGCCACGAGGGCGGGCGCGGACCGGACGTACCGACTGTCCCGGGTGCTGGCCGCAGAGGCGCTCGACGAACCCGCGCAGCGACCGGACACGGTCGACCTGGACCGGGCCTGGCAGGAACGCCACGCGCGGTTCCGGACCGGAGGCGACCAGGTCGCCGTGCTGGTACGGGTGGACCCGGCGCGGCGGGAGCACCTGGTGGGCACCGTGCTGGCCGTATGCGCGGAGGAGTCCGACGCGGACGGCTGGCTGCGGCTGAGCGTGATCTTCCAGGACGCGTGGCACGCCGAGTGGGCCCTGTGGCAGCACGCCACGCACGCGGAGGTCCTGGCCCCGCAGGAACTGCGTACCACCCTGCACAACCGCGCCGCCAGGATCGTCAGCCGCTATGGAGCGTCATCCTGACGGCACCTCCTGGGCGCTGCCGGCGTCGAACTCCTGCCGCGCCCGCTCGACGCGCGGCAGGTTCTCGGCCGACCAGTCGGCGAGGTGGGCGAAGAGCGGGGCGAGGCTCAGGCCCAGCTCGCTGATCTCGTACTCGACCCTCGGGGGAACCTCCGGGTAGTACGTGCGCACGACAAGGCCGTCCCGCTCCATCTGGCGCAGCCGCTGCGTCAGCACCTTGGCGGTGATCGTGCCGATGTTGCGGTGCAGCACCACGAAACGCTGGCGCCCGAAGGCGTGGAGCGTCCACAGGATCGGCGTCGTCCAGCGGCTGAAGACGATGTCGAGCACCGGGGATATGGGGCAGGCCGTCGTGGCGGTGCTGCTGTCCATGGGAACCCTTCGGGTAGTCACTTTCCTCTAGGTACCTACTTTACCGAGGATGCTAACTTCCTGAACGTCGCCACGGGGAACGGAAGTTGACCGCTTCCGCCCCTCTTCGATGGCCCTGTCGTTCACCAACTCCCCTGCCGTAGGAGGCTGTTCATGATTGTTGTCACCGGAGCCACCGGAAACGTCGGCCGTCCGCTGGTCGCCACCCTGGCCGCCGCCGGCGCCGAGGTCACCGCCGTGTCGCGCCGTCCGCAAGCCGACCTGCCCGAGGGCGCCCGCTCCGTGCAGGCCGACCTGGGGCGCGCCGAGAGCCTGCGGGACGCGCTGCGCGGTGCCGAGGCCCTGTTCGTCCTCCCGGCCGGCGAGCTGCTCGGCCCCGGCGAGAGCGCCGAGACCCTGCTGACCGTCGCCCAGGAGGAAGGTGTCCGCAAAGTCGTCCTGCTCTCCTCGCAGATCACCGCGACCCGCCCCCACGCGGCCTCGCACGGCCGGCTGCGGGAGTTCGAGGCGGCCGTCCGCGCCTCCGGTCTCGCATGGACGATCCTGCGCCCCGGCGGCTTCGCCTCCAACGCCTTGGCCTGGGCCGAGACGGTCCGCTCCGACCGTACGGTCATGGCCCCGTTCGGTGACGTCGCGCTGCCGGTCGTCGACCCGGCCGACATCGCGGCCGTCGCCGCGGCGGCGCTGCGCGAGGAGGGCCACTCCGGCCTGATCCACGAGCTGACGGGCCCGGTCGCCCTCACCCCGCGCGAGCAGGCCGACGTCCTGGCCGACGCGCTCGGTGAGCCGATCACGTTCGTGGAGCTGACCCGCGAGGCGGCCTTCGCCCGCATGTCGCCGTTCATGGGCGAGGACGTGGCGCACGGGACGCTGGACATCCTGGGGAAGCCGCTGCCGTCCGAGCAGCGGGTCAGCTCCGACGTGGAGAAGGTCCTCGGCCGCCCCGCCGCTCCCTTCTCCGCCTGGGTGCGGCGCAGCCTGCCCGCGTTCGCACAGGCCCTGCTTGACGCCCCGCAAGGGCGGGCATAGCGTCGGCCGACGGACTGAGCAAGCGCTTGAAGAGGGTCGATCGTGGGCGTAGGAGAGACGGCGGAGGCAGTCGCCGCCCGGCTGGCCGCGCCCGGCGCGCCCTTCGCCGTCGAGGACGGGGTGTACGTCGAGGGCCCCCGCACGCTGCGCGAGTTCGTCGAGGCCACCTGGGCGTACGGCGACCGGCCGTTCCTCGTCTCCGAGGACGGGGTGCTCAGCTACCGGGAGTTCTTCGACGCCGCCTGCGGTCTGGCGCGGAGCCTCGTCGGCCAGTACGGGCTGCGCCCCGGTGACCGGGCCGTCGTCGCCATGCGGAACCACCCCGAGTGGCAGATCGCCTTCTGGGCCGCCCAGCTCGCCGGCCTCGTCGCCGTGCCCCTCAACGCCTGGTGGACCGAGGAGGAGTGCGCGTACGCCCTCGACGACTGCACGCCCCGCGTCCTCCTCGTCGACGGGGAGCGCAAGGAGCGTATGCGCGACTGGGCGCGGCGGAACCATGTGCCCGGGATCGTCTTCCACGGGGAGGCCGGGGACGGCTTCCAGGCGTACGTACGTGACACCGACGGTCTCCTCGGCCCGCCGCCCGTCGACGTCCTGCCCGAGCACGACGCCACCCTCATCTACACCTCCGGCACCACCGGCCGCCCCAAGGGCGCCGTCGCCACCCACCTCGCGCAGGCCGGGGCCGCGATGAACCCGCGGTACTACGCCGCCGCCTCCTCCCTCGGGCGCGGCACCGTCCCCGGCCAGGGGCCCGCGCCCGTCTCGCTCACCACGTTCCCGTTCTTCCACGTGGCCGCCTTCACCTCGTTCTACACGGTCATGGCGGCCGGCGGGACTCTCGTCCTCATGCGGAGGTGGGACGCGGGCAGGGCCCTGGAGCTGATCCGGCTCCACCGCGTCACCCACTACTCCGGGGTCCCCACCACCGCCCTCCAGCTGCTCGACCTCGCCGAGCGGACCGGCGATCCGCTGGAGAGCCTCGTCATGCTCAACACCGGCGGAGCCGCCGCGCCGCCCGGGCTCGTCGCCCGGCTCACCGCCGCCTTCGGCGAGCGCGTCGAGCCCCGCAACGGCTACGGCCTCACCGAGACCTGCGGCGGTGTCTTCGCCAACTTCGGCGCCGAGTACCGCGCCCATCCGCGCAGCGTCGGCCGGCCCACCCCGGTCACCGAGGTCCGCGTCGACCGGCCCGACGCCGACGGCGTGGGGGAGCTGCTGTTGCGCGGGCAGTCCCTCGTGCGCGGGTACTGGGGCGACGAAGCCGCCACCCGCGCCGCCTTCACCGACGACGGATGGTTCCGCACCGGTGACCTCGCCCGCGTCAGCGACGGGCGCGTCACGATCGTCGACCGGCTCAAGGACATGGTGATCCGCGGCGGCGAGAACGTGTACTGCGTGGAGGTCGAGGCCGTCCTGCACGACCACCCCGACGTCCTCGACGTCGCCGTCCTCGGCGTGCCGCACCCCGTCCTCGGGGAGGAGGTCGCCGCCGTCGTGCGCGTCCGCGAGGGCGCGGGCGCCACCGTCGAGGAGCTCAAGCGCCACGTCGGCGGCCGGCTCGCCGCGTTCAAGGTGCCCGAGCATGTCCTCGTGCGGGACACCGCGCTGCCCCGGAACGCCACGGGGAAGATCCTCAAGCGGGAGCTGCGGGACGAGCTGAGCCTGCGGGGCGGGATCGGTCTGCCGGACGAGCCGAGCGAGCTCAGCCGCGGGTGATCCGTACGCGGTAGGAGCCGGCCGCGGCGGCCTCGGAGAGGACCGTGATCCGGATGCCGTTCGCCCGGTCGGTGAAGGTCTCGCCCGGCCGGTACGGCGCGTCCGACAGCTCCGCGTGGACGTTCGGGCGGCGCGTGCAGCCGCCGCTGTCCTTGTCGCTGTCCGAGACCGTCACCGGGCCGTGGCCCGTGTCGACGTCCGACTCGACCCGGTAGATCAGGACGCCCGGCTCGCACACCGCCTCGTCGTTGCCGTCGCGGGTGCGGACCTCGACCGCGTATCCCGACGTCTCGGAGAGCGGTGCGAACGCGAGCTTGGGGCCGCCCGCCTTCGCCAGCGGAGTCAGCGTGTAGTCGTGCGCCCCGGGCGTGGAGGCGCAGCGGACCTGGCTGTTGTCGAGCCAGCCCAGCTTCCACTTGTGCCATCCGAGCAGGTCGTTGTTGGCCCCCCAGTCCTCGGACATGATGTCCCAGTGCCCGACCGTGCCCCCGCCGTCCACGGTGTAGAGGTCGGGCAGGCCGAAGACATGGCCGTTCTCGTGCGGCAGCACGCGGTAGCCGGTCTCGGCGTACGTCCCCGAGCCGTCGTCCTGGCGGCTGTAGACGAAGGACGTGTTGGAGAGCGGGACGCCGTCCGCGTACGGCGCCTCGTCGTTCCCGGAGAAGGTGACCGACAGGACGGTGTCCAGCGCCGAGGGCCCGGCGTTCGGGGTGATCAGGATGTTGACCAGGTCGTACGCGCTGAAGTCCACCTTCTGGTCGGCGGTCTTCACGATGTCCTCGACGAGACCGCGGTACCCCGGTTCGTACGGTGAGCCGCGCTCTATCCCGTACGAGGAGAACGGCCGCGGCATGCGCAGCCAGTCGGGTATCGGGGCCTCCGGGTGGTAGTGCAGGCGCCCGTAGGAGCTGGTGGTGAACCACTTGGTGGTCTTCGGGAAGAACTCGCCGTACCGGTCGAGCGCCGTGCCGTCCCCCGGGGCGTCGGGGAAGTCGACCATCAGGTTGAGGGCCCTGACGCGGCCGGTGGAGCGGGCGTACCCGGGGGCCGTGGGCATCCCCTCCGACATCTGCACACCCATCGTCGTCGCGATCCTGCACGGGCCGAGCGCCGTGGCCTCGCCGGAAGCGGTGGCCACCGGGCCTGCCGAGGCCGGTGCCGGGCCGGGGAGGGTGGTGCTGGCCGAGGCGAGGGCGGCGAGCGCGAGGGCGCCCGCCGCGGCGAGGACGACGGGTCTGCGTATGCGTCGGCGGGTCTGCTGCATGCGGTCGCCTCTCTGGTCAGCCTTTGATCGGCGGTCAGCCTGTGATCAGCGCTGCTGTTCGATCAGCCTGTGTCGAGAGCTCCTCGGGCGCGCGTCGGGTGGCCCGATCGTGGGTATTTCGCGCGCACCCGCATAGGTGACGCAGGTCACATTCACGCCGGGAAATAACCGGGGACTTCTTCCCCGTTTACGCCTGTGTTCGACGAAGTGGGGACTCGGTCCCCGGATCGCCATCCGATGACCATCCGAAGGAGGCCGTGGTGACCGCCGAAGCCGACATCGCGCCCGTTCGCCGCGTAGCCCGCCCCCGGGCGGACGCCCTGCGCAACCGCGAGCGGATCGTCACCGCGGCCCGTGAGATGTTCGTCGAGTTCGGCCCGCAGGTGCCGCTCGACGAGATCGCGCGCCGCGCGGGCGTCGGCAACGCCACGCTCTACCGGAACTTCCCCGAGCGCGGTGACCTCGTCCACGAGGTCGTCCTCTCCGTCACCTCCCGCACCACGGACCTGGCGCTGGAGGCGGCCGCGGCCGTCGACGCCGGTGAGGCCGACACCTTCGAGGCGCTGCGCCGCTTCACCCACGCCGCCGCCGACGAACGCATCGGCGCCCTGTGCCCGATCCTCGACGGCGCCTTCGACAAGAACCACCCCGAACTGCACGCCGAGCGCGAGCGGTTGGAGGCGGCCGTCCAAGGTCTCGTCGACCGCGCGCACGGCTCGGGCAGGCTCCGCGCCGACGTCGGCGTCGGGGACCTGATCGTGGCCGTCTCCCAGCTGACCCGCCCGCTCCCGGGCACCGCCTGCCTGAACATGGACCGTTTCGTCCACCGTCATCTGCAGCTGTTCCTGGACGGTCTCGAAGCGCCCGCGCGCTCCGTGCTGCCCGGCTCGGCCGCCACTCTGGAGGATCTGCGGGGTGACTCCGACGAGTCGTGACTCCCGAGCTGACCGTCCCGTGACCACACGCACGCGTCCGTAACTCCCCTTACGGACCCACCCACTTACATCCCTTTTTCCTTCTTAGCACCACGAGGTGGCTACCCCCATGTCCGAAACAGATCCCCGGCGCTGGAAAGCGCTGGTCTTCATCGCCCTCGCCCAGCTGATGGTCGTGCTCGACGCGACGATCGTGAACATCGCGCTGCCCTCCGCCCAGCAGGACCTGGGGATCTCGGACGGCAACCGGCAGTGGGTCATCACCGCCTACGCCCTCGCCTTCGGTGGTCTGCTGCTCTTCGGCGGCCGCATAGCCGACCTGTGGGGCCGTAAGCGCACCTTCGTCGTCGGCCTGATCGGCTTCGCCGCCGCCTCCGCGCTCGGCGGTGCCGCGACCGGCGAGGCCATGATGCTGGGCGCCCGCGCGCTCCAGGGCGCCTTCGGCGCGCTGCTCGCGCCCGCCGCGCTCTCGCTGCTCGCGGTGATGTTCACCGACGCCAAGGAGCGCGCCAAGGCCTTCGGCATCTACGGTGCGATCGCCGGTGGCGGTGGCGCCGTCGGTCTGATCCTCGGCGGATTCCTCACCGAGTACCTGGACTGGCGCTGGACCTTCTACGTCAACATCCCCTTCGCGATCGTCGCCGCCGTGGGCGCGTACCTGGTCATCCGTGAGCCGGCCGAGGGACGCAACCGTTCGCCGCTCGACATCCCGGGCGTGGTCCTCTCCACCCTCGGCCTGGTCGCCCTGGTCTACGGCTTCACCCGCGCCGAGTCCGAGGGCTGGTCGGACGCCACGACGATCGGCATGTTCGTCGCCTCCGCGGTGCTCCTCGCCGCCTTCGTCCTGACCGAGGCGAAGGTCAAGTCGCCGCTGCTGCCCCTGCGCGTCCTGACCGAGCGCAACCGCGGCGGTGTGTACCTCTCGCTGGGTCTGGCCATCATCGCGATGTTCGGCCTGTTCCTCTTCCTGACGTACTACCTCCAGGTCGTGAAGGGGTACTCGCCGGTCAAGACGGGCTTCGCCTTCCTCCCGATGATCGCGGGCATGATCGTCGGCTCGACCCAGATCGGTACGCGGCTGATGATGCGCGTGCCCCCGCGCTGGCTCATGGGCCCGGGCTTCCTCACCGCCGGCGTCGGCATGCTGCTGCTCACGCAGCTGGAGATCGGCACCTCGTACGCGGGTCTGATCCTGCCCGCGCAGCTGCTCCTCGGCCTCGGCATGGGTACGGCGTTCATGCCGGCCATGTCGCTCGCCACGCACGGCGTCGACCCGCGGGACGCCGGTGTGGCCTCCGCGATGGTCAACACCTCGCAGCAGGTCGGCGGCGCCATCGGCACGGCCCTGCTGAACACGATCGCCGCCTCGGCGACCACCGCGTACATCGCCGACCACGCGGCCGGCGCCACCACCCAGGGCGCCCAGAAGCTGCTCCAGCTCCAGGGCATGGTCGAGGGTTACGCGGCGGCCATCTGGTGGGCCGTCGGCATCCTGGTCGTCGCGGCCGCGATCGCCGTCACCTTCATCAACACCGGGAAGCCGGAGACCGGCCCGGTCGCCGGTTCGGGCTCGGGCGAGGGCGTCGAGGACGAGGTGAAGATCCCCGTCATCGCGCACTGATCCGACACGCGCACCGCCCTCCTGCCCTGGTTCCGCTCAGCGGAGCCAGGGCAGGTCCGCGTCCGGGCCGCTCGGCTGGAGGCCCTCCGCCATCACCTTCATGATCTCGCCGAGCTGGGCCACCTGCTCGGGGCTGAGCCGGTCGAACATGGCCTGCCGTACGGCGGCGACATGGCCGGGAGCGGTCCGCCGCAGCACCTCGAAGCCCTCGTCCGTGAGGTGCGCGAACTGGCCGCGCTTGTCGGAGGGGCAGTCCTCGCGGGTCACCCAGCCGTTCTTCTCCAGGCGCGCGACGGCGTGCGAGAGCCGGGAGCGGGTGATCTTGGCGTCCTTGGCCAGCTCGGTCATCCGCAGCCGCCGCCGGGGCGCCTGGGAGAGCTGGACGAGCAGGCCGTAGTAGATGTGCGGCATCCCGGCGTCGCGCTGCAACTGGCGGTCGAGATGGTCCTCGAGGAGGGTGGTGGCGTGGCGGTACGCGCGCCAGACGCACTGTTCCTCGTCGCTGAGCCAGCGAGGCGCTTCCTCAGGTGCGGTGGTCATGTGGTCCATCGTACGACTCGTCCTTGAAAGTTGAACTATATGGGCTTACGATCGGACTGTCGGTCAATCTTGAAACTTCAAGGAACTTCGGGAGGCGGTCGTCACCATGGACGCCACGCTGGAACGGATGCCCGCCCTCTATCTCTCGCACGGCGCCCCTCCGCTCGCCGACGACCCGGTCTGGCCCGGC
Organism: Streptomyces sp. NPDC054975; assembly: GCF_053609105.1. Classification (NCBI taxonomy): domain Bacteria; kingdom Bacillati; phylum Actinomycetota; class Actinomycetes; order Kitasatosporales; family Streptomycetaceae; genus Streptomyces; species Streptomyces sp. NPDC054975. The sequence goes on from NZ_JBSGWV010000056.1 coordinate 34,345, forward strand.
GAGCTCGCCGCCTGGTCCGCCGAGTTGCCCAGGCCCCGGGCGATCCTGATGGTCTCCGCCCACTGGGAGGAGGCCCCGTTCGCGCTCGGCGCGACCGAGACCGTGCCGCTGGTGTACGACTTCTGGGGCTTCCCCGAGCACTACTACCGGGTGCGGTACGCGGCCCCGGGCGCGCCCGGGCTCGCCGCCTCGGTCCGTAAGCTGCTGCACGGGCCGGGCACGCCGGTGCAGGACATCCCTGACCGGGGGCTCGACCACGGCGCGTACGTCCCGCTGGTGGAGATGTTCCCGGACGCCGACATTCCCGTGCTCCAGGTCTCCCTGCCCACGCTCGACCCCCGCAAGCTGATGGAGATCGGCCGCCGGCTCGCGCCGCTGCGCGACGAGGGCGTCCTGATCGTCGGCAGCGGCTTCTTCACCCACAACCTGGCCGCGCTGCGGCACACCGGGGGCGGGGTACCCGGCTGGTCGGCGGAGTTCGACGACTGGGGGCGCCACGCGCTGGAGGCGAGGGACGTCGACGCGCTCCTGGACTTCACGCACAAGTCCCCGGCCGGGCGCCTCGCCCATCCGCGTACGGAGCACTTCGCACCGCTCTTCGTCACGCTGGGCGCGGCGGACGCGGCCGGTGACCTGGACGGCGGACGGAGCGTGATCGACGGCTTCTGGATGGGTCTCGCGAAGCGCTCGGTCCAGTTCGGCTGAGCGGGGCCGGGGCCCGGAAGACGGTTCAGAAGACAGGGGTGTTGAGGTCGATCGCCCGGACGGCGGCGGCCAGCGCCCTCGCGTCGCCGACGTCGAGCGCGGTGTCGGCGAACTTGATCGTGTGGTCGTCGCCGTGGGCCGCGGCCCGCTCGAAGACCTCCTCGGCGGTGAGGCTCGTGGCCCGGTGGCGCTCCGCCTCGCGCGGCGTGTAGGCGGCGGTCACGGCGGCGGAGGCGGCCCAGGCGGCCGCGAGGCTCGCCGGCCACAGCTCGCGCGGGAGTGCGGGGAGGGTGCGCAGGACGGCGTTGGGCGCGGTCGCCGCGTGGACCAGCATGACCGGCTCGCCGTGTCCGTGCGTGGCGTAGCGGTGGGTCGCGGCCGTGACCAGCTCGGTGAGCAGGGCGTGCGCGGTGTCGGGGTCGGCGGTGGCGCCCCACTGCGGGAACGCGGTCAGCTGCGCGAGCCGGGGGCGGATCCCGCCGTCCTGCTCGGGCACGGGCGGTACGGCGTCGAGCGCGGCGGCCGCGCTGGGCGCCGGAGCGAGCGCGGCGAGCGCGGGCAGCGGCTGGGCGCGGGCGGCCCAGTAGCCGAGCGCGTGGGCCAGCTCCGCACGGCGCGGCTCCGTCTCCTCGGTCGTCAGCAGGGTGCGGACGGCGTGGCCGGTGCGGATCACGGGGTGGGTCGCCCCGCCGGCGATTCCGGGGAGCAGACGCGGCCACCACTCGGCGAGCACCTCGTGCCAGGGCCGCTCGGCCGTCTCCCGCTCGAAGAACCGGGCCCAGTCGGCGATCCGGGCCGGGTCGCCGAGCGCCTCGCGCCAGGTGGTGGCGGTGACCGGGGAGTGGGGCGCCGGCATGTCCTCCAGCTTGGCCCGGTAGTGATCGAGCCAGCGGTGCACGGTGGGTGCCTGGCCGTGGCGCACGAGCGCCTCGACGGCCATGGGGGCATGGTTGCTGAGCCAGCCCTTCCGCTCGGGGCCGCTGGCGTGGAGGCGCTGGAGCGCTTCGTCGAGCGTGCCGGAGGTGTCCGGGGAGCCGGGGGTGTCGAGGGAGTCGGGGTGGGTCGGGGCGGTGCCGGAGGTCTCGGTCATGGACGTGACGGTAGGCCGGTCGTGCCCCGTCCGTAACGGTCGGCGGACCTAGGCCCCGTCCTAGTTCCGGGGGCCGAGCCGCTTCTCGTACCAGGCCACGTCCCAGTACCGGCCGAACTTCCGCCCGACCTCCCCGTACGTACCGACGTGCCGGAAGCCGAAGCGGGTGTGGAGGCGGATCGAGGGCTCGTTCGGCAGGGCGATCCCGGCGTAGGCGCGGTGGACGTCCTCGTCGGCGAGAGCCTCGAAGAGCCGCTCGTAGAGGAGGGTGCCGATGCCGCGCCCGGCGGCGTCGGGGGAGAGGTACACGCTGACCTCGACGGAGGTGGCGTACGCGGCCTTCACGCGGAACGCGCTGCTTGTCGCATACCCGAGAATTCGTCCGTTCGTCTCATTACGGACATCGCTGGCAACCATCAGGCGATGTGGGCCGTCTTCAGGGTAGGAGCGGAGCCAGGGACGTCGCTGCTCCGGAGTGAAAGGCTCGGTGTCGAAGGTGACGCTCGTCTCGCGGACGTAGTGGTTGTACAGCTCTGTGAGCGGCGCCAGGTCACCCTCCGTGCCTGGCCTGACCTGCACCTCTGTGCGTGTGGATGCCATGGGACCCCCTCGATGGCGGCACAGGGTACTGCATGATCGCGAAAATCGATGTGCCCGGTGGGAATTCTGTCCTGATTCCAGTCGTTGTTTCCGTCGGATGCAGGGCACCCGAAAGGTGTCGCGACCTACTCAGCAAGGGAGCACGCATGGCAACCCGTGCCGTCGCCCGTCGTCAGTCCTCCGCCACCAGCGGTAGCGGTAGTGGCAGCCGGGCAAGCAGCGTTCGCGCCGTGGGTGGGGAGATCGCCGACCGCGACCTGGTCGGCATGTACCTCGACGAGATCGCGCGCACGCCCCTGCTCGACGCCGCCAAGGAGGTCGAGCTCTCCCAGACGATCGAGGCCGGCGTGTACGCCCGGCAGATCCTGGACGGCGAGGTCGAGAGCGAGGCGGGAGGCGCCTCCCGCGAGGAGCTCGAAGCGCTGTACGAAGCGGGCGAGCGTGCCAAGGACCTCTTCATCAAGTCGAACCTGCGCCTCGTCGTCGCCGTCGCGCGACGCTATCCGCGCAGCGGCCTGCCGCTGCTCGACCTGATCCAGGAAGGGAACGCGGGCCTGGTGCGCGCGGTCGAGAAGTTCGACTACGCCAAGGGCTTCAAGTTCTCCACGTACGCCACGTGGTGGATCCGCCAGGCCATCACGCGGTCCATAGCCGACCAGTCGCGCACGATCCGGCTGCCCGTCCACCTGGTGGAGGAGCTCGGGCGGATCCGGCGTGTGCAGCGCGAGTTCAACCGGGAGAACGGCCGGGAGCCGGAGCCGGCCGAGATCGCGACGGAGCTGGGCTCGACGCCCGAGCGGGTCGTGGACGTCCTCGACTGGGCCCGTGACCCGGTCTCGCTGAACATGTCGGTGGACGACGAGGGCGAGACGCAGTTCGGCGACCTCCTGGAGGACACCTCGGCGGTGTCGCCTGAGCAGTCGGTGCTGACGCTGCTGCGCAGCGAGGAGCTCGACGACCTGATCGACAAGCTCGACCACCGCACGGCCTCGATCATCCGCATGCGGTACGGCATCGAGGACGGCCGCGAGCGCACGCTCACGGAGGTCGGCAAGGAACACGGCCTCACGCGCGAGCGCATCCGCCAGATCGAGAAGCACGCGCTCCTGGAACTGAAGAAGATGGCCCGCGACACGGGCTTCGACGCGGTGGCCTAGAGCGGCCGACGAACCGGACCCCGCCCCGTTGTGGGCGGGGCCCCGCGCCCACCCCGGGAGCGCTACGGCGTCGCCGCTGTCAGGCGGGTCGCCAGGTCCTGCACGTACGTGAGCAGTGAGTTCGGGCCGTGGATCGTGAACGGCGCGTCCACCAGGGCCAGTCGGATCGCCAGCCACTCCGTCGAGTCCGCCGTCCGCGTGCGGAGCCGGCAGGTCGCCGCGCCCGTCGGCGTCGGGGTCAGGTGGGACGGGAGGCGGGCCGCCACGAAGTCGGCGGGTGCCTCGAAGGTGACGTCCAGGTCCAGTTCCGGCTGGGCACGGGCCATCGAACGGTTCATGAACTCGGCCGCCCCGCCCGCCGGCAGTTCCCTCGGCGCGAACCGCGACCCCGTCGCGAACGGGTCCGACACCCGGTCCACCCGGAACGTGCGCCAGTCATCGCGCTCCAGGTCGTACGCCACGAGGTACCACCGCCGCCCCGTCGACACGAGCCGGTACGGCTCCACGAGCCGCCGCGACTCCGTCCCGTCCCCCGCCCGGTACCCGAACCGCAGCCGCTCCTGTCCCGTCACCGCGCCCGCGAGCGCCGTCAGCGTCGAGGGAGCGACCGTCGCCCCGTCCCCGCGCGTGAGCGGGATCGTCGCGTTCTGCAGCGTGGAGACCCGGTGCCGCAGCCGCGACGGCAGCACCTGCTCCAGCTTGGCCAGCGCCCGCACCGACGCCTCCTCCACGCCCTCGATCGCGTGCCCGGCGCCCGCCCGCAGCCCCACCGCGATCGCGACCGCCTCCTCGTCGTCGAGGAGCAGCGGCGGCATGGCCGTACCCGCGACCAGGCGGTACCCGCCCACCGCGCCCTTCGTCGCCTCCACCGGGTAGCCGAGCTCGCGCAGCCGGTCGATGTCCCGGCGGATCGTCCGCGCGGAGACCGAGAGCCGCTCGGCGAGCTCGCTGCCCGGCCACTCGCGCGGCGTCTGGAGCAGCGAGAGCAGATTCAGGAGTCGTGCCGGAGTGTCCGTCATGTGTTCCAGCATGCGTCGCATCTAGGACATGCACTGACCTATATGGGTTCTACGTTTCTTCACATGAGTTCACACGACGCCGTCACGGAGGCGGCCGCCACCGACCGCAGGCGCTGGATAGCCCTCGCCATCGTCATGACCGCCGCCTTCATGGACCTGGTCGACGCCACGATCGTCAACATCGCGATCCCCAGCATCGAGCGGGACCTCGGCGCCACCTTCGGTGCCATCCAGTGGATCACCGCCGGTTACGCCCTCGCCTTCGCCGCCGGCCTCATCACCGGTGGCCGCCTCGGCGACATCTACGGCCGCAAGCGGCTGTTCCTCCTCGGGACCGCCGGCTTCACCGTCGCCTCCGCGCTCTGCGGATTCGCCGCCAACCCGGAGATGCTGGTCGCCTCCCGCCTCCTCCAGGGCGCGGCCGCGGCCATGATGGTGCCGCAGGTCCTGTCGATCATCCACGTCACCTTCCCCGCCCACGAGCGCGGCAAGGTCTTCGGCATGTTCGGCGCGATCATCGGCCTCGGCGCGGTCTCCGGACCGCTCCTCGGCGCCCTGCTCACGCAGTGGAACATCGCGGGTCTGGAGTGGCGGCCGATCTTCCTCATCAACCTGCCGGTCGGCATCGCCGGCCTGCTCCTCGGCCGCAAGTTCATCACCGAGTCGAAGGCGCCCAAGGCGCTCCGCCTCGACATCGTCGGCGTCCTGCTCGTGACCCTGGCGCTGCTGATGCTGATCTACCCGCTGACGCGCGGCCGTGAGCTGGACTGGCCGCTCTGGGGCCACCTGTGCATGGCCGGCAGCCTCCTCGTCTTCGCCGCGCTCGTCGCGTACGAGAAGTACAAGACGAAGAAGGACGGCTCCCCGCTGGTCGAGCTCGCGCTGTTCAAGGTGAAGAGCTTCGCGGCCGGTATCGCGGTCCAGCTGACCTTCGGCGTCGTGATGGGCATCTTCTTCCTGGTCTGGACGCTGTACATGCAGGTCGGTCTCGGCTGGAGCCCGCTGAAGGCGGGTCTGACGGGCGTGCCGTTCTCGATCGCCGTCTCGACGGCGGCCGGTCTGTCGGTGCAGAAGCTCGTCCCGCGCTTCGGTCGCAAGGTGCTGCAGACGGGCGCGCTGACGATGGCCGCGGGCATGCTGCTCTACCTGTGGGAGGCCGGCCGGTACGGAACCGCCATCACCACGTGGCAGATGCTTCTCCCCCTCGTCGTCATGGGTGTGGGCATGGGCCTCATCGTGGCCCCGCTGACGGACGCGGTCCTCTCGGACGTGCCGCGCGAGCACGCCGGTTCGGCCTCGGGCCTCATCAACACGACCGGCCAGATGGGCAACGCGCTCGGACTCGGACTCGTCTCGGTCGTCTTCTTCGGCGTGATCGACGAGGAGCGGCTCGCGAAGGCACCGGCCGAGGTCGGCGCGGCGTTCACGGACGCCTTCCAGAACGCGCTCGGGTGGGCCGTGGCCGTGCTCGCCGTGATCTTCCTGGTGATGTTCGCGCTGCCGGCGAAGCCGAAGCAGCACCTTGAGGGCGAGGCCGCGGAGGCGGAGGTCTTTCCGGTCGTCGACAAGGAGCCCGCGCTGACTCCCTGAGTCAAGGAGCGGGCCGAAGGGCCCCGGCGCCCCCCGCGGGGTGAACCGCGGGCCCCGGGGCCCTGCTCCTACCGCGCCCCCCCACCACCGGCCGGTGCGTTTGGGTGCAC
>NZ_JBSGWV010000057.1:0-40434 GCF_053609105.1 Streptomyces sp. NPDC054975
CCTGAGCTTGGCGAGCTGGACGAAGGCCATGGGCCAGCTCGCCAAGCTCAGGGCGCCCGTCTCGAAGGAGACAGGCTGCCCTCGGGCGCCTGATTCACACACCACGACGGATGACACGATCCCCGCCTGGAGCCGTCAGACATGAGCCCAGCCCAGCCTGCGCTGGAAGCGCCAAACTGGCCCTACGCTGCCGTGACTGGAGGAAGAGGTGGCTATGCCTCGGGGAGTCCGCGGAGCATGACCGCGTAGAGCGGGGAGTCGGCGAAGGGCTGGCGTTCGCCGACCTTCCGGTAGCCCCAGGTCTCGTAGAGGGCCTGTACGCGGGGGTGGGTGGTGTCCACCAGGAGGACGGCCAGGGGCTCGGGGCGGTTGTCGACGAGCTCGGCGTGCAGCTGGGCAGACAGGCCTGTCGCGCGCCATTTCGGGCGGACCATCAGCTCCGACAGGGAGAACGTCGCGGTGGTGTCGGGGGCGGGGGAGAGATAGTCGCGCCACCATTCGCGCTCGTGGACGGCAGGGGCGCCGTAGGCGTAGCCGGCGGGTTCGTCACCGTCGTAGGCGATGACGCAGTCGAAGCCGGGCAGGCCGCTCCAGTGGTCGACGAACCAGGCGAAGCGGTTCTGGTCGTGGAAGGGGTCGTCCATCTCGGCGGCGAAGGCCTCGGCGTGGACATCGAGGAGTATCTGCCGGATCTCGGCCGCCGCGGCCTGTCCATAGCGGCGGAGGGTGTAGGCGGGGGTCACGGGCGGCTCCATTCGGTGCGGTAGCGGTCGGACCAGTTCAGTGCGATCGCCGAGCCGGGGGCGAGCGTGATCAGATCGCGGTGGAAGTCGCCGAGCAGCGAGCGCATGCGGCCGGGCAGCGGGGCACCGCGCATCTCGTCGAAGACCCGCGCCGTGGTGGCGGTGGCCTGCTCGATGTCCCCCTGATGAAGCTGGGCGAGGGCGAGGCGGGCGGTGGTGAGGGCCCGGTTGCGGCGGAAGGCGTCCGGCAGCACGGCTAGGGCCCGGAACGAGGCGGCCTCCGCGTCGGCGGCGTCGCCGAGCCGGTCACGGACGATCGCGGTGAGCGCGAAGAGCTCGGCCGCCCCGTAGAAGGCGATCCAGCTCGGCCGAGGCAGCCCCATATCCGCCTTGTCGAGCGAGGCGGCGGCGAGGTCGAGCGCGCGCAGGGCGCTGTGGCCCTCGTTCAGGTGCGCGTGGGCGATTGCGGTACGGGCGTGCGCCAGGCTCGCATACAGCGGATCGCGCCGGGTGGCCGTCGTTGCCTTCGCGGCCTGGCCCGCGGCGAGCGCCTCGGCGTGATCGCCCTGCTGGTGGGCGAGCATCGACACAGAGTTCCAGACCCTCAAGGTCAGGGCCGGGTCCTGGGCGAGTCCGGCCAGATGCAGGGCCCGGTCAAGGTGCTGACGGGCCCGGGCGCGTTCGCGAGCATCCACGCACGACCAGGCGGCGGTCGCGGTGAAGTCGGCGGCAAGCGCGAACAGCCTCTGCCGGGTCCGCTGGGTGCCGGCCCGGGCCTGGAGCGCGACGGCCTCCTGCGCGCCGGCCAGCGCGGCCTTCTCCACCCGGTCGTGACCGCCGCGCTGATCGTCGAGGGCATTGACGGTGTCGAGCTGCTGCCGCAGGCGTAGGACGTCGCTACTGCCGACGGACGGGGCGGCACCGGACAGGACGACAGCGCCGGCGGCGGAGGCGACGGTGAAGAACGTACGGCGGCGCAACGGGTCCTCCGGGGCGGCACGGCTCTTGTGGCGGTCGGGCGGAACGAACCCTAATTCCGGCGCCGAACGCCCACTGACCTGCTCCAGAGCCATTCTGGCTTTCGTCTGCGGCCACGTCGTCTCGCCCGAGCGCCACTTACGGACCGTCACCTCGGACAGCTCGCCGCGCATCGAGGTCCTCTGCGTGACGTCCCGGATGACCGTGTTCAGGGCCTTGGCGAGTTCGAGCGCCGTCCAGTCGTTACTCGCCATCCAGGCGATGAACACCTCGTTCCGCACATGGGGCATCCCCCCACGGTAGACGTGAGCGGCACCGCCGCGAAGGTCAAGGGACAGTCAATTCGCTACGCAACTCGCGGGCAAGGAAAGCCACTTCGATATGCACCGTCCGGGCCCGCACGCGGTTGCCTGGAACGAGACGCCGACACACCGCCTTCGGGAGGCGACCGTGCCCGACACCCATCTGAACCCGACCGGCCTCACTCATCGCGAGACCGCCACAACGGTCGCCCTGTACGCATCCGACCCTGACCCTGACGCCGTACGGGGGATGCTCGCGGCCGCGGCCGCCGTCGCGGCCGGTCACAACTGGACGGTCGCAAAGGGCGGCACGATCGCCGACGACTGCCTGCTGACGCAGGTGCCACAGTCCCGGCCGGGCTGGGCCCGCCTTCGCGGCCTCGCCGAGCAACGCCAGATCAGCGTCGTCGTCGTCCCGGCGCTCGGGCACATCGGGTTCACCTGGTCGGTCTGGCAGGCCGAACAGCGCTTCCTGCGCCGCCACGGGGTGTCCATCGCCTCCGTCGAACCCATGCTCGACGCCGTCCTGACGGGACCGACCAGGTGACATACGGCAGCAGCGTCCACGACCCCACCGGCTCCTGGGACGCAGACCTCCCACTCGACCGCGAAGTCAACGAACGGCTTGCCGCCACCGTGCTCGGCTGGAGGCGGGGCGATGGCACCGTCCCGCCCCCAGCCGACATCGAGCAGGCCGCCCTCCAGCTCTCCGGCTACGCCGAGTTCCTGGTCCGCGCGATCCGCGCGGCCATGGAACGCCTGCCGGGGGAGCAGGGACTTCCGACACCCGCTGCGGACATGCACGCCCGGACCGGGATCACACTTGCCGAAGCGATCCGACGGCTTCGGGCGCCCGCGATCCGCCTCGGCGACCCCCTGAAGCAGGCCCAATCCCGGGCCCGGCTCGTGGACGCCCTACACAGCGCGCTCGATCGCACCCTCGCCGAACTGCCCGCCCCGTACCGGGACCGTAAGACGACTACGCGGTCGCGGACAGCATCGCCGACAACGCTTCCTGTTCCGGCTCGTCACCGAGCGCTTCCCGGCGACCGGCCCCCGCTCTCCCCGTCGTGACGATCCGCTGCAACCACCCATGCCACACGAAACGACGCTGTGATCACGAGCACACCCTTCTGATCTGCCTGGAGGCACCGTGCACGACACCCGCTCACCCTTCGCCCAGCTCCAGGGCCGCACCGTCCTGGTCACAGGCGGAGCCGGGCTCATCGGCTCCCGCATCACCTCCCGCCTGCGGGAACTCGGGGCCCGCCCGATCGCACTGTGCACGCTGGACGCCTACCCGCCCTCCGTCTACCGGGACCTGTTCGGCATCGACACCACCACCCCCGACGTCATCGCCGGCGACGTCCGCGACGCGAAGCTGATCAGCCGGGTCGTCGGCGAATGCGACTACGTCATCCACGCGGCCGCGCTCGCCGACGTCGCCGCCTGCACCCGCAACCCGCGCGCCGCCATCGGCACCAACATCACCGGCACCCAGGTCCTCCTGGACGCGGTCGCCGCCACCGAACGCGTCCGCCGCCTGGTGTACGTCTCCTCGGCCAGCGTCTACGGGGACGGCAACCCGGACGAGGCGCAGGGCCCCGAACTGCTCACCATGCGGCAGTTACTGGAGTCGGTGTACGGGCGGATCGCGCCGCAGTTCCACGAGCAGACCAGCCCGGTACGGCCGGTGTCCGTCTACGCGAACACCAAGGCATGGGGCGAGACTCAGACCGCGCTCACCCTGGGCGCGGTCGGCGCCTCCTACACCGTCGTGCGCTACTTCAGCGTCTACGGCGAGCCGCAGACGATCAAGCAGGGCTCCCACTCCTGGATGGTCGCCTGGTTCGCCGCGCGGGCCGCGCTCGGCCTGCCGCTGCACCTCAACGGCGGCGGCCATCAAGTCCGCGACCTGATCCACGTGGACGATGTCGCCGAGGCGACCCTGCGGGCACTCGTCTCGCCACAGACCCACACAGAGACCCTCAACATCGGCACCGGGCAGCCGACCAGCGTCCGCCAGGTCGCCGAACTCGTCCGCGATCACTACCCCAACGCCCAGTTCATGGAGACCCCGATGCCGCCCGGCGACCCGCTCGGCGGATACGCCTCCACCCGCAGGATGAAGGCCATGCTCGGCTGGACTCCCACCGTCTCCCTGGCCGACGGCGTCGCCCGGTACGTCGCCTGGCTGCGCAAGCACCCCGCCGCCCTGCCGGAGTGGATGGAGGAGAGCGCAGCGGCCTAGATCACCGGCGGGCGACCGAGGCGGGTCATGCGCCACACCGTGCCCCAGCGCATGGGCCGCCTCGCCCCGCACGGCCGACGTACCCCCTCTGCGAACCCTCCCGCCCACGCCCTCAAGCCCGGAAGCGACCGCGTGCGGGCCACGGTGAGGAGGGTCCACACGCCTAGGTAGACGGGGACGAGCGGGGCCGGCAGGTTCCGCTTGGCCATCCAGACCCGGTTCCGGGCGGTCATCCGGTAGTAGACGGCGTGGCGGGCCGGGCTGGTCTTCGGGTGCTGGAGGAGCAACTCCGGCTCGTACAGCACCCTCCAGTCGGCATCAAGGGCACGCCAGGCGAGATCGGTCTCCTCATGGGTGAAGAAGAACTCCTCCGGCCAGCCGCCGATCTCGTCCAGCATCCGCATCGACAGGCCATGCCCGCCGCCGAGGAACGTCGTCACCTCGCCCCGGCGCAACGGGTCCCTCGATCGCAGCCTGGGCACATGGCGACGCTGGGTCTCGCCGCTCTCGTCGGCGATCCGGAAGGAGACGATGCCCAGCTTCTCGTCCCCCTCATACAGGTCGGCAAGCCGTCGGAACACGTCCGCATCGACGAGCAGCCCGTCGTCGTCCAGATCCACCAGAACATCGACATCTCCGAACCCGCGGAGCGACTCGATCGCCACATTCCGCCCGCCCGACACTCCCCGGTTCTCCGGCAACTCGACCCCGGCCACGCCCTCCGGCAACTCGGGAAGCGACCCGGCGCCGTTACCGACCACGACCACGCGGACGGCCGGTTCGTCCTGCTTGGCCACCGACTCGAGCAATGCCCGCAGCTCAGCCGGCCGGGTGCCCATTGTCAGCACCGCCACACCCAGACGCGGTCGCGCCACAACCCACTCCGTTCACCGGCTCGATAACACCCGAAGCCCGCGATGTTAGCCGCATCGTGACCCTTGACGTTCACGCGAAAGGAACCCTCGCTATGGTTTCCGTCCACGTCGGCGACTACATCCGCAGTGCCACCCGCGGGCTGCTGGCCAACACCCCCTACGGGGACCTCGCCGGATACGAGCTCGCCGGCTTCCTGGCCCAGTGGCCCGACCTGCACGCGGCCGCGGTGGTCGCACTGGGGGACCGGCGCATCGATCCCACCGCCCAGATCCATCCCAGCGCGATCATCGGCGAGGACGTCATCATCGGCCCCCACGTGAAGGTCAACGAGTTCACCACCATCCGCCATCGCGCCGTCCTGGCCGCCGGCGCATCAGTCGGCTTCAACTGCGAAGTCACCCACGCCTACGTCGGCGAGCGAGCCGTCCTCGGGCACCGCATCGGCATCAACCGCACCCTCGTCGGCGCCGAGGCCCACCTCTCCTCGTCCGTCACCGTCGCCGCCATCAACCTCTGCGACGACATGACCAAACCCGACCGAGAAGTCCTCATGCGCGTTCCTGACGGCCTCTACCGCTGCGGAACCCCCCGCTTCGGCGGCCTCATCGGCGACGGCACCCAGACCGGCCACAACATCGCCCTCGGCCCCGGCATCGCCATCGGCCGACACAGCCGCCTCGACAGCGGCATCACCCTCGCCGCCCGCTCCACCCCCGCCTCCAGCGTCCTCAGCGCGCCCCACGTCGCCGAGACGCGGATCCGCCCGCGCCGAAGTAGGTAGACGGGACGTGGGTCTGGAACCTTGGGCACCGCGGGTCAACTCACTTCCCTCGCGGTGGGCGACGGTTTCCTCGCAAGAGAGTGTCGGGGCGGCGCAGTGCTGTGCGGCGTTCCCTTGTGGCGGTCGGAGGGGTGAAGGCTGGGACGGGTGTCGGCACGTCCAAGCTGTGAAGGTGGCGTGCTGCTGTATGGCTGTCTGCATGGATCTCAGTGACGTGATTGATCGCGCGCGGGTGTGCCGTGAACTGGCCGCGCGGCTCGGTGTGGTGCCGGAGGGGGCGGAAGAGCCGCGTCTTGAGGGGCGCTGGGAGGCGGCGTGGTCGCTGTCGGAGGTGGCGTGGCGGATCTACGGGGCTGACCGGGCCGGGGAGTTGGTACGGGCGGCGCGCCGGGCCTACGAGGAGTGCGCCTCGCACGACTGGTCCCACGAGGGGTACCTGGCGTTCGTGTTCCGGGCGCTGGGGCCTGGTGTCTATCCCAGGGACAGGCCGGTGGGCGAGGAGTGGGCGGGCCGGGCGCTTGAAGCGGTGCGTGCTGGGCTGGGGGACAAGGACTTCGGGCAGTGGATTGTGGTGCTGGATGAGGCGCTGGCTGTCGTCGGGGAGGCGGCCGCGGTGGACGCCATGGCCTGACGGCGCCACTGCGGTCCATGATCAGGATGGAGACCGTGACCATCGGCGCCTCGACGGCGGAGCGGGTGGCGTGGGACTCCGTCCGGGCCGCGGCGAAGACCTCGGGGGGCGGCTCCAGCGAGCCGAAGGCCTTCGCGGACGGCCATGGCCCGGCGGTGCGCGGCGAGGGCGGAAGCTCCCGGTAGTTCCGGCACGACCTCGCGCGCTGCTCCCGCAGCCAGTACGCGAGGTCGGCCAGAGCCTTGTTGGTGCTCGTCACCGGTCTCTCGGGACGCCCCACGACCCCTCGCTCAGAGAACGGGCGCCGGGCCTGAAGCAGCCTGGAGCACGCGCGTCAGGTGGTCGGTGCGTACGTCCACTCCTGCACGGCCCGGTTCCGGGTCGGTCGCACCTGCATCAGTTCGACGAGCGTCATTCGTGGTTGTACGCATCAGCGAGAACGCGCGTCAGCGCCTGGGTGATGTCCTCCCGCAGGTCGTCGTGCCGGGGCCCGAGGGCGTGCTCCGGGGCGGTGCGCTCCTCCCCGTAGCGCCATACGGGACCCTTCAGCAGCCGCGGAGGCTCCCAGCCGTAGCGCGGATGGACGTGGCCGTGCAGGTGCTCCCAGGAGTTCCCCAGTACCTCGTAGTTCAGCCGGCGGAATTCCTCGTCGTGCTTGCCGCACGCCATCTGCACGGCTTCGCCGAGCAGAGAGAGGTCGAGGAGGAAGAGGGCTCGTTCGGCGCGCGGCAGGTCGGTCAGATGATTCGCGCGGCCGGCATACAACAGCAGGCAGTAGCCGGGGAGATGCTGGGTGTCACCGATGACGGCCCATCCGGTTCTCATCCGTGCCAGAACGGTGGGATTCTCGCCCCGCCCGGCGGCTGCCACACGATCACTCTTCCAGTGCTCCATACCCCCATAGATATCAGCCAGTTGACCCGGAAAGCCCCGCGAGCGATGTCGGAGGGCGCCGATAGGCTTCCGGTATGTTGAAGATCGTCGGAAGTATCGCCGATGTGGCCGAGGGGCAGGCGGGCCTGGTAACTGAACGGCAGGCGGCCGCATGCGGAGCCAGTCCCGCCGTCCTCCACGAGCTCCTTGAAGGCCGTGTCATCGAGACCGTTTTACCCGGGGTCGTGCGGCTGCGCGGAGGGACGCGGCCCCCATTCCCACAGTTGTACGCACACTGGTTGTTGCTAGCCCCGGACGAGCCCGCTTGGGAGCGGCCGCTGCCTGCTGCCGGTGTCGTGTCGCACGGGGCCGCCGTGCGCGTCTACGCCGTCGGCAACCTGCCCGGCCCGGCAGCAGAGTTCACCGTCCCGCCCAACCACGCCGCCACGTCCTTCCAGGACGTCCTCATCCACCGCGCCGAGCTGGGGCCGCAGGACTACCGCGAGGTAGCAGGCCTGCCGGTGACCTCGCCGGGCCGCACGCTCGCGGACATCGCGGTCGCTGGCAGCACCGATCTGGAAGGACTGGGGCGTATCGCCACGAACCTTCTGCAGCAGCGGCTGGCCACCCAGGCCGAACTCGCGCAGGCCCTGGAGGCTCTGGAACTGCCCGGCACTACCGGTACCGGCGCCGGCCGGCTGTCCTACCTGCTGGCCAGCGTGGACGGTGTCGAGACGGCCGCGAACTCCGGAGAGGACGCGTAGATGTCCGACTTCGGGGGGCTGGACACTGCAGAGCATCTTGGGGGCGCCTTCCGGGAGGCGTTCCCTCAATGGCAGCAATTCCGCCAGGCTGTGGCCGCGCGAGCGCGCTATCCGGAGTTCACCGAACGGCGCGCTCTGCAGCAGGTGCTGATGTCGGACCTGGCACACCGCATCACCGCAGACCAAGGCCTCGGCTGGCTGCTGATCGGCTCGCTGGCCCTGCCTGCCCGCCCTGCGGAGGGCGACTGGCCCGCCGACTTCGGCGTGCCGGGCATCCCAGACATCCCCCAGCAGTACGTGATGCCGCGCAGCGCCTTTGACCTCGACCTGTGCGCCAGCGCCGTCACGGATGCCGACCCCGGCCGGGCCGCTGACCTGTATCGGGACGCAGTGGAAGGAGCAGTCCGCCGCGTCACCGCACCGCCCGGCCACGCCGGCAGCGCACACGGCATCGGGATGGGCGGCCTTGTGCGCTACACGGCCGGCGAACTCAACATCTTCCCCAACGGCCAGGTCATGGGCATCGTGACCGCCACGCCCGTCGACCCGCGCTTCGGACCGCGCCACACACCGACCGTCGATGACCCAATCCCCATCGAGATCGACATCAAGCCGCCGGCCAAGGTGGCGGTCACCGGCGGACCTGACACAGCGCACCGCCCGGTAACGCCCATTGACCTGCCGGGATTCACCCCGTTCCAGCCTCCGCTGAACCCTGCGGTCAACCAGCTGGCCGACAAGCTCACGCTGCTGACCGGCAAGCCCCGAGGCCTGCGGGGCGAGGGAGACCGGCCATGGCACCGCTACAAGGACGTCTACGACGCGTACTTCATGCTGCGCACCTGCCGGATCGACGCTGACCATATGCGTGAGGCGGTGAAGAACAACTGGAACCTGGGACCGATGGGCATGGACCGCGTGCCCGTGCCCTACCGCTTCTACGGGCAGGACAGCAACGGCCCGGAACCGGTCGTGCCCTGGAAGGAGGGGCTGGACGCGCTGCGCGCAGGCTCGCCGCAGCTGCATCAGTACCCCGGCTGGGACGGGATGCGCGAAACGCTGGGTGCCTTCATGGACAGCCTGGCCGCAGCACCGGCCGGCAGCACCTGGGTACCAGGCCAGGGCTGGAGGCTCCAGCACAGGCAGACCACCTCCGAAACCACCCGAGCGCCCGGCGTATCCGCAAAGGCCGCCCGCTCCCGCTCCACCACCACCCCCGACGGCCCGCGGCACAGGCCCTCCGGTGGTGGCGCCACACCTCCACCCGCGCCGGGTGCGTCGCCTCAGCAGGAACGCGCCCGCGGCCACGGACGGTGAAGCGCCCAGCGGGCAGGGGCATCGAGGACGCCCCCGAGCGCCTGTGACCGGGGCGCCCCCGGTCACAGGCCGGGGGTCACGCGTCTGGGGCGAGATATCCGAGCACCCTCATGCCGAGGAAGGCGGCCCCGCCGGATCCGGCCGCTGGCAGCAGTGTCATGCCGAGGGCAGCGACGATGACGACGGCCACCGCGGCTGCCACCGCGCGAGCGAAGGAAACGGGGGACAGACCGTCCCACGTTCCGCCGGTGCCGAGGTAGGGAGCAGGTGTGACGGTGCGTTAGTCCGCCAGGACCTGTTCACCCGAAGTCCCATGGGCTCGGTGTCGCCGTGCAGTCCACTGCGGGAACCGACCCCAGCGGCCCCAGCAGCAACACGGGCCGGAAACGCTGACCGCTGAATGGCCCGCTCACGGCACGGGCGGGCCACTCTTTCTAGCGCGCATCACAATCAGGGCGGTGGCCGATGACGCCAGCGCGAAGCGACCCAGCCGTCCGTCTTCGGCCCAGATTTGAAGGAATCTACATGCATGTACTCCTGACAGGAGCGACCGGTTACACCGGTTTGCTCGTTGCCTCCAGGCTCATGGATGCCGGGGTCCAAGTTCGGGGACTGGCAAGCCGTCCCAGCGAACTAACCCAGAGGCTGGAAGGCATGGGTGGTTTCACCTTCCATCAGGGAGACCTCCGTGATGCTCAGACGCTCGCCGAGGCAGTCAAAGGGGTCGACGCGATCGTCCACTTCGCCGCCATCGTCGGCGACCCGGCCAGCGCACGTGAGCCGGACCTCGCCCGCCAAGTGAATGTCGAGGCGACCAAGGTACTCCTTGACGTTGCTGACCGATCGGGCGTCAACCACCTCGTCTTCGGCTCAACCTGCAGCGTGTACGGCCGTCACACCGGGGGCGTCGCCACCGAAACCACGCCTGTAAACCCAGTCTCCCTTTATGGCGAAACCAAGGTTGAGGCGGAAGACTATCTCCTTAATCAGGGCGGTGACATCAACGTCACCGTCCTGCGGCTAGCCACCGCCTACGGTGTATCCCCAAAAATGCGACTTGATCTCATCGTCAACCAATACGTTCACGAGGCCATCGCTCGTGGTGAGGTTACCGTCATGGGCCCAGAAGCATGGCGCCCTTATGTCCATGTTGAGGACGTCGCACAAGCAGTGGACAGCGTTCTGGCCGATCCCGGCAAAGCAGGCCAGCAGATCTTCAACGTCGTCACCGAAAACCTGCAACTTAAGCAGGTGGCGGCTCTGGCCTCGGCGGCTCATACGGGTCCCGTCCGCATCAACTATCGAGCGACGGTGGACGATCGACGCGACTATGCCGTCTCAGGTGAGAAATTACTCAATAGCCTCAGCTACATGCCGGGCTGGACCGTCGCTCAAGGCGTCCACCAAGTCCACAACCACCTAATCTCCGCCGAGTCCGCCGCCCAGGCTTCAGGCTCACGGTCAGCTGGCGAAGCGGCTCAGCAGGAACGGACACCCAGAATCTCCGCCAATCTCGCCCGTTCACGATCCACCACCACACCTGATGGCCCACGACGCAGGCCGCCCACCGACCCTGGAACCGCACCTGGGGTTCCAGGAACGACGCCGCCAC
This sequence comes from Streptomyces sp. NPDC054975, assembly GCF_053609105.1. NCBI lineage: Bacteria > Bacillati > Actinomycetota > Actinomycetes > Kitasatosporales > Streptomycetaceae > Streptomyces > Streptomyces sp. NPDC054975. The sequence continues at coordinate 11,129 of NZ_JBSGWV010000057.1, forward strand.
GACAACAGCGCGGTCGCGGCCGGTGATGACGGTGCGGTGGTATCCGTGATGCTGCTCCGAAACGGGGCCGACCACCGGCGCCGACCACCGCGCAAGCGAAGGAGACGGGTGACAGGCTGTCCCACGTTCCGCCGGTGTCGAGGTAGGGAGCAGGTGTGACGGCGCGTTAGCCCGCCAGGGTCTGTTCACCCGAAGTCCCATGGGCTCGGCGTCGCCGTGCAGTCCACTGCGGGAACCGCACCCCAGCGTTGCCTCGTCCATCTACACAGCTCAGACAACCTGATTGGAAACCAAATCGACTATGTTTAACAAAGAGACCTCCAGTCGAGCTTGGACCGTTGGAGAACTCCGCCAAGCGCTGGAGAACCTCCCCGCTGACACCCCACTGCTGGCGTACGGGCCAGCAGCGCCGGGTTCCGATGCCGTCCAGGACTACATCATCGTTACGGCAGGATTCGGTTCACTAGACACTGGCGACGGCCGCGGTCCGCAACCCAGTCGCGAATTCCAGATCGGTGTGGCCTATCCCGACAGCGCCTTCTACCACACTGATAGGTAGGCCCATTCCATAGAGCTCGTAACGCGATCTTGTTGAGGTTCGCTGGTCGGGCGTGACCGATGTGACGATTTGATTGCCCTCGGCGGCGCCGCCACCACCCGCGCATCCGAGATCGCTAACACCGAAGAAGGACAGGCCACCTCGTGAACGCCGAACCACCGTTCCACCGCATCAAGATCCGTGTCGCCGCACTCATCTTCAACGGCGACGAGGTCGCCCTCATCAAACGGGTCAAGAACGGCACCGAGCAGTACACCGTGCCCGGCGGGAACGTCGATCCGGGTGAACCCGTCCCGGCGGCCCTCGCCCGTGAGCTGAGGGAGGAACTCGACCTGGACGTCGAGCGGGCCGACGCTGCCCCCCGCTTCACATGGCTGATCGACGCCATGGTCAGCCGCCCCGGGAGTACCCCGCCCCGCAAACTCCACATGGTCTTCCGTCTGAGCATCAGCGACGCCGTCCGCGAGGCCCTGAGCCCGGTGGAGTACGACGACACCGCCGGCGCCGGCGAACTGTTCTGGATCCGGTGGCAGGAGACCAAGGACAAGGCGCTTTTCCCGCCCTTGCCCGTGGCCGACCTCGCAGCTCCGGCCGTCGGCCTGGACGCCGGAGCCGCTCTCCTGCCGGGTCTCGACGACTCCAACTACCACTGGATCTGACTCTGCCCCAACAGCCGCGGCGGCGGGGCATGTGAACGACACGGCAGGGCCCGGGCAGGGTTGAGTCGCGCCATGCGCAGCTGCGCATGGCGGGGACGCACCCGGGCGGGGCACAGCCGGACGTCGTGAACAAAGCCAGGGACGGAGCGGTCCGCGTCGATGCGAGGGGTTCAGCGTCGACCGGCGGGCGGCGGACCGGCCTGCAGCAGATCCCACAGTGGCCTGGATCCGCCCGCCCACTCGCCCAGTACCGTTCGGTCGACCACGTGCAACTGTTGCGAGCGGGCGAATTCGCGCGCAAGCCTGGAGATTTTGCCGTTGGTGACGAGTACGACGACATCGCCCTTGTGGACCGGCCGGCCGGTGCCGCTGAGGGCCTTCAGCTCGGGGACGCCCACCGGGGAGCCGGCCAGACCGGGCCTGCGTTGTTTGCACTGGACCACCCAGCGCCGCCCGAACGGGTCCCGTCGCTTTCACGTCCACGCCCATATCGCCGAGGCCGCCGGTCGCCGCATCCGCGCACCCCATCATGCCGCTGCCGCCGCGACCGCCCTACCCCAGAGACGGTGCGACGACCGGACGACCGCTCGTGCCCCGTCTCAGGACACGTCCACGAGCCCCTCCTCCTGGTCCACCCGCTGAGGAACAGGAACTCGGTGACAACGCCGACCCCGACAGCTTCGCCTTTCGGGCCCTGCACAACCGATAGGCGACCGTCCTGCAGTCCGGCATAGGCCCCGAGACCGTCGGCGACATCCTCACCCGCATCGGCGCCCGCGCCGACATCCGCCCCACCGGCCACAGCCCCCGCCGCGGACTGGTCACCGAGTCCTCCCGCGCCGGCAACCCCGACGCCGTCATGGAGCGCCAGGGCGGATGAGCCCCCGGCTCACCCGTCATGCGCCGCTACCGCGAGGCCGACGACGGATTCAAGGAAAACGCCCTGCATGGCGTCTTGTGACGCAGATAAGCAGAAGGGCCCGGACACTGTTCGTCCGGGCCCTGCCGTGACCTGCGGAAACAAGCTCAGGAAGCTGACGGCACGTCAGGAAGAACCACAATATCTAGTGGTTGGATTGGGCTTGGACACAACATCTAGTGGTGTCCGGTCTGTTGAGAGGTGCCTGATCGGCTAAGGTGATTACCGTCCTCAACGGCAGAGATGCCGGAGAGGCCCCAACGGCCCATGCCCTAGGAAGCTGGCCGTGGGGCTCTCCGTCGCGACGTCGTTGAGGCGCCCACCTTCACGACCAGTGAAAGAAGAGGTACCCGTCGATGACGTACGTCTACGACACTACCGGAACGCCGATCGTCCCCGGAACCTTCCCCGGACTTCCGTACCGTCGGCTGCTGCCCGGCATCCCCCCCGAAATGCCCCCCGCGCACATGCCCGCGGTCGTCATCATCGTGCTGTTCACCGTGGCCATCACGGCCGGCCAGTACGAGCTCGCCGCGGCCCTCGGCACCCTGCTGTCGGCCCCGCTGTTCGTCCCCGTGAAGGTCTGACCCTCCCCGAGGTGAGCCTCCACTTCAGTGGCCCCGCGCATCCGTGCGGGGCCACCGTGATACGCGCCAGCGCTCTACCGCAGCAGGCTCGGCTCACGCAACTCCGGTACGAAGAGGCCCGGTTCCCCGCGACAAGTGCCAGGTAGCTCGGCTGCTGCAAAGACGTGAACAGGCGTCGAAGAAGAAGGATGAGAAGCCTCTCGAACCGGTCCGCCGTCCTGGCCCGAGGGGTTTGGCCTACAGCGAGCTGCAACGGTCCGGTAGGGCCGAGCCGGACCAGCAGACCGCAGCCCAGGACGGGTACGGCGCGCTGATCGGCCCCGCGGGCGCGCCCAAGGGAACAGATGAGTAAGGGACTCTCGGCCGCCGAGGTCGTGGACGCCGTCACCGCCTTCACCAGCGACGTCATGGTCAACTTCCTCGGCACCATCCTGGCGGCCGGCACGGGCTCCTGGTTCGCCGCCCGTACGTCATGTGGGCCAAGGGGCAACGACGTCGGAGGCCGGTACGGCCTTCTTCCAATTTCACCCCACGAGGGTGAGGGCCACTGCTCCGAACGAAAGGGGCCGTTGAGCGGAGCCATCCGCGCGTTGCGGAAGGGTAGCTCGATCCCGTTCCTACCATGAAGGCATGTCGGACGTTGAAGACCATGTGCGGTCAGTTTCTTTCGCCAGCCGGTGCTTTGAGATCGTCAACATGGATGCGGTTTGGACAGGCTCGCTGGCCGATGGGACAGAGCGAATGGGGCCTTTCGACAGGCTTGCCCTGGAAGACCTTGGTAACCAAATGGCCCTCCGCCTTGACTGGCTGCAACGCGAGCAAGGCAAGGCGCGTGGAATCTTCCAGCGATGCGAAGACGTATGGGACAAAGCCGAGACCGTGAACCCCTGGCTCCATGAGAATCGGGAGCAGTTCGAATCTGGCCTGCCGCATTACTCCATGTCAGGGATGATCGAGCGTGCACGCAAGGCGATCGACCATATCGCCACCCATGGCGCCGAAGAGGCTGTCGAGCTGCGAAGAAAGGTCTCGGTACTCGAGAAGGAGGGGAACTTGCCCCCGGGCGACCTCTCAAAACACATGCGAGCAGCCATTGTGTTCGTTGCCGGTGCGGTCCTTGTAGCTACTGCCGTACTCATGGCCGTCGGTTCGGGCGCAGAAGCCAGTACTGCTATGGCGGCAGCAGTGGCTGGTCTCCTCGCGGCTGGGGGGCCTTTGCTCCATGTCGCCGCCACCACGTTCGTTCAGGGGGAGTGACAGCAGCAGACTCCGCCTCAGGGGTCCTAGTGGAGGCGATGTGGGCTCAGTCGGCGTCGCGTGCCAGCGCCCCGGAATGCCGGATCGTCGTGAGGTAGCTAGCGAGCACTGTCGAATCAGGAGAGGCCCCCAGGTACACGCCTGGGGGCCTCTCAAGTCGACGGGGAGCGTGTACTCGCCCGCGACTGCTTGTTGCACCGCCGCCTAGGACGGACGGCCAACTCTAGGCAGGATCCTAGCGGCTACAGCTACTTGGGCGGCGGAATTGCACCCTGCCGAGGGATTCCGAACTCGGTGAGCAGGTCCGCTGCTGTTATGACTTCCACGCCTTGTTCCCGTGCCCGGCTTGCCAGCCGCCGGTCATTCGTGGCCAGCGCGCAAGAGCCGACCGCCGCTGTGGAGGCGATGAGGGCATCCTTGCTGTGGCGGACGTTTCCGGACCTGAGACCTTCGAAGGCCATGGAGTCGTCGGGCCCGAGCTGGCAGAAGTCGAGTCGAGAGACACCCACGACGGCATCGCCGGTGGGCACGATGCGGCCGAGGGATGCGAGCAGGGTGACGAGCCAGCCGCGTCGTTCGATGCCGGGGATCGCGACGAGTTCGTCGATGGTGACATGTGTGTAGAGGATGTCGAGCAAGCCATCGTGGGAAGCGCTCTGGAGCGCTTCGAAAGCTCCAGGCGTGTTGGCCACGGTGTCGACCACGTTCGAATCGATCACAACGCGTCTCATGATGCGAGGCTACAGAACCTTCCGGCCGCGGAGGGCCTTTCCTGCTAGACGTCGTTTCTTTTGGCTGTATGTGCTGACACCAGCCCGGAGGTCTGTCAGTGGGGTATGAGAGCCTCCGGGGCATGAGCTACGACCTTGCTGTCTGGGAAGGGGAGCAGCCAGCGAGTGACAGGGCTGCCCGCCGGGTCTTGAGCGACTTGTACGACCGCTACCTCGACGGTGAGGACCTGGAGTCTCCGTCCGAACTCATCACGGCCTACGTGACCGCGCTTCTTGAGCGGTGGTGCGATATCACCGAGGACGAGGAAGGAACCTCGCCCTGGTCGGTCGGGCCGCTGATCAGCGGTGCAAGCGGTCCGCTCCTCTATTTCGGGATGGGCTGGAGCATGGCCGAGGAAGCATCGGCCTACGCGGCAGACCTGGCGGACAAGATGGGGCTGATCTGTTTCGACGTACAGCAGGACCGACTCAGGCCCTGAGCGGCGTGGCCAATCGCCGGTAGCCAATCAGAGCTGCGGCTATGCCGACGAAGGCGAGGAAGTGCTCGGCCTTGCGTTCGTACCGCCGGTGTAGTCGGCGGCAGCCAGCCAGCCAGGACACGGTTCTCTCGACCACCCAGCGATGACGGCCCAGGCGCTGTGAGGACTCGACGCCCTTGCGGGCGATGCGGTGGCGGATCCCACGCTTGCGGAGCCATCGGCGCAGGTGGTCGTAGTCGTAGCCCTTGTCCGCATGCAGTTTCGCAGGGCGCCGGCGGCTGGGGCCGCGGCGGGACCGGATGGGCGGGATGCCGCGCACGAGCTGCTCCAGCCCCTGGCTAACTCACACCAAATAACGGGATCACGCTCGCCGCGCGGGCTACGCCGCAGAGCACCGTCCGTGTGTACGATCGCCCTCCAGCAACAGAGGCTAGGGGCAGCGCCATGAGCGACGAGGCAGGCAGGAACGACGGCAACAGCGCAAGCCAGTGGATCTCCGGGGTCGTGTACGGGCAGGACGGCCGTCTGCTGATCCCCGCCTCGGATCTCCTGCGGATCCTGCGAGGGTTCGCCCAGCACTGGAGCGAAGGCGCAGCGCTGGGTGGCCTGCCGAACTCTCCAGCCGTGGGAGACGTCCAGCTCGATCCGGTGACGCTGATGACGGTGGCCGGCGAATTCGAGGAACTGGCGGACAAGATCGACCGCCTGCTGATGTCTGCGCGACCGCCCGACTCCTGACGCGTCGCAAAGCACTCAGCCCCGAACAGTGAGCCGATCTTCATGCCAGGCTGCGACTGCTTCGCCGAGTTGTTGAGGACGATGTTCTCGTCGTTGTAGTCCATCTACGGGTTGAACTAGAGCAGGGGCTACGTGTGCCCCAACGAAACGACACGGGCCCCTGGCGTCGGTATCCAGGGGCCCGCACCAGGTTCAGAACGTCAGAAGCGGCTCTGCATCCAGAGGATGATCAGGCTGACGGCGCCACTGCCGAGGCTGTAGCTGGCGCCGAGGATGAACTGATGGTGGACGCGATGTCCACGTAGGTGGAGGCATTTCCGCAGGCTGCGGGCCCTACGCGCGACCCAGTTGTCCACCGGTCCGCTGTCGCCGCTGTCCGCGCTCTTGTTACTCTGCATGCAGGTCTCCCTCTCGTCTTGTGGCGTGCTGGGGTACCGCGCAGGGAGCCCTCCCGACCAGTGGCCTGGTAACCGTTGTCGGGGTTGCAGGGCTCCTTCTGTGCGTCACTGCGAGTTTATCCGGGGGCCTCGGGCAATCCGATTCTGCCGACTGTAAATGGGGTGCCGTCAGGGGGTGTTCGGGAACAGATCGACCCTCGATCGGAACCAGTAGGAACACATAGACACACCAGGAAACGCATCCTTGTGATGCGCACCACATTCCCCCCGACCGTCATGCCTCTCTCCTTCTGGTACTGAACACGTGCCCTTCGGAACATCGGACGATGGTGGTTCAGCCCGCCGGAGCGGGAGAGAGGCATCCCCCTCAGGAATCCGCGAGCGAGGCGCTTCACCGTCTGGAATTCGACAGTAGTGGGCGTCTGCCTCGCACTGCTGGGCTGCCCGCCAGAAGCCGCCAGTCGGGGCATCGTCGCTGTCCAGGTAAGGGAAAGCCGTGTCCAGGCAACCCGGAGAATCAACCAACCGCGAACTCTGACTAACTCCCGCTAGCTGCGGAAAGGCGTCCGCGGGCGAGGTTGGCTGAATGCCGCGGCTCCGCCACCCACCCTCACCCCTAGCGAGTTGAACGCGCGAGCCTGCGACCTACTTTGCGGCTTGGTGTCTGGGCTAGGACACCATGGCCGAGGAGCCAGTTGACCAAGGTCAAGCGTGCGTACGGCGTCCAATCCCCTGCAGCCACGACGCGGTCAAGGACGTGGGTTGGCAGAAGCTCTTGGCGCGTCGGCGAGATCGAAGCACGAAGGTGCCGATCCTTAGGATCGTTTTCACAGAAGTCGTCCGCAACGGAACGATGATCGAACTGTTCGACAACTCTCCCCGATGGCTGCCGCGTCGGGGGGATCATGGCTTCTGATGCGCGATAACCTCACATATCGTGAACCAGAACTTGCAGCAGGACCTCATCAAGTACGACGCCGCGGTGGTCCGTTGCGGCGAGACCTACAAGGGCATGAGCCGCGACGAGCGCACCGTCCGGAGCGTGGCAGGCCGGCACCTGAAGGAGCACGCGCCGAGCGATCGCACGGACCCGACGTGCACGGCGTGCGGCGGCACCCCGTGGCCCTGCGCCATCGCGGCCGGGGCGATCACCTACTCGGACCCGCACAGCAACTAGCCATGGCCGAACGCCTCCCCACACCCGCCATGGCCGAGGGGCCCCTGCTGCCAGCCGAGTTCGACGACGAGCTCCGCCAGCGGCTGGCCGCCCTCGACGCAGCCTCCGACACCCACGCCCAGGACCACCGGCCCGACAACACCACCCTCGCGTACCGCGCGGACTGGAAGACGTGGACCGCGTTCTGCGAGCAGCTGCAGATCCCTCCCACCGCGGCGACCCGAGGCACGCTCCGGGCGTTCGTCGACGTCCTCTGGAATCGGGAGCACCGCGCCGCGACCACCATCGACCGCAAGCTCGCCGGGGTATCGGTCACCCTGCGCCAGCGGTTCGGCGTCGTCGTCGACCCGGAAGCCACTCGGTCGGCCCGGGAGCTGCTGAAGGACTACAAGCGCCAGGCCGCCGAGAACGAGGAGCCCGAGCGCGGTCGCGGGAAGGCGCCGGCCATGCGCGTCGACGCCCTGCGCCAGATCGTTCAGAAGTGCTCCGACGACATCTTCGGCGTGCGGGACCGCGCGATGCTGCTCCTCGGCTTCGCGATCGCCGCGCGGCGCGCCGAACTCGCCGGCCTGCGCCTGCGGAACATCACCGAGGACCCAGACGGCAACGGGCTCCTGGTCGACGTCCGCGTTTCCAAGACGGATCCCCGTACGGTGCCGGTGCCGTACGGCGAGAACCCCCAGACGTGCCCGGTCCTCGCGTGGCACGCCTGGGTCGAGCGCGCGCAGATCGCCGACCCGGACCGACACGCATTCCGCTCCGTCCACGCCACCGGTTCCGTCCAGCCCAAGGGCCTGACTCCGCAGCGGGTCGGGGACATCATCACGGCCGCTGGCGCCCGCGCCCGAATCCCGGTCCTGTTCACCGGGCACTCGGTACGCTCCGGCATGGCCACGGAGGCCCGCCGGGCCGGGAAGGACCCGAAGGCGATCGCCCAGATCACCGGGCACAAGCCGAACAGCAGCGTGCTCCACGGGTACATGCAGATCGTCGACCGTTGGGACGAGGAAGACAACGCGCTGATCGGCATCGGCCTGTAGGACTGCGTTGTCAGGGCTGATCCGGCTCGTCGATTCTCTGCGGATCAGACTCGGTGCTCACAAGCCACCAGCCCCCGTCGTCATCCCTGAAGCGGGCCTCCACCGCAACAGAACTCGGCAAGTTCGCAACCTGCTGGCCATCGTCGTTGAGGAGCCAGACCGCCTGAGTGGCCTTCTGCGTAGGGTGCAGCAGCGCCTGGACCGTCCAGCGGTAGGTTCCGCCAACATTCCGATTCGGGCCCCAAGAGACCCAGGGCCCTGGTTCTGCGGCTCGAACGTCCATGATGCGCAGATTGGCGATGGGGCGGGTCCCGTGGTTCGTCACGGTCACCCGAATCGACCCTCCGCCTCCTCCGATGTCGATGTGGACCTTCTCGGCCTCTCTGATGGCCGCGGCATCAGCTTCAGCTTGCTGCTGACGTGCTTGCTCGTCCTGCCGATCCATCTGCTGGCGGGTCAGCAGATTGGCTTCCTTTGCGGCCCTCACCTGCTCCTCGGCTGCTATCGCAGCACTCCTGGCAGTCCTGGCTTGGTGAGTGCTGATACCAGCCGCGGCCACCGAAACAGCAACCGCAACGCTGGCGATCCAGTCGCCTGCATCCATGTCGCCCCCCTAGCTCTTTGCGTTCTGCGGATCATCCCATTGAGCCCTGGTTGGCCTGACACGACATGGGGCGGACAATCCCTGACTGTGACCAGTAGCAAGGAGCAACAGAGGTACGGGGCGGCGTCGGTGCGGCAGCTCGCCGCGGTGGTGGACGAGGTCGCGCCGCGGGACCGGGCGGCGTGGGACGGCCGTGCGCGAGTGTCCGGCGCCGGTGGTGTGCCGATCCAAGTGTCGGAGGAGCGGGGCCGGCAGCTGTGGATGCTGGTCGGGATGTGGGACCGGGCGGTCGTCCGGGACGAGGTACCGAACAGGGCCCGCCGGACGGCGGCCCAGCTGTTCACGAGGCCATCGCTGCGCGCGTTCTGGGCGCTGGCCAAGGACGGAGAGCTGCGGCACCTCGCCCGGGATGTGGGGAAGCCGTTGCCGGTGGCGACGCTGCGGATCGTGCGGGACTGCCTGGGGATCCTGGCCGGCCTGGTGGTTCCGGAGAAGACGGTGTGGCTGCCGGTCGTGGAGCAGTCGGAGTTGAAGGAGACGGTGCCGGCGCGGGACCGGGCGGCGCTGTACCGGGGCTTGGCGGACATGGCGCCGGCGGGGCCGCTGGAGCGGGACGGGATCGGCATGTCTGGGGCGGAGCGGGCCCGGCTGCTCGCGATGGTGGGGATCGTTCTGGATTCGGGGTGCCGGTCGGGTGAGTTGGCCGCGCTGCGCCTGGCCGATGTGGCGGGCGGGGAGCGGGCGGTGGGGATCCGGCGGCGGCCGCAGAAGGCGCCGCCCGGGCGCGTGGAGGAGATCGCAGCGCTCGCCGAGGTGCATCCATCTGCGGTGGCGGCGATCCGTTCGGGGCATGTGCATCAGCGGTCGGAGGCCGTACGGCAGCGGGTGCTGGCCGCGATCCGCGAGCTGGAGCCGTTGCCGGAGGTCGAGTGGTATCCGCTGCGGGACGGGACGCGGGTGGCGCTGCGCCGGTGGCTTCAGGTGCGGGAGCAGGTGGTGGAGGCGCTGCCGTTGGAAGGCGGCCGGTCGGCGGTGTGGGTGACGTTGCGGGCGTCGAAGGCCGGGCCGCCGGGTGTGACGCTGCGGCCGCAGGGGGTGCGGCAGGCGTACGCGAAGGGGGTGACGGCGCTGAACTTCGTGATGGCGGGCCGGTACGGGTGGTCGCCGTTGCCGGTGACGATGGAGCAGATGCGGCGCGCGGTCGAGGCGGAGCCGCTGCCGGCTGATTCGGGGCGGGAGTTCACCACGGCCTGAGCCCCGCCCGTCACCCGGATGCGGGCGCCCGACGGGCCGCGGGTTCTGGTGGCTCGTACGGTCGCGGGGACGCCGCCTTCCGATGGGCGGCGGGTTGTCGGGTGGCCCCGCGTACTTCGCACGGCGCGGGGCCGCTTCTCTTCCAGGGTGCGCTACAGGCCGGGGATCGGGTCTTGGTCGACGTCGTGGCGCCGGTGGTGGCTGGTGCGGCGTTCGGGATCGCATTCGGGGCCGAGGAGACGCGAACGCGAGACAGGGTCACGGAGCGCCGCGCCGCACTTGCGGCACCAGCGGCGGGGCAGGCGCGGCACGGGGATGTCCGTCAGGGGTTCCTGCTGCTCTCGGGCCATGACTCCAGTGTTCTCGGTCAACCGTCCAGTGTTGCCCAGCGTGCACGACAAGGCGGCCGGTTGCACCGGTCTTCGCCGGGCACCCTGGAGGCGGGCACTAGTCCTCCTGCTCCGGAACCGATCTCCTTGGATGGAAAGCAGGCTGCCACGGAAGTCCTACGGGTCGGCCAGGTGCCTGTGACGGCTGCGTGCACTTGCTGGCGACGGGGGGAGCGGGCGAACTTCTCCGGTTTCACGCGCCCGCCCAGGGTTTCTCCGTCCTGGGTGAGTGTCCGGGGGGCGTCATATTCGGTGGTCTCCGCCAAGTAGACATCCAGCTCTACGCAGTGGCCTACAGGCGGCGCCGGGCTGCCGAGCGGCTGGATCCCGGACGCGGCACGGAGTTCGTTGATGTAGCCGATCAGGTCGGTCCCCGGCTGGAACCATTCGCGGCCTCGGCCTGGTGCACGCAAGTGCTCGAATCGCCGGTGCAGTTGTCGTTCCCGGACGATGTCGCCAGGCTCTGTTGCCAGGTCGCGCGCGTGCAGGGACATCATCCGCTGAGGAAGGTTGGTCGTGGTTCCGATCTTGATGAGGCGTTCCCGGCGGGCGAAGTAGACGATCGGGGTGTGCTGCGTGTTCTGCGGGACCGGGTGGGCTCTGTACCCGTACCTGCGAGTCCATGTCGTCACGGACCGAGTCAGGCTCGTCTCCAGCTCGCGCACCTTGGCGACTCCAGCGGTGTGGGCCAGAAGGACTGACGCTTGTTCCTCGTGGTCGAGACAGAAGCGCAACGGCTCCTTTGTGGTGGCCAGCATGCGGCAGTCCCCGAACGAGCAGAGCCGGGTGGTGACGGGCGACGCCACTACCTGGACGCGCGAACCACATCCGCAGCGAAAGGCGTGACGGCCGGCGCGGCCGTACGGGTTCATGGAGCGGCCGCATCCGCAGTTGACGGCGAACTGCTGCATGATCAGGTGTTCTCCCAGTTCAATAGCAGGGTCTGGCGCGGTGGCGAGGTCCGAGGCTAGACTGCGCTTGCGCGATGACTGTGCGTCTGGCCACCTCCCGGGTTCGGGACGGTGGCCTTCGTCGTTTCTGGTCAGGCGGCGAGGTCGGTGTCGGTCTGGGTGAGGCGGCGGCGCGGGCGGTAGTCGGCGTCGTCGCGGTCGCGCTCCAGCTCGAAGTAGACGAGGGCGGTCGCGTCGTTGGCGGGTGCCGGGGTGGGGTGCTCGTAGACCTTCGGGGCGGGTCGGTGCAGCGCGTTCGGGATGCGGTGGAGGGTGTAGGCCTGGATGCCGCTGAGGTGGAACTGGCGTTCCTCTCCGCGCAGGCGGCACATGGCGATGATGACGATGTCGCCGCCGATCACCTCGCCGGTCTCGGTGATCTCGACGTCCGTGGTGCGCATTTCGAGGATCTCGATGGTGCGGACGGTGGGCTCGGTCTCGCCGGGCTTCAGGTAGGTGACGGTGACGGCGTGCTTGCGGTCGATGGCGCGGTAGAGGTCGGCGAGGGTGGCGGTGATGGTCTGGCGGTTGGTGTGCTTCACGGTGTCCCCCGTCGTTGTGGTGTGCCCCCACCCTACCCATAACCTATTGCGCGCGCAATAGGTTATGGGTAGGGTTCTCCATGTCAGGCCGCACCCGGTCCCGACACACCGCAACCATGTCCCATTGCGTGCGCAATGGAATTGAAGGGAGACTGGCATGACGCATGCCCGTACCCGCCCGCCGGCAGCCCCCGCCGGAACACCGGGCGCCCCCCGAAGGGACCCCGAACCGTGCCCTCCAAGAAGGACACCGAGCTCGTGACCAACCTCCGCGCCGCCTCCAAGCGCCTCACCGACGCCGGCGCCCCCGAACTGGCCACCGCCGTCGACGAGATCCTCGCCCCGGGCGGATGGAGCCGACTGCGGCGCGCCACTGAGGAAAGCGTCGCGGCGCCCAACGTGCCCATCCACATGCCGCTCGTCACCCGGGCCGCGATCCAGAACGCCAGCAGCTCCGTGGCGAAGGACGTCGCCGAGGGCCTGGAGGCGTTCATCGACGGGACGTTCTCCCCGGCCGCCGGAGCGCACCGGGCCCGCCGCAATACCGGCCTGGAGACCGGCAACCTCAACGTCCGCGTCGACGCAGGCCTCAAGGCCCGGTTCCTCGACGCCGTCGAGACCCGCGAGAGCGAGCTCGGCTACCGGCCGGCACTCAGCCACGTCGCGAAGGCCTGGCTGATCGAGAAGTACGACATCGCACCGGCCGAGAAGCTCGCCGAGGCGTAGCCCGGCCGCGGTAGCGGGCCTGGACGCCGACAACCGGGCCCCACCGCCGTAGTACAGCCACAACCCCATAGGAGACCTCATGGCCCCGGCCACCGAGGCCCCTGCCAGCATGACGGCGGAGGGCCCGACCCAGCACGTCCCGAACCAGGACCACCCCAGCGTGTACGTCCTGATGTCTCGCGTCATGGCGGACGTGAAGAACGTCGCCAAGAACGGGCGGAACGCCTCCCAGAACTACAACTTCCGCGGGGTCGACGACTTCATCGGCGCCCTCGCGCAGCCGCTCCGCGAACACGGGGTGGTCATGTTGCCCGAGGTCCTCGACTTCCAGCCCTCTGTCCGAGGGAAGATGAACGCCGTCCACATGCGCGTCGCCTTCCACTTCATCGGTCCGGCTGGTGACAGGGTCACGGCGATCACCCTCGGCGAGGCATCGGACGTGGCCGACAAGGCGTCCAACAAGGCCATGTCGGCCGCGCTGAAGTACGCGCTTCTCCAGACCTTCATGATCCCGGTCGACGCTGGGGCGCTGGACGACGGCGACCGCGACCACCCTGTGGGCCAGCGGTCCCCGGCCGATGCCTACATGGAGCGGCTGCGGAAGCCCGCCGTCTGGAGCAACGTCAACGCGCTGCTCGGTTTGCACGCCGAGGCCAAGGCCGACGGCCTGCTCAACTCCACGGTGTCTGGTCCCGACGGCGACATCCAGCTCGGGGACCTCCTGGTAGCGCGGGGCAAGGAGCTGAAGGCCGAAGCCGCGCAGCGCGAGGAGCTCAGGGCGAAGGAAGCACCGCAGGTCGCCGCTCAGGTGGCGGCCGAACAGGGCGTCGCCGCAACGCACGACCGTGCTGACGCGCCCACCAAGGAGGACCGTGACGCGCACGTCCAGCGGCTCATGGGCCGGGTCGCCGACGCCGCCTGCTGGAACAGCCCCGACGCCTTGCGACAGATCAAGGGTGACGCCGAAGCCCACCACGTCTTCGACGAGCAGGTGCAGGGCCCGCACGGCGCGTGGCTGCCCATGCGGACCCTGGTCACCGTCCGGATCGCCGAGTTGGAGCAGGCCGCCGAGGAACGGAACGAAAGGAGCGTCGCCTGATGCCCGTCAAGTCGAAGGCCAAGACCCGCACCGCCACCCACCGGCCAGCCACGAAGCGCCGGCGGTTCCGTCACGACGAGTACGTCGCCGTCGACCTCTTCTCCGGCTTCGGGGGCCTCACCGAAGGCATCAAGCGAGCCGGTTTCACCACGATCATGGCGGCGAACCACAACTCGTACAAGGTCAAGGTCCACGAGGCGAACCATCCCGAGGCCGAGCACTGGATCGCCGACCTGGTCGACCCCGAGGCGGCGGACTACCACTCCGCCCGCGACCTTCCTCCTGCGGACCTACTGGTCGCCGGGGTCAGCTGCGTGAACCACTCGCAGGCCAACACGACCAAAGCGTACGCGCAGGGGCTGTCCCTGTTCAGCATGGATGACCCCGACTACGAGGACCGGGTGACCCGCTCCGAGCGGGACCGGGCGACCGCGAACTGCGTGCTGCACTACGCACAGACGCACCGCCCGCGGCTGATCCTCGTGGAGTGCACCACCGAGCTCCAGTCGTGGGGGCCGCTCCTGCCGGGCAGCAAGAAGATCGGCGACGGCAGCACCTACCGGTGGTGGCTCACGCAGTTCGACCTGCTCGGCTACAACCACCGGGTGCTGTTCCTGAACTCCCAGTTCTTCGGGGTTCCGCAGTCCCGCACTTTCCGGCGATCCTGATGCCCGCGAAGGGCGTGCACGGCTCGGAGCGGCTGCTGCTGCAGCCGCTGGCGACGCAGACGAGCCAGCAGGAGGCGGCTCTCCTGTCCACCGGCCCGGGGCTGTGGGAGGAGGCGGCGCTCGCGCTCGCCGTCGACAACTACCAGGGCGCCCCGCGCGGCGCGAGCGACCCGCTGCCCACCCAGGTCGGGTCCGAGACCCTCGCCGTCGTTTCCTCCGGGGTCATCCCGTACCGGAAGAACACTGTGCCCGCCGTGCACACGGAACCCATGTCGACGTTCACCGCGGAACAGATCCCCGGCGTGCTCACCGCGGCCGGCTGGTTCAAGCAGAACGGGCCCACCGGCACAGAGACCGCGGCCCACCCGGTCACTGGCCCGCTCGGCACGCTCACCTCCCGCGACACCACAGCGCTCCTCACCGCACGGTGGGGGCCCGCGCTGTCGCAGGTGCCGTTCGAGGAGTGCTTCTACCGCATGATGTCCGCCCCCGAGATCGGCCGCGGCTGCGGATTCGACGTCAACTTCCGCAAGTACGTTGTCAGGCCGCTTCTGCGGCCTGGGATCGGGGAACGCCTCCGCGCCGTCCTCCACACCTCGCACGACGAGTCGCGATACAACAACCACCGCTACCGATGCCCGAAGTGCCGCGCGGCCGCCACCAAGGGCCGGGCCCGGCGCCGAGCCGAACAGGGCGGTGCGGACGAACAGCCAGCCCCCGCCCTTCAGTCCCCCACTTCCTTTTTGCTGCCCCGTCTTTCGTCCTGGACAGAGCAGCACGCCGCCTGACCACGTTATTTCTTGTGAAAGGTTATAGGACACCGCCCGGGATCCGTACGGCTGTCCGATGACCTGGATATCTGATGACAAGTCGGCTCGTACGACACGTTGGGAAGGAAGGTGGTGCAGTGGTGAGCTCAACCGATAGGCTGCGCCTGGCGCCAGACGACCACTCAGATGAAGGCCGGTCCGACGGAGCCACCCAGGCAAAGGAAAAGCCCCGCTGCAACCCCCGGTGCGCGAACACCGAGGAGCGGGGCTGGACCACACACACAGGTTTCGAGACAAGTGAAAGCGTGGCCGCTATGCCGAAGAGTACCCGGGCACCCGGGGAAGCGAACAGTGGGACCCAGCGCTCCGCCGTGAACATCACACCGGCGTCGAACGCGGGCCACGCCACGTCTACCCACAGCACACGATGACTCCGGCCGGCGGATCCACCGCCGTGTCCGACGGAACGCTGCCCTGCGCCGTGCACTCCCCCGCCTCGGGCCGTCCGTGCATCAAGACCACAACCACCTGGCCCGTACGCGCTCATGCGTCGAAGGCCGGGGACCCATCAGCGACTCATGAGGGAGCGATCGTGACGTAACTCCTGCAAGGCGGGAGGTCCCTGGGCCCCTTGGCGGGGGCACATCCTCAACCGCCGGCCGCTGGTGTTGGCGCACCGTGCGCGGCCACTTCCTACGGCTCGGTTTGGCGACCGAGCTAAGGCCCGAGGTTCAGATCCCGTTTGGCGACGAGGTCCGAGCGTTCGAGCGATCACTGCTCCGCAGCAGTCCGACCCACCCGCAGGGGGCCGCTTTTTGCCGTCCCCAGAAGAGAAGGACGGGTACATAGTGCAGTACGCCGCACCTACTTGTCAGCTTCCGCGCGCCCGCACGGGCGATTCGCGACCTATGTCCGCCCCCTCGGGTGACATCCCGTGCCAGAAGACCGGCACTCAGACCCCTTCGACGCGCGCGCTCCGCGTCCCCGTTCCGCGCCAGTGGATCGCCGAGACGGCCGGACGGGTCGCGTCCGACGCATACTCGTGGATGCAGGCCGTGCACTGGGTCGGCGGCTCCGGGCTCTACGAGCCGTCCCGGACTCACGGCCCGAAGTGGGGCCCGACGACCGTACAGATCGCGCAGGAGATGTCCGCGCTCACCGAGTGCCGGCCGGGCGTGGACTACCTCGCGCGGAAGGTGGGCGTCACCGAGCGCACCGTGCAGTACCACCTGGACATGCTCCGCGAGGCCGGGCTGTTGGTGTACCGCTCCAAGGGCACCCGGCTCGCAGGCCGCATCCGGCAGGCCTCCGTCTACGAGCGGGTCATCCCAGTCGAGTTCGACAAGGCCCTTGGCATCCGAACCGTGCAGCGCGACGACACCGCGCCGCCCTACACGCGGGTGCCGGTCGGGATCGCCGAGGAGGGCCGCAAGCTCATCGGGAAGCTCGCGAAGAAGGCCGCCCGGAAGGTGCGCCGGAAGCGCTCGCGGGCCTCGAAGTCGGCGGGACTGGATTGCACCCCAATGCAGGGTGGTACCTCAACTGTCTCTACTACCGGTGATCTCACGCTTCCCTCTGAGAGCAAGCTCGCAAGCGGGAAGAAGGTCTCCCCCACCCCCAAGCAGCAGAAGCCAAAGGCCCGGAAGCTTAACCGAGTCGGGCGCCGCCACCAGCTCGCCCGTGAACTGATCTCCCAGGTGCCGTGGCTGGCCAACGCCGCCGCGCCGCGGATCGCCTGGGTGGCCCGGCACGTTGCCGACGCCGACTGGACCGTGGACGACGTCCGCGCATTCCTCGCCCTGGCCGCCGAGCCCTCGGCCCGCCGACCCTCCGCGCTGCTCGCACAC
The DNA here is from genome assembly GCF_053609105.1 of Streptomyces sp. NPDC054975. NCBI lineage: Bacteria > Bacillati > Actinomycetota > Actinomycetes > Kitasatosporales > Streptomycetaceae > Streptomyces > Streptomyces sp. NPDC054975. Next base: position 28,522 of record NZ_JBSGWV010000057.1, read on the forward strand.
CGGCTGAAGGGCGCCCACCTGCTCTGGGACACCCCCGCCAAGCGCGCGGCCGCCGTGGAGGCGTGGAGGGACTGCCGTACGGCGACCGCCGAACGGCACGTCGAGTGGCAGGTAGAGCAGCCGGGCCCGGCCTCGTCGGCTGCACGAAGGCTGTTCACCGAAGCGGTCGCCACGGTCGAGGCCTCCCTCATCGACGAGACCGCCGCCACCGTCGTCGACGCCACCAGCGAGCTCGTCCTCGAGGACCTCCCCCGCCACCTGGTCATCGACATGCGCGCGGCGGCGCAAGCCGACCCGGCCCTCATCACCGCCGCGCTCGAGACCGGCATGAGCGAGCGCGACGCCCGCCGCCTCTACACCAACCAGCTCGTCGACCGAGTCCTGCGCACGAGGAAGGTCCCCGCCCATGTCTGACCCTCAGCCGAAGGCCTCCGGGCAGGACCTCGCCCGCCAGGCACTCGCCGCCTACAAGGCCAACCGGCCGACCACTGGGCCGCCGGGAGCCCGCCGCGCGAAGCGCCCGCGCGTGGCGCGCGACGGCGGCCGCGACCCGGTCGGCTTCGCCGCCCTCCTCGGCCAGCTCGGCGCCGAGCAGGGCTGGGCCCAGGGCGTACGCGGCGGCAGCATCCTGGACCGCTGGGCCGAGCTGTGCCCACAGTTCGAAGGGCGCGTGCAGGCCGTAGCGTTCGACCCGGATCGCGGCCGACTCGACCTGCGCCCCGGATCGGACGCGTACGCCGCGCAGCTGCGCCTTCTTGGCGGCCAGCTCGCCCGGCAGATCAACGGCAAGCTCGGCAGCGACACCGTCCGCTCCATCCGGATCCTGCCCGTCGGAGCCCTCCCCGCCCCCGCCGCCCCGGCGCCCGACACGTCGCCTTCCCCGGAGAGCGGTCCGGTGCGGACGCGGGAGACCGCCTCCGACGGCTACCACCGCGCCCGCGCCGTCCACCGCGAGCACCGCCGCACGGCCGCAGACGAGACGCCCTTCGCCCGGGCGGTCGCAGCGGCACGCGCCCGACAGGACGCCGCCCTCATCGCCTGCCGGCTCCCCGACGACGCGCACAGCGCCTACCTGGACGAGCTGGAACGCCAGCACGAGGACCAGAGCATCGACCAGCTGGCCGGGAGCATCCAGGCCGCCCTGCGCTACAAGCACAGCAGCGGAAGCCGTGAACCACAGCCGGTGTTCCGGACCGCCTGACCGCGACCGCTCCGGTATTACGCCGTAATAATCCCCAGCCAGCTGGCCGTCGGGTTTACGCCGGTAGACCGAGCAGGGGGAATGCCCGGCGAGATCTGCGGGAGCGTGGACACCACCTCCAGCCGTCGAACGGAGCCCCTTGGACACGCTTGCCGCCGCCGCGCCCAGGCTCGCCGCCTTCCCACCCGCCGCGTGCATCCTGCACGGCGACTTCCACCCCATGGCGTCCGAGTGCTGGGGCGCCACCGTCGACTGGTACTTCGCACACGACCACCTCGACCAGATGGCCGCCCGAGACGCCTACCAGGCCGCCGTCGAGCGGCAGATGCTCGACCGGCACGCACGGGAGAACCGACGCCCTCAGGACGTGGCGGCGCCCCCCGGTATTACGTCGTAATACCGGGGGAGGCGCTCCCGAGGGTGGGCCGCGCCTCAGCCGTCCGGTCGACGAGTATTACGACGTAATACTCCGGAGTCTGGCCGCTGAAGGTCTCTCACCCTCCTTCGCGCGACTAAGAAGTAGCGTGTCGATGCATACTTTGATCTTGCGCGTTAGTAAGGTGTCGCCCATGACATCGCCCAACTCCGGCGACCGCGACAAGGTCGTCTCGAAGCTCCCGGCCGGGCTGCAGAAGGATCTGAAGATCCGCACTGCGCAACACGGCATCGACATCCAGCACGCCGTCGAAGCCGGCATCACGGCCTGGCGCGGGTTGGGCTCCAATCTCCCTCCCATCGACACCTCGGGCGCGCGGTCGTTCTCCACGTTCCTGCCCGGTGGCCACTGGGAGGACTTCCGCAGCGACTGCACGGCCAGGGGGGTGTCCATCGTCCAGGGCCTCTCGCAGTCCGTGCAGGTGTGGCTGGAGAAGAACCCCGCCCCGGCCCTGGTCCGCCCCAAGCACCCACGGCGCATCATCACCTGCAACCAGAAGGGTGGGGTCGGCAAGACGGCTGTCGGCGCTGGCGTCGGCCAGGGGTTTGCGGAGGACCCGGACCAGCTGTACCCCGTGCGGATCTCCAAGCACTTCGCCGCAGCACTCAACGAGGACGAAGCGGCCGACTCCCCCCTCGACCTCGAGGACCTTCCCGGTCTCGGCCTCAACGTGCTCCTCGTCGACTTCGACCCCCAGGGCCACATGACCAACCAGCTTGGTCACGAGACCCTCCCGATCGATGGCGACAGCCTCACCAAGCACATGGCCGGCGAGCCCAAGGGCGCCCTCCGGGACCTGATCGTCCCTGTTGAAGGAGAGCGCTTCGGCGACAGGCTTCACCTACTCCCGGCGTGCAACGACGCCTTCCTCCTGGACGTGAAGCTGTCCGGCGTCCGTGCACGGGAAGCCGCCCTCGAGCGGGCACTAGGACCGATCGAGTCCGACTACGACGTCATCGTCGTCGACTGCCCGCCCAGCCTCGGCCTCTCCATGGACGCAGCCGCCTACTTCGGGCGTCGCCGACCCGAGGAAGCGCCCGGCAACTCCGGCATCCTCGTCGTCGTCCAGGCCGAGGACAGCTCCGCCGACGCCTACGGTCTCCTCACCACGCAGATCGAGGACCTCCGCAGTGACATGCATCTCGAGCTCGACTACCTCGGCATCGTGGTCAACCACTACGACGCCCGACGGGGCTTCATCGCCACGTCTTCGCTCCAAGCGTGGATGGACATAAAGGATCCGAGAGTTGTGGGCGTCATCGGCGACCTGAAGGAGCAGAAGGAAGCCGTCCGCGCCAAGCAGCCGCTTCTCGAGTACGCCCCCCGGTGCAGCCAGGCCATCGGTATGCGCGCGCTCGCACGGGAGATCTCATGAACAAGGCCACTAAGCTCGGCATGGGCGCCTCGTTCCAGCAGGCCAGGCCCGTAAGCGCACGACGCGCCGCCATCGAGGCCTCCACCGCCGCCCCGACCGAGGGCGCGATCCCGCCGCAGGAACTTCCCGTCAGCGCCATCAGCCTGAACCCTGACAACCCGCGCAGGAACCTGGGCGACTTGACCGACCTCGGCAACAGCATGCGCGACCACGGCCAGAAGACCGCGATCAGCATCATGAGCCGGTTCGCCTACCTGGAAGGCAACCCTGGCCGAGAGGCAGACCTCGAGCCCGGGACCCGGTACGTCGTCATCGACGGCAACTCCCGGCTCGCTGCGGCGCGCGAAGCGGGGCTGCAAACCATCAAGGTGATGGTCGACGACGGCCTGGGCAGCAACTCTGACGAGATCCTGGAATCCGCGCTCGTCGCCAACATCCACCGCAACGACCTCGACCACCTGGACGAGGCCCGCGCCCTGGAACAGCTCCTGAAGATCCACGGAACGCAGGAGGCCCTCGCTGCCCGGCTCCACCGGTCCCAGCCGTGGGTGTCGGGACGTCTCGCCCTGCTGAAGCTCACCCCGGAGCTGCAGCACCGCCTCGAGAGCGGTGAGGAATCGGCGGACCTCCTTCGGAAGGTCGGCAACAAGAAGCCGGAACAGCAAGAGGAGCACCTCGCCAAGCTGAAGCAGCAACGGGAGGCCGCCACCTCCCGCAAAGAGAGGGTGCAGCCCTCAGAGGTCTCCACGAAACCGGGCGACGGAACCGGCCCGGCGACTACGAAGAACGACGGGCAGCCTCCTGCTGACCCCTCCTCCGCCGAGTCCATCAGCTCCCACGAGCCCGGTCCCTCTGAGGCCACTGGCCAAGTCGGCGCACTGACCGGGAACCCGGCGGTCAGCAGCGGCGGGTCTGGTCTGGAGGGGACTCTCACGCTGCCCGATCCCCGTCCGAGCACCGAGCCCGAGCCGAACAGCCCTGTCGCTGACGAAGCGGCCAGCCCCGGAGCCGGGCGAGACTCCGCGCCAGCGGCTAGCGCCGTACCGGTCATGCCGTGGGGGGACGGCCGCGCGGTGATGGACATCGCCACGCGGGCGATGGACGAACACCAACGCGGCCGCCTGGTGAGCCGATACTTCGAGGCCGGCGACCCGGACACACTCGCGAGGGCCCTGCGCGAGAGCTGCGACCAGGCCAAGCGCGAGGAGCTTGCCAGCGTCTTGGCCAAGGTGGCGGACCTCCTGAAGCAGGACTGAACCTGGCATCCCTCTGCGGCCCCGTCCCTCCCGAACCTTGGGAGGAGCGGGGCCGCTTTCGTCTTGAGGGGGTAGATCGGGCATCCAGACGGGGGATGCCTCTACCCGGCTGGCGAGCTCGGTCACTACAATCACCGTTATCTGACGGGCACGCGCTCGTGAGGTCTCTGGCCCCCGTAGGGCGCTGTGGTCGTTGTCGGCAAAACTCCGTCCCCACGCGCTGCGGGGGTCGCTCTTTTCCCGGTGTTCGGTCTTGCCCGTCTTCGGGTCGGAAGGCATCAGTAGAACTGACCGAATCGTGTGCGTGAATTGTGGAGACGGCTACGAAGAGCCGTCCAAATGGCCGTCAGCACCATCCAGCCCTACCCGCTCGACCAGGACCTGGTGACCTACAAGGAGGCGCGGAAGCTCTTCGCCGAGACCGACCACGAGGTCTCTGAGTCCACCATGAGGCGATGGGTCCGGGACAAGCGCCTCTCCGTAGCCCGGTACGACGGCGTCGTCTACGTGTCGTACTCGGACCTGCTCGTCGCCCACGGCGACTGGGTCGCCCGGCGCAGGAGCGGGAACACCAGCCGTCCGCTATCGAGCGAGTCCTGAGCGAGTCCTCCTTGACCTTGCGGACGCTGGAGCGGATGGGCCGGTCCCACGAGGAGATCGCTCGATCCCTGGGGACGTCGCAGAACGTGGTGAGCGCTGGCCTGCGCGTGCTCCAGCAGCGTGATGCCGCTCTGAGCCGGGTGTCCCGCAAGGGCATCGAGGATGCGGTGAAGCGGCTCCAGGCCGCCGAGACGCGGGTGCGCCGTGAGTCCCGGGTGGGCCTGACGGTTCAGGATGTCATCGAGATCGCGGGGAGCCGGATTCTCGCCCTCCACGGGGGCGGCACGCCGCTGCGCCAGGTGGCCGAGCAGTTGGGGCTGAACCGGGAGGGCGTACGCAAGGCGTACTTGCAGCTGACGATGCCGACGACGGAGCAGCAGAAGCAGATGAGGCAGGACGACATGGAGAGGGCTGCGTGATGGCTGGAGAGACCGTAATCACTGTGGTGGGCAACCTGGTGGACGACCCGGAACTGCGGTTAACCCCGGTGGGGCCGCTGTAGCGAAGTTCCGCATCGCGTCGACGCCGCGCGTCTTCGACAAGGCGACGAACGAGTGGAAGGACGGGGAGGGGCTGTTCCTGTCGTGTGCGGTGTGGCGGCAGGCGGCGGAGAACGTCGCGGAGTCGCTGCAGAAGGGGATGCGGGTGATCGTGCAGGGCCGGCTGAAGCAGCGGTCGTACGAGGACCGTGAGGGTGTGAAGCGCACGGTGTACGAGCTGGACGTCGAAGAGATCGGCCCGTCGTTGAAGTCGGCTACGGCGCGGGTGACGAAGGCCGGCGGGCGGGGGCAGGATGCGTACCAGTCGGCGCGTCGGGAGCAGGGTGCGGTGTCGGCGGAGGATCCGTGGTCGTCGTCGACGCCGGGTACGCAGGGCGCCGGCGGGCAGGGTGGCGGGTCGTGGGGTGGGGGAGGGCAGGACGAGCCTCCGTTCTGAGGTGGGTGTTGGTGTGTTGGGGTCCGGTCCCGGGTGGGATCGGGCCCTTTTGCGTGGGCCGAACGAGAGCCATAACCCATTGCGCTCGCAATAGGTTATGGGTTAGAGTGGCAGAGCCGACAACGACCCAACCGGGCGAAAGCCCAGGGATGGAAGGGGAAACCAATGGCAGCCGCCACCTACAACCGCCTCACCGCCGACACCCTCGCCGACGTCATCGCCCTCCTCGCGAAGGACGACGGCCTGTACGACCGGTTCATCGACGCCGTCCACGAGCGGTCCATCTCCCGCCCCCACGACGGCCACGCCTCCGAAGCCCTCACCGTCGAGCGGCTCGCCGAGGACATCGCCTCCGCCCTGTAGGCACCCCAGACGGCTCCCCGGCCCCCGGGGAGCCCCGCCGCCCCCCAACCCCCCACCCGGGGGCGGCACCCCGGGCAGGCACCCGGACCCGGCGCACGAGCCCCCTTCCGTGCCGCCCCTGTCCGCCGAGAGCCGCCCACCCCGGCCGCGCGCCCCGACACCCCCTTCCCGGGGCGCGCGGCCCCACCAACCACCGCACGGAGGCTTCGCCATGCCTGAGAACGACCCGAACGCCGCCCGCCGCCGCGCCGAGGACGCCCAGAAGCAGGCCGACCGCCTCGCTGCCGAAGCCGACGCCCGCACCGGGCGCGCCTCGGCGCTCTACAACCGGTTCGCCGGCGGACAGCCCCTCCTCGTCGGCCACCACTCCTACCGGTCCGCCGTCCGCGACCGGACCCGTGCCGACAACGCCACCCGCCGCGCCATCGAGGCCCGTAAGGACGCCGAACGCGCTCAGGGCAAGGCCAACAAGGCGAAGCACGAGGCCGACATGGCGGAGCGTCTCGCAGCCCGCGACCGCGCCTGGCAGCGATCCGACTTCCAGCCCGGCGACATCGTCGAGGTCCGCACCTTCCACACCTGCACGGACACCTACCGGGTCAAGCGCGTCAACGCGAAGACCCTGACCCTCGAAGGCCCTGGCGGCGGCTACGGCGACCCGAAGCGCGAGTACGACCGGGTTCTCTCCCGCACCCGCGACGGCGTCACCGTCACCAACCCGTCCGACCTCGACTGACCAGGAGCCGCCTCGTGCGCACGTACGCCACCGCCCAGAACCTCGGCGACCGCAGCCACCAGTGCGACGCAACCGCCGTTCACACCACCCCCGACGGCGTCACCGCCTACGCCCTCCTCGACGGCATCGGCTCCACCCCCGCCATCCAGAAGTGGACCGGCGCCGCCGCGCGCCGCCTCGCCCGGGCTGCCGCCCGCCACGGCGACGCCGAGACCGGCCTCCGCGCCCTCTACGCCCAGTACGCCGCCGAGCCCGACCGTGCCAACCCGTACTACCGCGAAGACCGCGGCACGGCCGCCGCCATCGTCGCCGTCGTCACCCCCGGCAAGCCGACCACCATTGCCTGGTGTGGTGACTCCCGCGCCTACGCCCTCACCGACGGCACTGCCACCTGCCTCACCCGCGACCACAACCTCCGCCGCGTCTTCCCTGCCCGGGACGGTTCACCCGGCGGCAGCCGTAACCGGATCACCTCCTACCTCGGGGCGACCTACACCGACGCTGAGGCCATGGCCGCCGTCAACCACCCCGCCATCGAGACCCACACCCTCCAGTGCGGCCCTGTTCGGCTGCTCCTCGCCTCCGACGGCGCCTACGAGCCGTACGAGGACGCCGGACACGCCCTAGCCCCGCTCCTCGATGGGACGTCGCTGCGCACGGTCGCCCGCCGGTTCGCCGACGGCGCCGTGAAGGTCTCCCGCGCCGCGTCCCCGAACGATCCGTAAGCCGACAACGCCACCGTCCTCATCGCCGACATCCCCACGGCCTGAAGGGGAGTACCGCATGGCACGCCTCAGCAAGGAAGCCGCCAAATCGTCCCGCAGAACAGCGCACCGTTCCGGTACAGCGGTGAGCGCTACTACCGCGAGGAGCCCGACCGCGAATGCGCCCGGTTCGAGGAAGAGACGGGCATCCGCCTCGGTCCCGGGGTCGGCTTCGACACGGCGATCTACCGGGGCAAGTGGCGGGGTGTCTCCCCGCGGGTGGAGGTCGCTGTCTGCGACTTCGCTGAGACGCCTGTGGCGAACGAGGCGCCACCCCCGGGCAAGCCTTCCACAGCAGAGCCGGCCCACTGCACGACCGGTCACCGACGTCCACCTACCTGACGAGCAACTCGCCTTCCCCGCCGCCTGAAGGAGACCTGAATGCCCGAGCCCACCGTCACGGCCACCCAGTACGTGGTGTCCGTCCTGCCCGACACCCACCCGGACCGCCGCTATTGGTCCGCGATCGTCGCCCGCACCCCGGACGGCTGGATGGTGCACGACTCCGACAGCACCTACGGCCCGGACGGCCAGCGCGCCACGTTCGAAGACGCGCCCGTGCACGCCGACTTGGACGCCGCCCTCGCCATCGCCCGCCGGGTCGCACCAGACGTCACCCTCAACGGCCACCCCGTCACCGACGCACCCGCCCACACCCCCGCCGCCTGAGAGCGTGTTTTTGATGGCTGGCCTGGGAGTCTGTAGGCCTGGATGATCCGGGTTGTGGGCTCGGATGGGGTGGTCCGGCGGTACTGCCGGGAGTGTGGCGGTCCGCTGCCGTCGTCGATGGTGGCGGAGGCGGTGTTCTGCTCGGGTCGGTGCAGGTCAAGGCGGTGGCGGCGGCTGCGCCGGACTCGGCTGCGGGTGGTGGCGATCCAGCGGGGCGAGCAAGCCGTATGTCCGGTGTGTGGGCGGTGTTGGACGGTGGGGGTGGAGCGTCATCATGGTGACCCCGGCCGATATGACCGACCGTGATGCCGCCCGCGAGATGCTCTTCCGCCTCCGCCTTACCCATCCTGAGATCACCCAGGTCTGGGCCGACTCCGCCTACGCTGGCCAGCTCGTCGACTGGGCCCGCAGCTTCCTCGGCATCACCCTCCGGACCGTCTCCCGTCCCAAGGACGCGAAGGGTTTCGTCGTCCTGCCGCGGCGCTGGCGTGTCGAACGCACTATCGGCTGGATCATGAATGCCCGCCGTAATGTCCGCGACTACGAGCGGCTGCCCCAACACGGCGAAGCCCATATCAACTGGACGCTCATCACCGTCATGACCAGGCGTCTGACCCGCAAAGGCCCTCGCACCGACAGCTGGACAAGGAAGCCCAGGGTGAGTTCTACCGAGAGCGCAACTCAGTCTGCCGCTGGGACCGATGCCAGCTGACGTTCAGCCTTCTCAAGCCACGTCAGATACCAGCGCGTGAAGGTCATCGGCGCGCCGCTGTCGTCGAGGAGGGGCTTTAGGTCCTCGTCATCCACCCTGTTGTCGGACCAGATGCGCCCACGCTCCGGGCCGCTGATGATCAGCCACTCGCGGGCGGCACAACCCAGCGTTGAGATCACGACCGCGCCGACCGTGCGGTCCTCCGACCACATCACGAGTTCCCAGCGCTCTTCCCACGCCTCAATGGCGTCATCGAAGTCCTCGATCTCCTCGAAGTCTTCCTCTTCCGGGCGCTCGGACAGCAGCAGCTGGACAGCTTGAGGATCGGCGCCTTCACGTGGGAACGGCTCGGCCAGCCGGGACAGGTCAGCCAGGTCGGCTCCGTCGCCCTCCCACCGCCAGCGACCCTGAATGAGTCGTACCGGATACACCCCATATGAGGGCCCGGCACCGCCAGCGCCGACGTGGAGGAGGAAGTCGCGGTACTCCCCGGGCAGCGACACACCCATCTGACCTTCGAGGTCCGCCAGTTCCGCCGGGGTCAAAGGGTCCTCGAGGAAGAACTTGTGCCCTATCGCGCCAAAGACGCGGTCGCCGGCTCGCGCGGCGATGAGAGCCTGCACCCGCCCCCGCACCCCCACCCATATCGAGTCATCCATGAGCCGAGCCTATGCGCGACCAGCATGGCCGATGTGACTGTGCGCGGTAGTCGGCCACTCCTGAGCACCTCGGCAACCATTCCAGCTCGGCAGGGGTCCTTCATACCAGGCGCCGTTCGGGGCCATCGGACGCGAGGATGGAGAGTCGCCATGGGGGTCCGCAGCGCAGCGAAAGGCGTCGGCGACTTCCTCATCGAGACAGTAGGAGAAGCCGTCGCCGAGGTGATCCTCAGCCTGCTCACCTGCGCCCTGCTCGGCTGCCTGGCTCTGATCGCCTACCTGAGCTGGTCTTTCAGCCCGCGCTTGACCATCGCGGGGGCCGGCCTGCTCAGCCTCTTCCTCGCCCACGGCGCCTGGCAGACCTTCCGCACACCCGCGAAGGGGCACCGTCGGGGCCTCGCCGCCCTGACCGCTGCCAGCTTCACTCTGGTCGGCATGACCGCCCTCCTCCTCCTGCTCTACGCCACAGGCTGCGGCTGCTTGTGAGGCCGTCTTGGCTCCCACCCGCGCTCAACTGGCCGCGGAGTGGGCTACGAAGAAAGGCAGGCCAGCCTTCAAAAACACGCTCTGACCCAGGAGACCTACATGCCCGACCAGCCCGCCCGCTGAGGCCCGGGCGCGCGCCGTCCAGGCGTACCGGGATTCCCGCCGCGCGGAGCAGGCACGCCACCAGGAGTGGGAGGGCGACTGGCAGGCCCCGCGCAGCGAGTCGGTCCGCCGCCTTGTTGCCGAAGCCTTCGCTCCCCGCCCGCAGCAGCCGTACGAAGACGGTGGCGACGTCGTGGCCGCCGATGCCGTGATGGGCGTTGACGACCTCAGCGCTGAGGAGCGGGCCATTCTGCGGGAGCAGGCCCGCAGCGAGTTCATGCACGGCGAGACGGCGCTCGTCACGTCCACGGTCGAGGCCTATGGGCTGCTGGCCGCTGAGCGGATCTACGGCGCTGACCTGGTGCAGCGCGCAATTCGCCTTGCGAACGGCATCCGCAGTTCGCTGATGACCCTCGGGCACCCGTAAGCAGCAGGACCAGGCGGCGCCGGCCGGGGAACTGTCCGGCGTCGACCTCGCCCGGGTCGCGCTGCACCAGGCCCGCAAGTCCGGGCAGCTGGACCTGCGCCCGGACTCGCCCGCGTACGCCCCAGCTCCGGCTGCTCGGCGCCCGGGTCGTCGCCGCGGCGAACGACGCGGTCGGCCTCGTCGCGGTGCGGCACCATGCGCGTCCTGCTCGTCGGCAAGGCGGGCCCGGCACTTCGTGAGCCGCCCGCGGTCCCGGTGCCTGCAGCCGTGCCCGAGGCGCCGGTGAGGACCCGCGCCATGGCATCACCCGGCTTCCACCAGGCGCTGGCCGCGCATCGGCTGCCGCGGGTATCCGGTGGCGCGCCGCACCGGCCACCCGCGCTCGGGGCGTGTCTGCGGGCGTCCGGTCCTTCGGGCTCCGTCTTGTCGGATGCCGTGCTCCGACCAAACGTCGCGGTGCCCGGAGAGGCCTGCGGTGCGGGCTTGCTCGAGCCGGGCGTGTGACCTGACCAGGCATCTGGCGGAGCCGCCGTCGGCTCGGTCGCGTGGGCTAGGTGTGGGCGGCGCACAGTGAGTCGTGGATGGCGAGCAGATCACCGAAGAGCTGCACGGCTTTCCGGCAGAGTATCGCGGCGAGGGACACGTACTGGTCCACCGGTATCAGCCGTCCAAGATGGCCACGGCCCGTCCGATGATTTCCAAGACGAGAAGCGCAGGTACCAGCCAGCTGGTTATGGCGTCGCTGATGGAGGGCGGCGGAGGTGGGTCGTTGGGCGATCGGGGTTTGCTCCCGAGGCCGTTGATCATGTCGGCTTTCCTGTTCGGTTGTCTGTTGTCCTGGGGAGATGAGCTGGTGTTCGGTGCGGGTTCGCGCCTATCACCCCGCCGCCTAGCGGCTGGTGATGATCAGGTGTGGGACGTAGCCGACGCGATGCAGGCCGAGGGAGGGGGGCGCTGCCAGGGCAGGGCTGGGTGTCCATAGCGCGCTCGGCCGCGGGGCTTCGGGCTCGGATGGTGGCCCAGGCGTGGGCATGGTGCTGGAGGTTGGGTTGGTGGCGAGGACCAGGGCGAGGAGGAGGCCGGTGGAACGGTCGCGGAGGGCCTGCGCGGCGTCCAGAAGCCGGTGGTGTTCGGTGACGGGGAGGGAGAGGGCGACCGAGCACGCCTGGCCGGCCAGGGGGAGGGAGATCG